>JALHLO010000070.1 GCA_022844525.1 Ramlibacter sp.
CGATGGCTTCCTGGTCGCCGTCCTCGCCGTTGTGCACCGCCTCGAAGGCGGCGCTGCGGCGCAGGCCGGCGGCCAGCCGCCGGGATGCGTCCGCGCGCGCCTGCGGCGTGCCGCCGCGGATGCCGATCATCAGCACGCGGCCGGTCGCGCCGTTCTTCAGCTGCGCCATCAGCACCCGCTGTTCGGCGGTGGGCGCGGAAGGCAGGAAGGCCGAGAGGTCGGCGACATAGGTGGCGCGCGCGCACAGCCACAGGCCCAGGACCATGGCGGCCAGCCAGATCCAGGGCACGGGCTGCCGCCAGCGCCGCGCGGTGGCCGCGTCCGTCAAGGCTTCTTCGCCGGCGTGTCGCCGGGCACCGGCTCGATGCGCATCACGGAAGTGTCGCCGTCGGCAAGCGTCATGCGCACTTCGCGCACCTGGCCCTGCCCGCCGCTCAGGCGCAGGTGCGCCACCTGCCCGCGCAGGCGCGGCTCGCGCGGCACCAGTTCCAGCTGCCACTGCTGCGCGCTGCCCTGCACGCTGGTGTCGAAATAGCGCTCCAGCGTCTCGCGGTTGCCGGTGAGCGTGCCGCGGATCGCCTCGACGATCACCACCGCCTCGGGCACCGAGTCCAGCAGCGCGGTGCGCGAGCGGTTGCCGCGGCTCATGGTGAGCTGGTTGCCGACCACCGCCAGCCGCTCGTGGCTGGGCTTGAGGGTCTCGCGCACGAAGGTGTCGGGCGCGCTGAAGCTCAGGCGGCCGGAGGAGCGCAGGGTCTGGTCCAGTTGCTGCACGCGCCGGTCCTCCACGAACACGGCCTGGCCGGAGCGCACCTGCGCCAGCTGGTGCATCAGCGCCTGCAGGTCGAAGCCGGCCGCGCGCGCGGTTCCCGCCGCGGCCAGGCACAGGGCCACGAGCGCGATGCGCAGGGCCGCGCGCGGGTCAGGGCGTGCCGGGGCTCGCATCGGGCGCATCCTGCGGGCCGGGACTGCCGGCCCAGAAGTCGAAGAAGTTGAACCAGTTGTGCGGCGTCTCGCGGCAGTGCTGCTCCAGCAGTTGCGCGTAGCGCCGCACCGCGGCCTCGACGGCGGCATCGCGTGGCGCGCGCCGGCCGGTCGCGGCGGGGTCCCCCGCCTCGCTGAAATCGGCCAGGGGGACGAAGCGCAGCTGGTAGCGTCCGCCGCCCAGGTAGAGGCCCGCCATGAAGACGACCGGCCGCCGCAGCAGCGCGGCCAGCCGGAAGGCACCGTCGGAGAACGCGGCCGGCTGGCCGAGGAAGTCGATCCAGTGCGTGCGCGAGCGGCCGGCGGCGGCCGCGGGCTGTCCCGGCCCCTGCAGCGTGCGGTCCGCCAGCAGGCCCGCCACGCCGCCGGCGTCGAGCCAGTCGCGCAGTTCCAGCATGGCCTCCATGCGGCCCAGGCCGATGACGTGCTGCACCACGTCGGGGGCGATGGCGCGCAGCGTGTCGGTCAGCAGCCGCGCGTTCTGCTCGTACATCAGCATGGCCACGCGCAGGCCGCGCCGCTGCTCGCCCAGCGCGCGCAGCGCCTCGAAGCTCCCGAGGTGCGCGCCCACCAGGAAGGCGCCGCGGCCCGACTGCAGGATTGCGTCGATGTGCCCGGCCCCCACCACTTCCACCTCGAACAGGTCGAAGTCGCCGCGCAGCAGATACACGCGATCCAGGATGGTGGCGGCGAAGTGGTGGACGTGGCGGTAGCGGTCGCGCCAGCCCGGCGCGCGGCCCAATGCTCGGCGCAGGTAAGCGGACGATGCGCGCGCGGCGGGTCCGCCGAACAGCAGGAAGTACAGCGTGATCGGATGCAGCACCAGCCGCGACAGGCGCCGTCCGAGCGTCACCGCGATCCAGCGCATGAGGCGCAGCGTCGTCGCGTTGCTGCGCTCGGCCTGGGTCGCCCAGGTGGCGGCGTTGTCCAGGGACTCGCGTGCGGCGTTCATGGCGCTTCGCCTCGTTCCAGCTGCCCGCTGGCGGCCAGCTGGCCCTGCGGCGGATCGCCTTCGGCGTGGCGCCACACCTCGAAGCGCAGGCGCTGCCCGCCCGGCGGGCTCCAGCGGATCTCCAGGCGCGCGCCCGGCCGCACCGGCGCCAGGAACTTCACGGCGCTGATGCACGGTTGCGCACCCAGGGCCGCGGGTGCCTCGCGCAGCAGCAGTTCCAGCACTTCGCCCAGCAGCACCACGCCGGGCAGCACGGGCTGCCCCGGGAAATGCCCCGGAAAGGCGGGATGGTCGCGCGCCACCTCGACGCGGTTGCTGCGCATCTCAGTCATGGCCGGCCTGCGCCAGCAGGCGCGTGGCGAGCTCCGCGAGCCGTCCCGAAGGCAGCTTGCCCGTGGGGTCGCGGGGCAGCGAATCCACGCGCAGGATGCGCCGGGGCAGGAAGGCCGCATCGACCCGTTCCCGCAGCGCGGCCAGCAGGGCCTGCCGGTCCAGGTCCGGTGCCACGACGATCGCGACCAGCCGCACCACTTCCTCGCCGCCGCCTTCGGGCGGCAGCCAGAAGGCACCGTCGCGCACGCCCTCGATGCTGTTCAGGTGGTGGTTCAGGTGCGCCAGCGAGCTGCGCTTGCCGGCGACGTTGATCAGGTCGTTGCTGCGACCGAGCAGGCGAAAGCGCGTGGGCTCCAGCACCTCCAGCACGTCGGCCAGGCGCGTGGGCTCGGGCACGTGGCCGCCGCTCACCCAGGAGTCCTCGCCGTCGCCGGACAGCACCAGTCCGGCGAAGGTGCGCCACTCGGGCGCCCGCGTGGTCAGGCGCGTGGCGACCTGGCCGGCCTCCGTGCAGCCGTAGATCTCCATCAGCGGGGCGGCGAGCGCCGCTTCCGCCCGCGCGGCCAGTTGCGGCGACAGGGCGGCGGTGGCGCTGACCACGAGGTCCAGTTGCGGCACGGCGACGCCGTCGTCCAGCAGGGTCTTCAGGTGCAGCGGCGTGGTGACCAGCACGCGGGGCCGCGGCACCGAGGCCAGCACGCGCGCGATGTCCTGCGCGAAGAAGGGGCGCTCCGCCGCGAAGGCGGCGCCGCCCAGCATCGCGATCAGCACGGTCGATTCGAAGCCGTACATGTGGTGCGCCGGCACGGTGCCGACAATGGTCACGCCGCGCAGGTCGGCGCGGCCCAGGGTTTCGGCGATGCGCTGCGCTTCCGCCGCGATGTTGGTCACCAGCTGGCCCCAGCGCTTGCCGTGCGGCATGGGCTCGCCCGTCGAGCCGGACGTGAGCACCTGGGCCACCTCGTGCGCTGGCGGCACCATCGGCATGGGGGCATCGCCGCCGGATGCGGCAGCCGGCGCGGGATAGCCCAGGGTGGGCAAGGCCAGTGGCGGCTGTCCCGCGTCGGCCAGCACGTAGCCGGCCGGGAACAGCGCCTGCAGGCGCCGCACCATGTCGGGCGTGTGGTTGGGCGGCATCAGCGCCGCCTGCCCGCGCACGATCGCCGCGCCCAGGCCCAGCGCGAACTGGTAGCGGTCGGCCGTCATGGGCAGCACCGGACCGCCCTGCGGCAGCTGCGGCGCCAGCCGCTGCACGTCCTGCAGGAAACGGCGGCGCGACAGGGCCTCGCCCGCGCGCCAGGCGAGCGGCTCGTCCAGCGAGGCGTGGCCCGCGAGCAGCGGCAGGCTCGCGCTCATGGCGCGGAACCGTTTCGCGTCTTGCCGCCGCCGTAGCTGCGGTAGGCCTGCAGCGCCCGCTGCAGGCTGACCCGCTCGAACTCGGGATGCAGCCGGTAGCGCACGAGATACTCGCCCACGAAGAAGGCCGCGGTGAGGATGGGCGTGAGGATGTTGGCCAGCAGCGACCAGTGGGCGAAGTCGCCGGCGGCGAACAGCACCAGCGACGCGGTCGCCATGCCCACGAAATAGAGTGTCCAGGCCAGCGTCACCTGCCGGGTGTAGCGTTCCATCGGCGGCGGGAAGCGGTCGTGGACGCGCCGCGCCAGCGCGGTGATCAGCGGCTCGGCGCCTCGCCTCAGCGTGGAGCCGAACCAGCCCGCGAGCGCCAGGTGCACGCCGGCGTGCTGGGCAAGGTACAGCCAGCGGGCGGGAATGCCCTTGCCGACGGCGCCCTGCAGGCCCAGCAGCACCACGACCGCCACCCCGGCCAGGGCCGGCAGGCGGTGGCCCGCGCTCCAGGCCCACGCGGCGCTGATCGCCACCACCGGCCCGAGGATGATGGCCAGCGCCCAGGGCGACTCCTGCGCGCGGGTCATCAGGGCATGGGAGGCGGCCGCATACGCCAGCGCCGCCGCCGCTCCAGCGGCCCAGCGCGCGCGGGTCGATGCGAAGCCGCCGCGCATCTCAGGTGGTCCGGTGCGCGGCGATGTGGTCGGCCAGGCTGGCGAGCGAGGCGAAGATCTGCTCGTTGTTCTCGTCGTCGGAGCGCAACTGCACGCCGTAGCGCCTGGACACCACGAGGGAGACTTCCAGCATGTCGATGGAATCGAGACCGAGGCCGTCGCCGTAAAGCGGCGCCTGCGGGTCGATGGCCTCGGGCGCGGTCTCCAGGTTCAAAGCTTCGACCAGCAGGCTGGCCACTTCGTGAAGCAGTTCTTTGTTGGCAGTCATTGTTGTGCCCACACCCCAGGGCAGGTGAAACGCCGCGATTTTATGCGAGCGCGCGTGGCCAAACGTGGACAATCACCTCGGCGTGAGCCATTCGCCACGCTCCATCCAACAAAGCTGTACCAGAATGTCCGATCCGTCACGGGAGGAGGCGCCCGGCGCCTCGGTCCACCTTCCCCACACCCCGCTCCCGACGTACTACCGCAGCGGCGACGCTGGCGCGCGCGAGGCCTTCCTGCGCGCCACCTTCGACTCCACCGCCGTGGACTACGACCGGCTGGAGAAGATCCTGGGGCTGGGCACGGGGTCCTGGTACCGCCGGCAGGCCCTCATGCGCGCGGGGCTGCGGCCCGGCATGCAGGTGGTGGACGTCGGCATGGGCACGGGCCTGGTGTCGCGCGAGATCCTGAAGATCACCGGCGAGCCGCAGCGCCTCATCGGTGTCGACCCCAGCCCGGGCATGATGGGGCAGGCGCATTTCGACCCGCCGGTCGACTGCCGGCTCGGCCGGGCCGAGGAGATCCCGGTCGAATCGGCCAGCGCGGACTTCCTGGTGATGGGCTACGCGCTGCGCCACATCGCGGACTTCGCGGCCGCCGCCGCCGAATTCCGCCGCGTGCTCAAGCCCGGCGGCCGGCTGCTGGTGCTGGAGATCACGCGTGCCGAAGGGCGCATGGCCAACCTGCTGCTCAAGGCCTACATGCGCGGGGTGGTCCCGACCATCGCGCGCGTGGTGTCCCGGTCGCGGACCACGCCGATGCTGTGGCGCTATTACTGGGACACCATCGAGGCCTGCGTGCCGCCCGCGCAGGTGCTGCAGACGCTGCGCAACGCCGGCCTGGCCGATGTCGAGCGGCACGTGGAACTCGGCATCTTTTCGGAGTACCGCGCCCTGCGCGCATGAACAGGAAGAAGGCTGCAACGATGAAGAGCAGGCGCCGCGTCGCCCCCGGCGTGTTCGTCCTGGCGATGGCCGCCTGCGGTGCGGCTGCGGCGCAGGCGCCGCATCCCGCCGACCGCTGGGAGTTCGCCCTCGAGGCGGGCTACCTGGCCAAGGTCCGCAACAACTCGCCGCATTCCTACCGCATCGCCCCCGTGCAGGTGGCCTGGCGCAGCCCGGCGATGTGGGATCTCTGGCGCTCGGAGCGCGGCGCGCGCCTGACGGTGCGCAACCGCGTCGCGCTGGTCGCCGAGGCGATCGTGCGCGGCCCGGAGAGCCGCTACTTCGCCGTCTCCGGCGCCCCGGTGTTCGAGCTGTGGGCACCGGACCGCCGCACCGCCGCCTTCTTCGAGATCGGGGGCGGCGCCGGTTTCATCGATTCCCGCGGCGTGGCCGGGGGCCAGGGCCAGGACCTGACCTTCCACTGGACCACGCAAGGCGGCCTGCGCCGCCAGCTCTCCGACAGTTTCGCGCTGACCGCGGCGCTGTACTTCACGCACCACTCCAACCTGGGGATGACGTCGCCGAACCCCGGCATCGACGTGCTCGGACTGAACTTCGGGGCGGTCTGGTCCTTCCGGTGAGGACAGCGGGCCGCCCGCGCCCGCAACCGCGACCGGCGAGGCCAGGCAAAATGCCTTAAGCGGATTCCGACTGGGACTCCCACGTTCCTCCTTTGCGCCGCGCGCCGCGCCCCGCATAATGACCGGCGCAGGAGGAACAGTTTGGCCCTGATCGACGACGCCCCGCCGCCATGGCCGTCCGAGAACAGCCGGCACGAGCCGGTGCGCGAGTTTGCCCAGGGTTTCGTCGAGGAGCACCAGCGCAAGATCTTCCTGGGGCTGTCGGTCGCCGGCACGCTGCTGCTGGGGCCGTTCGCGGTCAACAACTTCTTCCAGGACCGCATCGTGCTGGGCATCGTCACCAGCACCTTCGTGGTCTGCCTGCTGGTCAACGCCTTCGCGATCGCGCGCGGGCGTCCGCCGGTGGTGCCGGCGGTGGCCATCTTCGCCGCGTCCCTGATCGGCCTGGCGACGGCCATGTACAACAACGGCTGGATCGGCATCCTCTGGGTGTACCCGGGCATCCTGCTGTTCCACTTCATGCTGCCGCGGCGCACCGCGAACATCTTCAACGTCACGCTGGTGCTGGTGACCATCCCGCTGGCGGCAATGCACATCGGCCCGCAACTCACCGCCCGCGTCGCGGTGACGCTGGTCCTGCTGGTGGTGTTCGCCAACATCTTCTCGCACATCGCCGACACCCAGCACGCCAGGGAGGTCGAGCAGCGCGAGCGGCTCGACGCGCTGGTGCGCCAGCTGGAGGAGCAGAACGAGGCGCTGCGCGAGGCCTTCCGGCTGCGCGAGGAGGTGGAGCGCATCGCGCGGCACGACCTGAAGACGCCGCTGGCGAGCATCGCCACGGTGCCGCGCCTGCTGCGCGAGCGCCATGCGCTGTCCCCGGCGGACGACGAGCTGCTCGGGACGGTGGAGCGGGCGGCGCTGCGCGTGCTGTCGATGGTGAACCTGTCGCTGGACCTGTACCGCATGGAGGAGGGCACCTACCGGCTGCGCGCGCAGGCCGTCGACCTCGCCGCGCTGGTGCAGACCATCACCCGCGAGCTGCAGGCGCATGCGCGGTCCAAGAACCTGCGCATGGTGCTGGAACTGCCGCCCGGACCGGTGTATGCGCAGGGCGAGGAGCTGCTCTGCTATTCCACCATCGCCAACCTGCTGAAGAACGCGCTGGAGGCGTCGCCGGAGCAGGCGGAAGTGCGCGTGGCGCTGCGCCGGGTGGACGAGGGCAACGGCGACTGCGCGGCACTCGACGTCCACAACGCGGGCGAGGTGCCGGCGGCGGTGCGCGAGCGCTTCTTCGAGAAATACGCGACGCACGGCAAGCCGGGCGGCACCGGCCTGGGCGCCTATTCGGCCCGCCTCATGGCCCGGGTGCAGCGCGGTTCGCTGCGCATGGTTTCGGGGCCGGAGGGCACCACGCTTTCCTTGCGGCTGCCGGCCTGGCATGCGGCGGTGCCCTCGCACGCGCCCGGCCGGACGCCCATCCTGCATCCGGCGCTGCGCCCGGACGCGCTGCCCGCATTGTCCGTGCTGGTGGTGGACGACGACGAATACAACATCGTGGTGCTCAAGACGCTGCTGCCCAGCCCGCCGCTGCAGGTGCGCACGGCGGTCAACGGGCGGGCCGCGCTGGAACTGGCGCGCGAGGCGCGGCCGGACGTGATCTTCATGGACCTGGAGATGCCGGTGATGGGCGGCGTGGAGTCCGTGCAGCGCGTCCGCGAGCTGCAGCGGCAGCGCGGCGAGAAGCCCAGCCGCATCGCCGCCTTCTCCGCGCACGACGACGAAGCCACGCGGCGGCACTGCCTGGAATCCGGCTTCGACCTCTACCTGGCCAAGCCGGCGACGCGCGAGGAGGTGTTCGCGGTGCTGCGCGGCGAAGACCCCGCGCCTTCGGTCGGATCGATGGACGCCGGCGACTCGCGTGTCTGGATCGAACCGGGCTTGATGCACCTGATGCCCGAATTCCTGACCTCGCGGCGGCAGATGGCGGAGGAACTCGCCGCCGCGGTCCGGCAAGGCGAGCGCGAGGCCATCCGCATCACCGCGCACAAGCTGGCGGGCAGCCTGGCGATGTACGGCTTCAAGGAGGCGAGCCGCGCCAGCCGGGCGCTGGAGCAGGCCGCGGCGACGGAGGAGCTCGCCTCGCTGCGCGCGCGCTGCGACGAGCTCGCGCGGCTGCTGGCGCAGGCGCAGCCGGAGGTCCGGCCGGCGACGGCTTGAGGGCGTCAGCGGGGGGCGCTGCGCTCATTGCCAGCCTATGCAGGCGCCGCGCGTCGCGGTTCGGCGCTGCGCGCGCTCACCACGACCTACGGGGGTGCCGGGGTGCCGCGGTTCGGCGCTGCGCGCGCTCACCACGACCTACGGGGGTGCCGGGGTGCCGCGGTTCGGCGCTGCGCGCGCTCACCACGGCCTGCAGGGACCGTAGGTCGTGGTGAGCCCGCAGGCGAACCGCGACACTAGGCCGCCGCCTCCAGCCCGTTGCGGAAGTGCTCCTGCATGCGCTCGCGCGCGCCTTGCGCATCGCGCCGCGCCAGCGCCTCCATCAGCGCCGCATGCTCGGCCAGCGATTCCTGGATGCGCCCGGACTTCAGCAGCGAGTTGTGGCGATTGAGCTTCATCACCTTGCGCAGGTCCGCCACCATCTGGTCGCGCCAGCGGTTGTCGGCCAGCTCCAGCAGCCGCATGTGGAAGCGCTCGTTGACCGCGAAGAATTTCTCGCGGTCCTTCACGCTGGCTTCCAGCTCGCGGTGCAGCTTCTGCAATTCCTTGACCTGCGCCTCGGTCGCGCGCTCGGCCACCACCGCCGCCGCGTCGCTTTCCAGCAGGGCGAGCAGGTGGTACACGTCCGAGAGGTCGCGCTCCGACACCTCGGTGACGTAGGCGCCGCGCCGCACCTTCATGGTCACCAGGCCCTCGGCCGCGAGCACCTTCAGCGCTTCGCGCAGCGGCGTGCGGCTGATGCCGTATTCCTGCGCCAGCTTCACCTCGTCGATCCAGCTGCCGGGCTCGAGTTCGCGGCGGAAGATGCGCTGGCGCAGCAGCTCCGCCACCTCTACATAGAGGGCGCGGGGAGCGAGGGAGACGGCGGACATGCGGTGGATTCTAGGGCGCTCGGAATTCTTTATCAATAATTATGAATGATGTAGACTCACGCTACCGTGCGGAAATACCCGCGGTCCCCACAGGATGCCCTCATGAGCCAGACCCCGCCCGAATTCAAGCCCGTCTCCCTGGAGGAGTGGAAGAAGGCCGCCGCCAAGTCCGCCCCGGGCGGCCAGGTCGACGCCTTGAACTGGGTCACGCCCGACGGGATCACGGTCAAGCCGCTGTACACGGGGGCCGACCTGCGGGGGCTGCCGTACACCGACACCTTGCCGGGCTTCGCCCCCTACCTGCGCGGCCCCCAGGCCACGATGTACGCGGCGCGGCCATGGACCATCCGCCAGTACGCGGGCTTCTCCACCGCGGAGGAGTCGAATGCCTTCTACCGCAAGGGCCTGGCGGCCGGCGGCCAGGGTGTCAGCGTCGCCTTCGACCTGGCTACCCACCGCGGCTACGACAGCGACCATCCCCGCGTGGTGGGCGACGTCGGCAAGGCCGGCGTGGCGATCGACTCGGTGGAGGACATGAAGATCCTGTTCGACGGCATCCCGCTGGACAAGGTCTCCGTCTCCATGACCATGAACGGCGCCGTGCTGCCGGTGCTGGCGGGCTACGTGGTGGCGGCGGAGGAGCAGGGCGTTGGGCAGGACCAGCTGTCCGGGACCATCCAGAACGACATCCTCAAGGAGTTCATGGTCCGCAACACCTACATCTATCCGCCGGAGCCTTCCATGCGGATCGTGGGCGACATCATCGAGTACACGGCGAAGAACATGCCGAAGTTCAACTCGATCTCGATCTCCGGCTACCACATGCAGGAAGCCGGTGCCAACCAGGCGCTGGAACTGGCCTTCACGCTGGCCGACGGCAAGGAGTACGTGAAGACCGCGACCGCCAAGGGCCTGGACGTCGACGACTTCGCCGGCCGCCTGTCCTTCTTCTGGGCGATCGGGATGAACTTCTATCTCGAGATCGCCAAGATGCGCGCGGCGCGCCTGCTGTGGTGCCGCATCATGCAGGGCTTCGGCGCGAAGAACCCCAAGAGCCTGATGCTGCGCACGCACTGCCAGACCTCGGGCTGGTCGCTCACCGAGCAGGACCCCTACAACAACGTGGTGCGCACCACCATCGAGGCGATGGCCGCGGTGTTCGGCGGCACCCAGTCCCTGCACACCAACAGCTTCGACGAGGCGATCGCGCTGCCGACCGAGTTCTCCGCCCGGATCGCGCGCAACACGCAGCTGATCATCCAGGAGGAGACGCACATCACCAACGTGATCGACCCCTGGGCCGGCAGCTACATGATGGAGAAGCTGACCCAGGACATGGCCGACGCCGCCTGGAAGATCATCGAGGAAGTCGAGGCCATGGGCGGGATGACGCGCGCGGTCGACTCCGGCTGGGCCAAGCTGAAGATCGAGGCGGCCGCGGCGGAAAAGCAGGCGCGCATCGACTCCGGCCGCGACGTGATCGTCGGCGTCAACAAGTACAAGCTGGCCAAGGAGGATCCGCTCGAGATCCTGGAGGTGGACAACGTCCGCGTGCGCGAGCAGCAGATCACGCGCCTGCAGAAGATCAGGGCTTCCCGGGACGGCGCGAAGGTGCACGCGGCGCTGGAAGCCCTGACCACCGCGGCGCGCACCGGCAAGGGCAACCTGCTGGACCTGGCCATCCAGGCGATCCGCCTGCGCGCGACGGTGGGCGAGGTGAGCGATGCGCTCGAGAAGATCTTCGGGCGCCATCGCGCCGATACGCAAAAGGTGACCGGTGTGTATGCAGCTGCCTACGACTCGGCCGAAGGCTGGGAAACCCTGAAGAAGGAAATCGACGCGTTCGCCGAGGAGCAGGGCCGCCGGCCGCGCGTGATGATCGCCAAGCTGGGCCAGGACGGCCACGACCGCGGCGCCAAGGTGGTGGCCACGGCCTACGCCGACCTCGGCTTCGACGTCGACATGGGCCCGCTGTTCCAGACGCCGGAGGAGTGCGCGCGCCAGGCGATCGAGAACGACGTGCACGCCGTGGGCATCAGCACGCTGGCGGCCGGCCACAAGACGCTGGTGCCGGCGATCATCGCGGAGCTGGAAAAGCAGGGCGCCGACGACATCATCGTGTTCGTGGGCGGCGTGATCCCGCAGCAGGACTACGAGTTCCTCTACAACTCGGGCGTCAAGGGCATCTACGGCCCGGGCACGCCGATCCCCGCGAGCGCCAAGGACGTGCTGGAACAGATCCGGCAGGCGGTGGCGCGGTCGTGATTCCCGGAAATCGGGTTCCGGCCCCCATCGGATTGCTCCCTCTCCCTCCGGGAGAGGGCAGGGGTGAGGGCGCTCGGCCGTGAATCCGGCGCAGGCCATCCTGGGCGCACCCGGCGCAGCGCAACGCCGCGCGATCGCCAAAGCGATCACGCTGCTGGAGTCCACCCGCGCGGACCACCGCGCGCAGGCGGACGAACTGCTGACGCAGCTGCTCCCCCACACCGGCAAGTCCTTCCGCCTCGGCATCTCCGGCGTCCCCGGCGTCGGCAAGAGCACCTTCATCGAGGCGCTGGGCCTGGCCCTGATCGCGCAGGGCCACCGCGTGGCGGTGCTGGCGATCGATCCGTCGTCCAGCGTCTCCGGCGGCTCCATCCTCGGCGACAAGACCCGCATGGAGCACCTCTCCGTGCACCCGCAGGCCTACATCCGGCCGAGCCCCTCCAGCGGCACGCTGGGCGGCGTGGCCGCCAGGACGCGCGAGGCGATGCTGGTGTGCGAGGCCGCCGGCTACGACATCGTGATCGTCGAGACGGTGGGCGTCGGCCAGAGCGAGACGGCCGTGGCCGGCATGACAGACATGTTCGTGCTGCTGCAGCTGCCCAACGCCGGCGACGACCTGCAGGCGATCAAGAAGGGCGTGATGGAGCTGGCCGACCTGGTCGTGATCAACAAGGCCGACATCGACCCCGACGCGGCGACGCGCGCGCAGGCGCAGATCACCAGCGCGCTGCGCATCCTCGGCCAGCACGGGCGCGCGGACCATGCGCACCACGACGAGACCCTGTGGCATCCGCAGGTGCTGCAGCTGAGCGCCTTGAAGGGGGAGGGCGTCGACCGTTTCTGGCAGGCCGTCACGCGCTTTCGCCAGCTGCAGGAGGCGAGCGGCCGGCTCGCAGGCCGCCGGCGCCAGCAGTCGCTCGCCTGGATGTGGGAGCGCATCGAGAGCGGCCTGAGGCAAGCGTTCCGTCAGCACGCAGGGGTGAAATCGCTGCTGCCGCAGTTGACGAAGGAAGTGGAACAGGGACGCATCGCGGCATCGACCGCGGCGCGCCAGCTGCTGCAGGCGATGCAGCAGGTGAAGTAACGAGGACCCGAGGAACAAGACCATGCACGACATCCTGGAACAACTGGAGAAGAAGCGCGATGCGGCCCGCCTGGGCGGCGGCGAGCGGCGCATCGAGGCGCAGCACAAGAAGGGCAAGCTCACCGCCCGCGAGCGGCTGGAGCTGCTGCTGGACGAAGGCACCTTCGAGGAGTGGGACATGTTCGTGGAGCACCGCTGCACGGACTTCGGCATGGCCGACAACAAGATCCCGGGCGACGGCGTGGTCACCGGCTATGGGATGATCAACGGCCGCCTGGTGTTCGTCTTCAGCCAGGACTTCACCGTCTTCGGCGGCGCGCTGTCGGAAGCGCATGCCGAGAAGATCTGCAAGGTGATGGACCAGGCCATGAAGGTCGGCGCGCCCGTGATCGGCCTGAACGACTCCGGCGGCGCGCGCATCCAGGAAGGCGTGGCCTCGCTGGGCGGCTATGCCGACGTGTTCCAGCGCAACGTGATGGCCTCCGGCGTGGTGCCGCAGATCAGCATGATCATGGGCCCCTGCGCGGGCGGCGCGGTGTATTCGCCAGCCATGACCGACTTCATCTTCATGGTGAAGGACAGCTCGTACATGTTCGTCACCGGTCCCGAAGTGGTGAAGACCGTGACGCACGAGGAAGTGACGGCCGAGGAGCTGGGCGGCGCGTCCACCCACACCTCGCGCAGCGGCGTGGCCGACCTCGCGTTCGAGAACGACGTCGAGGCGCTGATCATGCTGCGGCGCCTGTACAACTACCTGCCGCTGAACAACCGCGAGAAGCCGCCGGTGCGCCCGAGCAACGATCCGGCCGACCGCATGGACTTCTCGCTCGACACGCTGGTGCCGGACAGCGCGAACAAGCCCTACGACATGAAGGAGCTGATCACCAAGACGGTGGACGACGGCGACTTCTTCGAGCTCCAGCCGGACTACGCGAAGAACATCGTGATCGGCTTCGCGCGCATGGAAGGCCAGACGGTGGGCATCGTCGCCAACAACCCGCTGGTGCTGGCCGGCTGCCTGGACATCAAGAGCTCGATCAAGGCGGCGCGCTTCGTCCGTTTCTGCGACGCCTTCAACATCCCGGTGATCACCTTCGTCGACGTGCCCGGCTTCATGCCCGGCACCGCGCAGGAGTACGGCGGCATCATCAAGCACGGCGCCAAGCTGCTCTACGCCTATGCCGAGTGCACCGTGCCCAAGGTCACCGTGATCACGCGCAAGGCCTACGGCGGCGCCTACGACGTGATGAGCTCCAAGCACCTGCGCGGCGACGTCAACTTCGCCTGGCCCAACGCCGAGATCGCGGTGATGGGCGCCAAGGGCGCGGTGGAGATCATCTTCCGCGAGGACAAGGGCGACCCGGCCAAACTGGCGGCGCGCGAAGCCGAGTACAAGGCCCGCTTCGCCAACCCCTTCGTGGCCGGCGCCCGCGGCTTCATCGACGACGTGATCCTGCCGCACGAGACCCGCAAGCGCATCTGCCGCTCGCTGGTGATGCTGCGCGACAAGAAGCTGGAAAACCCGTGGCGCAAGCACGGGAACATCCCGCTGTAAGAGGACCGAGGAGACCAACATGTTCAGCAAGATCCTCATCGCCAACCGCGGTGAAATCGCCTGCCGGGTCATTGCCACGGCGAAGAAGATGGGCATCAAGACGGTGGCCGTGTATTCGGACGCCGACCGCGATGCCCGCCACGTGGCGCTCGCCGACGAAGCCGTGCACATCGGCGCGCCGCCCTCGCGCGAGAGCTACCTGGTGGCCGACAAGATCATCGCGGCCTGCAAGAAGACCGGCGCGCAGGCGATCCATCCCGGCTACGGCTTCCTGTCGGAGAACGAGGGCTTCGCGCGGCGCGTGGAGGAGGAAGGCATCACCTTCATCGGGCCCAAGCACTACTCCATCGCGGCCATGGGCGACAAGATCGCGTCCAAGAAGCTGGCCAAGGAAGCGAAGGTCAACACCATCCCCGGCTACAACGATGCGATCGAGACGGCCGAACAGGCGGTGAGCATCGCCCGGGACATCGGCTACCCGGTGATGATCAAGGCCAGCGCCGGCGGCGGCGGCAAGGGCCTGCGCGTGGCCTTCAACGACAAGGAAGCCTTCGAGGGCTTCACCTCCTGCCGCAACGAGGCGCGCAACAGCTTCGGCGACGACCGCGTGTTCATCGAGAAGTTCGTGGAGGAGCCGCGCCACATCGAGATCCAGGTGCTGGGCGACGCGCACGGCAACGTGATCTACCTGAACGAGCGCGAGTGCTCCATCCAGCGCCGCCACCAGAAGGTGATCGAGGAGGCGCCGTCGCCCTTCATCAGCGAGGCGACGCGCCAGGCCATGGGCGAGCAGGCCGTGGCGCTGGCCAAGGCCGTGAAGTACCAGAGCGCGGGCACGGTGGAGTTCGTGGTCGGCAAGGACCAGAGCTTCTACTTCCTGGAGATGAACACCCGCCTGCAGGTGGAGCACCCGGTGACCGAGTGCATCACCGGCCTGGACCTGGTGGAGCTGATGATCCGCGTGGCGGCCGGCGAGCAGCTGCCGCTGGCGCAGAAGGACGTGCAGCGCAACGGCTGGGCGATCGAGTGCCGCATCAACGCGGAGGACCCGTTCCGCAACTTCCTGCCTTCGACCGGCCGGCTGGTGCGCTTCCAGCCGCCCAAGGCATCGATGTGGGCTTCGGACACCGAGCACCTGTTCGGCGTGCGCGTGGACACCGGCGTGGGCGAGGGCGGCGAGATCCCGATGTACTACGACTCGATGATCGCCAAGCTGATCGTGCACGGCACGGACCGCAACGACGCGATCGCCAAGATGCGCGAGGCGCTCAACGGCTTCGTGATCCGCGGCGTTTCCAGCAACATCCCCTTCCAGGCGGCGCTGCTGGCGCACCCGAAGTTCGTGGCCGGCGACTTCAACACCGGCTTCATCGCGGAGCATTACGCGCGCGGCTTCCGCGCCGAGGACGTGCCGCACGACGACGAGGACTTCCTCGCGGCGCTGGCCGCTTACGTCAATCGCAAGGCGCTGGAGCGCTCGGCCGGCATCACCGGCCAGATGCGCGGGCACGAGTTCAAGGTGGGCGACGAGTTCGTGGTGGTCAAGCTGGACGGCGAGGGCAGGCACCAGTACCAGCCGGCGCGCGTCACCGACTACGAGGCGCAGAGCGGCTCCAGCGTGGTGGAGACCAACGGGCGCAAGTACGCGATCTGCAGCCGGTGGCACCTGGGTGGCGCGCGCATCCGCGGGACGGTCAATGGCGCGGCCTTCACGGCCCAGGTGGAGCGCGGCGTGGGCAAGAACCCGCTGGCGCTGCGCATCAGCCACAACGGCACACGCTTCGACGCGCTGGTGCTGGCGCCGCGCGCCGCGGAACTGCACAAGCTGATGCCCTACAAGGCGCCGCCGGACATGAGCCGCTTCCTGCTGTCGCCCATGCCGGGCCTGCTGGTGGATGTCGCCGTGCAGCCGGGGCAGAAGGTCCAGGCCGGCGAGCGGCTGGCGGTGATCGAGGCCATGAAGATGGAGAACGTGCTGTTCGCGGCGGCCGACGGCGTGGTCGGCAAGGTGCTGGCGGCCAAGGGCGAATCGCTCGCCGTGGACCAGCCGATCGTGGAGTTCGAGTGATGGCGAACGCCGCACGCCCCTTCAAGGTCCTGGGCATCCAGCAGATCGCCATCGGCGGCCCCGACAAGCTCAAGCTACAGAAACTCTGGGTCGAGCTGTTCGGCCTGGAGGTCACCGGCACCTTCCGCAGCGCCAGCGAGAACGTGGACGAGGACATCTGCGCGCTCGGCACCGGGCCGCTGAAGGTCGAAGTCGACCTGATGCAGCCGCTGGACCCGGACCGGAAGCCTGCTGTGCACGCCACGCCCCTGAACCACGTCGGCCTCTGGATCGACGACCTGCCCAAGGCGGTGGAGTGGCTGTCCGCGCAGGGCGTGCGCTTCGCCCCGGGCGGCATCCGCCGCGGCGGCGCCGGCTTCGACATCTGCTTCGTCCATCCCAAGGGCAACGAGGAGTTCCCGGTGGGCGGCGAAGGCGTGCTGATCGAGCTGGTGCAGGCGCCGCCGGAAGTGATGCGCGCCTTCGCCGCGCTGGCCGCCGCGCCGCTGGCCTGAGCCGGCCCGCGGCC
>JALHLO010000071.1 GCA_022844525.1 Ramlibacter sp.
CGGTCTCGACGTCCGCGCGCACCTGGGCCGGGCAGACACTCTCGCAGGCGCGGCATTGCAGGCACGATTCCAGCGCGAACGCGAGCGCTCGCTGCACAGCTTCATCGGGGCGGCCGGTTTTCCAGCCGAGCTGAAAATCCTGTACATCATGCGTGCGACCGTATCCCGGCAGCGTCGTGATGCGCAGATCAAGCTTGCCCAGCATGTTGCGCTTGCCCCAGACGATCACGTCCGCGGCAGAACGCTCCAGCGCGTCTGCGGCTTCCACTGCAACCCGGCGGCGCGCTTCCGGATGCGCGCGCGGCGCAACCGTCTTCAGCCGCACCGGGAAGAGATCGACCTGCACATCATTCTCGAATGAGAACATGCCGAAATTGTCTTCGACCGCTTCTTTCATCTCCTGACGGAGATCGTTGCCGGCGCCTTCGATCTCGGCGATCAGCACCAATGCGCGGTGATCCTTGTTTCGCTTCAGCGCTTGCGCGCGCAGCGCAATGCGGGCGGCGCTCGACGCCTTGCCCATGCCGGTGAGCATCCAGAACGCGGCGATCAAGACAGCCGCCAAGCCCATCGACATGAAGAACATGAAGACGTTCGGCGATTGTACAAAAGCCTCTTGGAGCTCGCGCGGCATCAAGCGCATCGCGCTCGAGGCCATCTCCGGCACGGCCGCCGTAGCTCCAGTAATATTAACCATTTAGCGTTCGTGGTCCCTGCCGAGCGTTGACCTCTAGCGTGGCGTTGGGCGGCGCACAACGGCTTGCGGCGCCCCGCGTTGCCGCGCGACGCAGCTCGCCCCTGAAGCGGGAAAAGCCTCTCCCGCCTGGCGCCCTATTGCCCGCCCTGAGCGCGCTCGATCATGCCTTGCATGGCCGAGCCCATGTTGCCGAGGTCCAGAACCTCGACGCCCGACGGCAATGTGAACAAGTCGGCGCTTTGCGCGCCGCGCTGAACGCTGGTCGTCTCCCACACGGTGCGGCCAGCCTCGGTCGCGCGCAGGATGATGCCGTCATTGGTGACGCATGCCGTACGCGCAGGCTCGCCTTCTTCGGTGCGGGTCCATTCGGCGGCCGCCTCGACGCGCCGCGTCAGCAGCGCGATGTCGAAGCGGTGTTCCCGCGTGCGCAGGTCCACCTGTTCCTCTGCCAGCGTGAGCAGGTCGAACAGCAGCGTGGCGATGCCGGCTTCCTGCAGGCGCCGGGCGACCTGGCGGTTGCGGGCGCTGTGGCGGCCGCTGCCGCTGCCGTGCGCGAACAGCACCAGGCCCAGCGCCGGCCGCGGGACCACGAGGTCGCCGTGCAGCCAGGTGTGCCCGATGGGGATGCGCACGTCCTGGACGGCCGGGATGGAAGACGCCTGGTTCATCGCTGCCTCCTTGCTGAAGGTAGAGCAGCCGGGGGCCTGGCCGGCCCCGCGGGGCGCCGGCGCGGGCCTTTCCCGCCGCTGGAGAGCACACGATAGGCCGCGCGGGGCGGCCTGTCACGCCCTTCAGGTCAATTTCTTGACGAAGACCATGCTCTTGCGGTCCCAGTTGTACTTGCGCTTGCGCGCTTCCGGCAGCCAGTCGGGATCCACCTGCACGAAGCCGCGCTTGAGGAACCAGTGCATGGTGCGGGTGGTCAGCACGAAGATGCTCTCCAGCCCCATGGCGCGGGCGCGCTGTTCGACCCGGCGCAGGATCTTCTCGCCGTCGCCCTGGCCCTGGCTGTGCGGCGACACGGTCAGTGCCGCCATCTCGCCCGTCCTGGCCTCGGGGTAGGGGTAGAGCGCCGCGCAGGCGAAGATCACGCCGTCGTGCTCGATGATGGTGTAGTTGGCGATGTCGCGCTCGATCTCGGTGCGGTCCCGCTTGACCAGGGTGCCGTCCTTCTCGAAGGGTTCGATCAGCTGCAGGATGCCGCCCACGTCGTCGGCCGTCGCCTCGCGCAGTTCCTCCAGCTTCTCGTCCACGACCATGGTGCCGATGCCGTCGTGCACGTAGATTTCCAGCAGCAGCGCGCCGTCGACCGCGAACGGAATGATGTGGCTGCGCTCCACCCCGGCCTTGCAGGCCTTGACGCAGTGCTGCAGGTAGAACGAGGTGTCGCTCGGGTTCTGCGGCGGCGGCAGGCTGGCCAGCAGCTGCTCGGCCGCCGCCAGCGGCAGCTCGGTGTCGATCGGGTTGTCCTCGCCTTCGGCTTCCAGCGGCCTGGTGCGCACGCCCGGGACCTCGCTCAGGAAGATCAGCTTGTCGGCCTGCAGGGCGATGGCGGTGCTGGTCGCGACTTCCTCCATGGTGAGGTTGAAGGCCTCGCCGGTGGGCGAGAAGCCGAAGGGCGAGATCAGCACCAGCGCGCCCAGGTCGATGGTGCGCCGGATGCCGGCCACGTCGATCTTGCGCACCAGGCCCGAGTGCTGGAAATCGATCCCGTCCACGATGCCGACGGGGCGCGCCGTGATGAAGTTGCCCGAGATCACCCGCACCGTGGAGCCCGCCATGGGGGTGTTGGGCAGGCCCTGGCTGAACGCCGCCTCGATCTCGTAGCGCAGCTGGCCCGCCGCCTCCTGGGCGCTGTCCAGCGCCACCGAGTCGGTGATGCGCATGCCGTGCGAATAGCGCGCGGCGTGGCCCTTGGCCTTGAGCTGTTCGTTCACCTGCGGGCGGAAGCCGTGCACCAGCACGATCTTCACGCCCATGCTCTGGATCAGCGCCAGGTCCTGCGCGATGTGCTGCAGCTTGCCGGCGGCGATCGCCTCGCCGGCCATGCCCACCACGAAGGTCTTGCCCCGGTGCATGTGGATGTAGGGCGCCACGGAGCGGAACCACGGGACGAAGGTGAAGTTGAAGATGGCGGACATTCGGCGGCGGCGGCGCGGTGAGGTGTCAGCGCGACAGTGTAAGGGAGCCCCCTGGGGGAAAGCTTGCCACATGCGCTATCGTTGCGCGCAATGGATGCACTTGCCGCCGGTTTCTGGGGCGCCTTCTTCGGGACGGCGGGCCTGATGCTGGCCATTTCGCTGGCGGCCTACTTCCGTGCGCGCCGGCGCGTGGCGCTGCTGGCCGGGCTGTCCGCCGTGGTTTCGGCGGTCTTCGTCGTGGCGTACATCGGCTGGCTGCCGGTCGACGGGAGGGCCGAGGCCCGCCTGCTGGCGCACGTCGCGATCCTGGCCGCGGTGGTGCTGGCGCCGCTGCTGCTGTCGCTGCTGGGCCTGCTGCGCGAGCACGCCAGCGTGGTGCGCGCGGCCTGGATCTTCGGCACGGTGGCGGCGGTGGTGGTCGTCACGGGCTGGTTCCTCGAGCCGGCCCAGTCGCTGGTCCTGAGCTGGGTGGCCACCTTCACCATCGGCATCGCGATGCTGGTGGTCGCCATGCGCGCCACCACCCGCGGCAACCGGCTCGCGCGCGCCACCGTGGCGGGTGTGTCGCTCATGCTGCTGGCGCTGGCCGGCCTCAGCTGGATCGCGCTGGACCGCTCGATCGCCTGGCCCGTCCATGCGGTGAGCGCGCTGGCCGGCATGAGCTTCCTGAGCGTCATGGCCTTCGCCACCTGGGAGCGCTTCTCCTATCTCCTGGAGCTGTCGGAGGTGATGGCGCACGGGCCCAGCTACGACCCCGTCACCCGCATGCGCTCGCACAGCGAGACCGGGCAGATGGTGGGCGACATCTTCTTCCACCGCGAGGCCGAGGAGCGTCCGGTCGGCGTGCTGGCCGTGTGCATCGGCAACCTCTATGCGCTGGAGAACCTGCACGGGCGGGCCGCGTTCAACCACGCACTGTTCCTGTGCGCCGGCCGCCTGCGCCGCTGCGTGCCGCAGACGGTGGAGATGGGGCGCCTGGGCGAGGACGGCTTCCTGCTGCTCACGCGCAGCATGGAGGACCTGCGGGGCCTGGACCAGCTCGCGCGCGACATCCGCGACCGCCTGACGCGCCCCGTGAACCTGAGCGTCAGCCGCGCGCCGGGACGGGTGGACGCGCGGGCGACCGGCTGGGTGGCCGACGTCGGCATCGGCTTGCTCTCGACCACCACCAAGGTGCGCCCGGCCCAGGCGGTCGGCACGGTGCGGGCGATGGCGCGCACGGCGTGGACCTACGCGTCGCGCATCGCGTTCTTCGACGACAAGGCCGGCCAGATCGCCGAACTGCCGGCGCAGGCCACCGGCCCGGCGCTGCGCGCGGCTTAACCGCGGCAGCCGCCTTTCTTATGGCGGCCGGCCCCGCCGTTTGCTATCGTCCACGCATATGGACACGGTGGCCGCGGGCTTTTGGGGGGCGTTCTTCTGCACGGCGGTGCTGATGCTCGCGATTTCCATGGCCGCCTTCCTGCGCTCGCACCGGCGGGTCGCCCTGATGGCCGGGCTGACCTCCGTGTTCTCCGCCGCCTTCGCCATCGCCTACCTGGGCTGGCTGCCGCTCGGCCCGCGCGCGGAAGCCCGCGTGCTGGCGCACGTCGCGGTGCTGACCGCCGTCACGCTCGCCCTGATGCTGATGTCCACCATGGGCATGCTGCGCCAGGTCTCGCCGGCGCGGCCGGCGGTGGCGGCGCTGGTGGGGGCCGGGCTCGCGGTGCTCGTCGCCGGCTGGATGCTGGAGCCCACCGAGGCATTGGCGATCAGCTCGCTGCTGGCTTTCGCCATCGGTGCCGCCATGCTGGTGCTCGCCACCCGCGGCGCCCTGCGCGGCGACCGCGCGGGCTGGACCGCCGTGGCCGGCATCGTGTTCATGCTGGTGGCCATCGCGGGCCTGAGCTGGATCGCGCTGAGCGGGACGAAGTCCGGGCCGGTGCATGCGATCAGCGCGGTGGCCGGGGTGGCCTACCTCTGCGTGATCGCCAGCGTGCTGTGGGCGCGCTACTCCTACCTGCTGGAGCTGTCGGAAGTGCTGGCGCACGGACCCAGCTACGACCCGGTGACGCGCATGCGCTCGCACAGCGAGACCGGGCAGATGGTGGGCGACGTGTTCTTCCACCGCGACGCGGAAGCGCGGCCGATCGGCGTGCTGGCGGTGTGCCTCGCCAACCTCTACGCCCTGGAGAACCTGCATGGCCGCGCCGCCTTCAACCACGCGCTGTTCGTGTGCGCCGGGCGCCTGCGCCGCTGCGCCCCCCAGAACGTGGAGATGGGGCGCCTCGGCGAGGACGGCTTCCTGCTGCTGGTGCCCAATGCGCCCGACGTGGCGCGGCTGGAGGAGCTGGCGCGGCAGATCCGCGACCGGCTGTCGCGGCCCGTGTCCCTGAGCACCAGCCGCGACCCCGCGGGCCTGGAAGCGGCCGGCACCGCCTGGGTGGCGGACGTCGGCATCGGCGTCCTCGGCACCAGCACCCAGGTGCGGCCCTCGCAGGCCGTCTCGACCGCCCGTGCGATGGCCCGCACGGCCTGGAGCTACGGCAGCCGCATGGCCTTCTTCGACCAGAAGGCGGGGCAGATCGCGGAGCTCGGAGGCGCCCGGCGCGAATTGCCGGCCGCGGTCG
Source organism: Ramlibacter sp. (assembly GCA_022844525.1). Lineage (GTDB taxonomy): Bacteria > Pseudomonadota > Gammaproteobacteria > Burkholderiales > Burkholderiaceae_C > Ramlibacter. Next base: position 5,448 of record JALHLO010000071.1, read on the forward strand.
CCACCGCCTGAGGCGCGCGGGCATCGGATAATCACGGGCTTTCCGCCCGTGCCGTCCTTGTCCGCTCCGTTGAACATCACCTTTCCCGAAAACCTCCCGGTCTCCGCGCGCCGCGAGGAGATCATGGCGGCGATGGCCGCCCACCAGGTGGTGATCGTCTGCGGCGAAACCGGCTCGGGCAAGACCACGCAGCTGCCCAAGATCGCGCTCGCGATGGGCCGTGGCCGCCTCAACGCGCCCGAGGGCAGGGGGCGCCTGATCGGCCACACGCAGCCGCGGCGCATCGCCGCCACCAGCGTGGCCAAGCGCATCGCCCAGGAGCTGGACACGCCGCTGGGCGAGGTGGTCGGCTTCAAGGTGCGCTTCCAGGACCGGCTGGCGCGCGATGCCTCGGTCAAGCTGATGACCGACGGCATCCTGCTGGCCGAGACCCAGTCGGACCCGCTGCTCAAGGCCTACGACACCATCATCATCGACGAGGCGCACGAGCGCAGCCTCAACATCGACTTCCTGCTCGGCTACCTGCGGCAGCTGCTGCCGCGGCGGCCGGACCTGAAGGTGGTGGTGACCTCGGCCACCATCGACGCCGAGCGCTTCGCGCAACACTTCGCCTCGCCGCAGGGGCCGGCGCCGGTGATCTACGTCTCCGGCCGCACCTTCCCGGTGGAACAGCGCTGGCACCCGTTCGAGGAGTCGCGCGAGTTCGACCTGAACGACGCGATCGCCGACGCGGTGGACGAACTCTGGCGCGGCAACGCCCCGGGCGACATCCTCGTGTTCCTGCCCGGCGAACGCGAGATCCGCGAGGCGGCCGACCACCTGCGCAAGCACCTGGCGCACGACGCGCTCACGCGCAACGCCGAGGTGCTGCCGCTGTTCGCGCGCCTGTCGCAGGCGGAGCAGGACCGCGTGTTCGACAGCCACCCCGGCCGGCGCATCGTGCTGGCCACCAACGTGGCCGAGACCTCGCTCACGGTGCCTGGCATCCGCTACGTGATCGACACAGGCACGGCGCGGGTCAAGCGCTACAGTTTTCGCAGCAAGGTGGAGCAGCTGCTGGTCGAGCCGGTCAGCCAGGCCGCGGCCAACCAGCGCGCCGGCCGCTGCGGCCGCGTGGCCAACGGCATCTGCATCCGCCTGTACGACGAGAAGGATTTCGCCGGCCGTCCGCGCTTCACCGACCCGGAGATCCTGCGCTCCTCGCTGGCCGGCGTGATCCTGCGCATGAAGTCGCTGCACCTGGGCGCGGTGGAGGACTTCCCCTTCATCGACCGCCCCTCGGGACGCGCGATCTCCGACGGCTACCAGCTGCTCAACGAGCTGGGCGCGGTGGACGACGACAACGAGCTCACCGCCATGGGCGCGGAGCTCGCACGGCTGCCGCTCGACCCGCGCGTGGGCCGCATGATCCTGGAGGCGCGCCAGCGCGGCGCGCTGCAGGAGGTGCTGGTGATCGCCTCGGCGCTGTCGCTGCAGGACGTGCGCGACCGGCCGATGGAGCTGCAGGCCCAGGCCGACCAGCAGCACGCCAAGTTCGACGACGAGAAGAGCGAGTTCTCGGGCTACCTGCGCCTGTGGCAGTGGCTGGAGGAGAGCCGGGGGGGCCATGGCAAGGACCACAAGCTTTCCAATCGCCAGTACGAGCAGCTGCTGCGGCAGAACTTCATCAACGTGCGGCGGGTGCGCGAGTGGCGCGACGTGCACAGCCAGCTGCTGACCGTGGTCACAGAACACAAGTGGAAGCTGAACGACCAGCCCGCCAGCTATGAGCAGCTGCACAAGGCCATGTTGTCCGGCCTGCTGGGCAACATCGGCTTCAAGCTGGAAGACGACGAGGCCTACCTGGGCGCGCGCGGCATCAAGTTCTACCGCCACCCCGGGGCGCACCTGAAGAAGCGGCCGGGTCGCTGGGTGGTGGTGGCGGAACTGGTGGAGACCACGCGCCTGTTCGGCCGCGGCATCGCCAACATCGAGCCGCAGTGGGTGGAGGAGGTGGCCGGCCACCTGCTGAAGAAGCAGCTGCTGGACCCGCACTGGGAGAAGAAGGCCGCCGAAGTGCTGGCGCTGGAGCGCGCCACGCTGTACGGGCTGGTGATCTACAGCGGCCGCCGCGTGCCTTTCGCGCGGGCGGACCTGCACGGCGCGCGCGACATCTTCATCCGCGAAGGCCTGGTCGCCGGCCAGTGGGAGACGCGCCTGCCCTTCCTGGCGGCCAACCAGAAGCTGGTCAGGCAGGTCGAGGAGCTGGAACACAAGTCGCGCCGGCAGGACGTGCTGGTGGACGAGGAGCTGATCTACGCCTTCTACGACCAGCAGATCCCGAAGGACGTGTACAGCGGCGCCACCTTCGAGGGCTGGTACCGCACGGCGAGCCGCGGCCAGCCGGACCTGCTGAAGCTCACGCGCGACGAGCTGATGCGGCACGAGGCCGCCGGCATCACCAGCAATGCCTTTCCCAAGACGGTGAAGCTGGGGGGCGTGGATTGCTCGGCGACCTACCTGCACGAGCCGGGCGATCCGCGCGACGGCGTCACGGTCACGGTGCCGCTGTTCGTGCTGAACCAGGTGAACGAGGACCGGGCCGAGTGGCTGGTGCCGGGCATGCTGAAGGACAAGATCCAGGCGCTGCTGAAAAGCCTGCCGCAGAAGCCGCGCTCGCGCTTCGTGCCTTTGCCGGAATCGGCCACGCGCCTGGCCGAAACGCTGTCCGCACCGGAGCGCTACGCCAACGGCAGCCTCACCGACGCCTTGCTGAAGCAGGTGCGCGACGCGACCAGCCTCGACGTCAAGCGCACCGACTTCAAGCTGGACATGGTGCCGGCGCACCTGTTCATGAACATCCGCGTGGTGGACGAACACGGGCGGCAGCTCGGGATGGGGCGCAATCTCGGGGCGCTGAAGGCGGAGCTCGGTGCGAAGGCGCGCGGGGCGTTCCAGGCCTTGGCGGGCCTGAAGGTCGCAGCTGCGCCCGAGGCTGTCTCTCCCTCCTCCTCCGGGGGAGGGCGGGGTGGGGGCGGGAGCGCGGCGAAGGCGAGCCCCCCTCCCGGCCTCCGCCCGGAGGCGGGAGGAGCACAGTCCGAACAGAAATACACCGCCTGGACCTTCGGCGAACTGCCCGAGCTGATGGAGATCCGCAAGGGCGGCACCAGCCTGGTCGGCTTCCCCGCGCTGATCGACAAGGGCGACGCGGTCACCATCGAGGTGTTCGACGAACCGGGGGTCGCGGCCGCGAAGCACCGCGGCGGCCTGCGGCGGCTGTTCGCGCTGCAGCTGCGCGACGCGCTCAAGTACCTGGAAAAGAACATTCCCGAGCTGCAGAAGATGTCGGTCGCGTACATGCCGCTGGGCACGCAGGAGGAGCTGCGCGAACAGATCATCGAGGTGGCGCTGGACCGGGCGCTGCTGCAGGACCCGCTGCCGGCGACGGCCGCCGACTTCCAGCGCCGCCTGGACGAAGGCCGCGGCCGCCTGACGCTGATCGCCAACGAGGTCGCGCGGCTGGCTGGCACCATCCTCGTCGAGTACGCGGCGGCCGCGCGCAAGATCAAGGACACCAAGGTCCAGCCGGAGGCCACGGCGGATGCCGCGCAGCAACTGCAGCGCCTGGTCCCCAAGCGGTTCCTGGCCGCGACGCCGTGGACCCGGCTGCAGCACCTTCCGCGCTATCTCAAGGCCATCGTGCTGCGCCTGGACAAGCTGCGGGCGGACCCCGACCGGGATCTCGCCCGCCTGGCCGAGCTGAAGCCGCAGGAGCAGCGCTACTGGCGGCTGGTCGCCGAGCGCAAGGGCGTGACGGACGAGCGCATGGAAGACTTCCGCTGGCTGCTGGAGGAACTGCGCGTCAGCTTCTTCGCCCAGGAACTGAGGACGCCGCAGCCGGTGAGCATCAAGCGGCTCGACAAGGCTTGGTCTCAACTGCAAAGCTGAGAAACTGACACCGAATACCGGGGTTCGCGGTAGAACACCCGATACGCGGCCGGGGCGCACCCGGCACACTCGGCACAACGAACAGGGGTTTACGCATGGATCGACGCAGCTTCATCGGGTCGTGCACGGTCGGCGCGGCGGGCCTTTCGGCTGCCGCCAGCTTCCCTTCCTTCGCGGCGAACGCGAAACCCAGGGAGTACGCCAAGGCCTTGCTGGTCAACGAGCGCGGGGATGCGCTCAAGGCGTCGGAGCTCAAGGCCCAGACGAACTACGTCTTCCACTACCCGTTCGAGGCGACGCCCGTGTTCCTGCTGGACCTGGGCAAGGCCGTGGCACCGACCACCCTCAGCACGCAGGACCGCAGTTCCTACAGCTGGCCGGGCGGCGTGGGCCGCAACCGCAGCGTCGTGGCCTTCTCGGCGATCTGCGCGCACCAGCTCGTGTACCCCACGCGCGACGTCAGCTTCATCAGCTTCCGCCGCACCCGTGCCCAGCGGGGCGTGCAGGACGGCCTGATCCATTGCTGCGCCGAGCACAGCCAGTACGACCCCGCGCGCGGGGCGGAGGTGCTTTCCGGCCCGGCGAAGCAGCCGCTGTGCGCCGTGCTGCTGACGCACGACCCGAAGGCCGACACGCTGACGGCCTATGCGACGCTGGGCGGGGAACTGTTCGACGAGTTCTTCCGCAAGTACGAGATGAAATTGAGCCTGGACGTGGGGCCGAAGGCGAAGAACGCGGTGAACGGCCAGAGCATCGTGCGCGAGCTGGACAAGTTCTGCAAGAACCCGATCCAGTGCTGAGGCATTCACTCTGAAAAGTCGCAAGCGACTTTTCAGTAGCCGTAGGTCGTGGTGAGCGGCGCAGCCCGAACCGCGACGCTCAGAGCTTCGCCAGCCGTTCCAGCGCCGCCCGCAGGGTTTCGTCCTTCTTCGCGAAGCAGAAGCGCACCACCCGCTGGTCGAACCCGTTGCCGTAGAACGCCGACAGCGGGATCGCCGCGACGCCGATCTCGCTGGTGAGCCACTTGCAGAACTCGTCCTCCTTCAGGTCGCTCATCCGGGAGATCTCGACGCACTGGAAGTAGGTGCCTTCGCTGGGCAGCAGCTTGAACCGGGTGCGCGCCAGGCCTTCGCGGAACAGGTCGCGCTTGCGCTGGTAGAAGGCCGGCAGCTGCAGATAGGGATCGGGCGAGGCCATGTAGCTCGCCAGCCCGTATTGCATCGGCGTGTTCACCGTGAACACGTTGAACTGGTGCACCTTGCGGAATTCCGCCGTCAGCACCGCCGGGGCGGCCACGTAGCCCACTTTCCAGCCGGTGACGTGGTAGGTCTTGCCGAAGCTGGAGACGATCAGCGACCGCGCCGCCAGGCCCGGGATGCGCGCGGCGCTCTGGTGCAGCTGGCCGTCGAACACCATGTGCTCGTAGACCTCGTCGCTGATCACGAACACGTCGGTGGGCGCCAGCAGGTCCTGCAGCTGCAGCATCTCCTCGCGCGTCCACACCGTGCCGCTCGGGTTGTGCGGCGAGTTGATCATGATGGCCCGCGTCCTGGGCGACAGCGCGGCGGCGATCTTCGGGAAATCCGGCCGGAAGGTGCCCGGCACCAGCGGCACCCGCACGACGGTGCCGCCGGCCAGCTCGATGTTGGGCACGTAGCTGTCGTAGCAGGGCTCCAGCACGATCACCTCGTCGCCGGGCTTCACGATGGCCAGCACCGCCGTGATGATGGCCTGCGTCGCGCCCGCCGTGATGGTGATCTCGGCCGCCGGGTCGTACGTGCGCCCGTAGAGCGCCGCCACCTTGGCCGCCACCGCTTCGCGCAGCGGCGCGATGCCGGTCATCGGCGGGTACTGGTTCAGGCCCTTCTTCATGGCCTCGGTGACCGCGTCGACCAGCTTCGGGTCGCATTCGAAGTCGGGGAAGCCCTGGCCCAGGTTGACGGCGCCCTTCTCGGTCGCCAGCGCGGACATCACCGTGAAGATGGTGGTGCCCATGGTGGGGAACTTGGTCTGCAGGGGCGGGGTTCGTTCAATCGTGGACATGGCGTTTCAGGAGTGCGTGTCTTCCCCAGTGCCACCGCGGAACCGGCTTTGCCGGGCCGCGGGTGGCGCCCCCTCGAGGGGGAGGCGGCCGCAGGCCGCTTCGGGGGTGGTCATAGATCGTAGTCGGTGCCCTGGCCGCTCATGGCCTTGGCGATGAGGTTGCGGTCCAGCCGGTCGGACAGCAGTTCGGCGAAGCGGTAGACGAAGTTTCGCAGGTAGGCGCCGCGCTTGAACGCGACCCGTGCCAGGTTCTGCCCGAACAGGTGCCCGAGCGGGCGCACCGCGAGGTCGGAGTTGGCCGCTTCGTCGCGCACCGCCATCTCGGCCACGATGCCGATGCCCAGGCCGAGCCGCACGTAGGTCTTGATCACGTCGGAGTCGATCGCCTCCAGCGCGATGCGCGGCTTCAGCTTCTTCTGCGCGAAGGCGCTGTCGATGCGGGTGCGGCCGGTGAAGCTGGGGTGGTAGGTCACCAGCGGCTCCGCGGCGATGTCCTCGAGGGTGACGCGCTCCTTCTTCGCCAGCGCGTGCCCCAGCGGCAGCACCAGCATGTGCTGCCACTCGTAGCAGGGCATGGTCACGAGGTCGGGGTAGTCGCCCAGCGACTCGGTGGCGATGCCGATCTCGGCCACCTCGTCCAGCAGCATCCGCGCCACCTGGTCGGGCGAGCCCTGGTGCAGGCTGATGCTGACCTTGGGGTACTGCTCGCGCAGCTTGGCCACCGGCACGGGCAGCACGTAGCGCGCCTGGGTGTGGGTGGTGGCGATCGACAGGGTGCCGCTGTCCTGGGCGCTGAACTGCTCGCCGATGCGCTTGAGGTTGCCCACCTCGCGCATGATCAGCTCGATGCTCTTGAGCACGTGCTCGCCGGGCTCCGTGACCCGTTTCAGGCGCTTGCCGTGCCGGGCGAAGATCTCCACGCCCAGCTCTTCCTCCAGCTCGATGATGGCCTTGGACACTCCCGGCTGGGAGGTGTGCAGGGCCTTCGCCGCTTCCGTCAGGTTCAAGTTGCGCCGCACCGCTTCCTGGACGAAGCGAAACTGATGCAGGTTCATGCCATATTTCTTCTAAGAGAGGCAGGCATTATGCCTTCGCCCTTTATTCCAGGGCAATCTGAGCGATCAGCTCCAGGACGCGGCCGTCTTCGCCGACCGGTTTCTGCAGCACGAAGGAGACCGCCGGGTGGCGTGCCCGCAGCTGTTCCACCAGCAGGGGCAGGTCCTCCCGCGCGTGCCGGCCGGTGCCCAGGAACATCGGCACGATGGTGACGTGGTCGGCCCCGGCCTGCACCAGTTCGCCGGCGGCGCCCGCCAGGTCGGGCGACTCCAGCTCCAGGTAGGTGCAGCGCACCGGCGTGTCCGGCTGCATCGCGCGCAGGCGGGTGGCCACGGTTTCCATCGGCAGCCGCCAGAGCGGGTCGCGCGAGCCGTGGCCGAACAGGACGATCGCCTTGCCCATGTCAGCGCCGGATCACCAGCCAGCTGAAGGCGGCCAGCGAGAAGAAGGTGTAGATGATGCCCGGCGCGCCCGCCGCCATCCACGGCACCCAGTTCTGCAGGTTGCCGATGTAGCCGAACACGTTGTTCAGCAGGAAGAAGCTGATGCCGATCAGCACGCCGCCGAACACGTAGCTGGTGATGCCGCCCGAGCGGAAGTGCAGGTAGGCGAAGGGCAGGGCCAGCACCACCATCACCATGCAGGAGAGGGGATAGAACACCTTGCGCCAGAACTCGATCTCGTAGCGCTGCGAGGTCTGCGCGTTCGCCTCGAGGTGGCGGATGTACTGGAACAGGGCGATGGTGCTCATGCGCTCGGGCTTGAGCAGCGCCACCGAGACCATCTCCTGGGTGATCTCGGTCGGCCAGCGCATGGTGGGCAGCTTCAGGCGCTCGACCCGTGCCGAGCGTTCGTCGGTGTTGAATTCGGTGCGCTCCACGTCCTGCAGCGCCCAGGCACCGTCGCTGAAGCTGCCGCGGGCGGCCTGCGTGATCGACACCAGGAAGCCGCGCGAGTCCGCCTCGAAGATCCGCACGCGCTCCATCTGGCCCTCGGGGGTGAGCCGGAAGACGTTCACGTTGTACGAGAGGTAGCGCTGCCGCTCCTTCAGCCAGGCACCGGTCGTGCCGATCGACAGCCCGCCGCCCAGCCGCGCCTTGAGCAGTTGCGCCGTGCGGTCGGACAGCGGCGCGAGGTAATCGCCCGTGGCGAAGGTCAGCACCGTGAACGCCAGTCCCAGGCCGAGCAGGGCGCGCAGGGCGCGCCAGGGCCCCAGCCCGCTGGTGCGCAGGATGGTGTACTCCGAGCTTTGCGCCAGCCGCGCCATCACGAAGATGGTGCCGATCAGCACGGCGATCGGCAGCAGCTCGTACAGGTGGCTGGGCATGCGCAGCGCCACGTACACCAGCGCCTGCGTCAGCCGGTAGGGTTGCATGCCCTGTCCCAGGTTGCCCAGTTCGTCGACGAAGTCGAAGAAGAAGAACAGGGACAGGAAGCCGACGCTCACGAAGGCGACCGCGTAGAGGACCTCGACGTAGATCAGGCGGCGGATGGTCCTCACGCGGGCTGCCTCCGCGCGCGCCGCAGCAGCGGTCCGACCGTCCAGTTGTTGTGCTGCTTGGCCAGCCACAGCGAGGCGGCGGCGAAGGTGCCGCCGTGCACGATCAGCAGGAAGGCCAGGAAGCCGGCGCGCTCGCGCGAGATCCAGTTCTGTCCCAGGTTCAGCAGGTTGAAGTACACGACGAAGGCGAACAGCGCGAACACCAGGTTGCCGCTGCGGCCCACGCGCGGGTTCACGCTGGAGACCGTCACCGCCAGCAGCACGAAGTTGACGCCGGCCAGCGCCAGGCCCAGGCGCCAGGCGAGTTCGCCCTTGTTGGCCGGCGTGGGATCGACCACCAGGGCCAGCGTCGAGCGGGCCTTGGCCGGGCTCTCGTCGCCGACGATCAGGTTGTTCTCGCGCACCCGGGTGCCGTGCTGCTCGAACTCGCTGATGCGCAGGCCCTCGCCCCTGAGCGAGTTCTCCAGCCGCTGGCCGTTGGACAGCAGCAGGAACTGGTCGTCGCCGATGGTCTCCACGCGGCCGCTGCGCGCCGAGGTGACCGTCTCCTTGTCCTTTTCCAGGGTGGAGATGAAGATGTTGCGGCCGGACTTGTTGTCCGGCGTGTCCTTGTCCAGGAAGAACACGCGGCGGCCGCTCGCGGACTCCTGGAACTGCCCCGGCGCCACCCGTTCGAGGTCGCCGCGGCGCCCGTAGCGGTCCTTGAGTTCCTGCGTCTGCTGGTTGGCCCAGGGCCAGATCACCAGGGCCAGCAGGGCGATCACCAGCAGCACCGGCCAGGAAAAGCCGAACAGGGGACGCACCAGGGAGGACAGTCCCCGCCCGGCGGAAAACCAGATCACCATCTCGCTGTCGCGGTACATGCGCGAGAGCGTGCCGACGATGGAGATGAACAGCGACAGGGTGAGGATGGTGGGCAGGTAGCCCAGCACCGTGTACCCCATGACCATCATCACTTCCTCGGGATTCACGCTGCCGCGGCTGGCCAGGCTCAGGGTGCGGATCAGCGTCATCGTCATCACGATGGTGACCAGCACCACGAGGGAGGCGCCGAAACTGCGGGCCAGCTCCTTGCGAATCGTTGAATGGAATAACATCGGCGGGCGCATCCGGCGCTATGAACAACAGGGGATTATGGACTTCGAACTCAAGACCCTCGACCTGGCAGCTGCGGCCAACGACAAGACGGACGTGCTGCTGGTGCTGGTCACTGAAGGTTTCAAGGCGGGCAAGGACCCCGTCTCCCGGCTGGTCGCCGCGGCGCTGGCCGCCCGCGACCTCGAACCCAAGGCGGGCAAGCTGCTGCAGGCCTACCGTGCCGAGGGCATCGCGGCCTCCCGGGTGATCCTCGCCGGCGCCGGCGACGGCTCGGGCAAGCGCCTGCACGCCGCGGTGCAGGCCGCCACCGGCACGCTGCGCTCCTCCACCGCCCGCAAGATGACCATCCTGCTGCCCGCGGGCAGCGGCCCCGAGGCGGTCCGGGCAGCGGTGTGCGGCACCGCCGAAAGCAGCTACGTCTACGTGGCCACCAAGTCCAAGCCCGAGGCACGCGAGCTGAGGAAGGTGGTGGTCGGCGTGGACGACGCCGCGGCGCACAAGGCCGCGTTCCAGCGCGCCCGGGCCGCCGCCGTGGGCATCGAGTTCGCGCGCGAGCTGGGCAACCTGCCGCCCAACTACGCGACGCCGACGCGCCTGGGCGAGGAGGCGAGCAAGCTGGGCAAGGCGCACGGCTTCAAGGTCGAAGTGCTCGGCCCGAAGGAAGTGGCCCGGCTCGGCATGGGTTCCTTCATGGGCGTCGCCAAGGGCTCGGCGGAGCCGCTGCGCTTCATCACGCTGCGCCACGACGGCGGCGGCAAGGGCGAGGCGCCGGTGGTGCTGGTGGGCAAGGGTATCACCTTCGACACCGGCGGCATCTCCATCAAGCCCTCGGCCGAGATGGACGAGATGAAGTACGACATGGGCGGCGCGGCCAGCGTGCTCGGCACCTTCCGGGCGCTGGCGGAGCTCAAGCCGAAGCTGAACATCATCGGCCTGATCCCCGCCTGCGAGAACATGCCCGATGGCGCCTCGTACAAGCCGGGCGACATCCTCACCAGCATGAGCGGCCAGACCATCGAGGTGCTCAACACCGACGCGGAAGGCCGCCTGATCCTGTGCGACGCGCTCACCTATGCCGAGCGCTTCAAGCCGCGCGCGGTGATCGACATCGCCACCCTGACCGGCGCCTGCGTGATCGCGCTGGGGGGCGTGCGCAGCGGCCTGTTCGCCACCGACGACGAGCTCGCGCAGCAGCTGCTGGAGGCCGGCGAGGCGGCGCTCGACCCGTGCTGGCGCATGCCGCTGGACGACGAATACGCCGAAGGCCTCAAGACCAACTTCGCCGACGTGGCGAACGTGGCCGGCCGCGCGGGCGGGGCGGTCGTGGCGGCCAAGTTCCTGCACCGCTTCGCCCAGAACTATCCCTGGGCGCACCTGGACATCGCCGGCACCGCCTGGAAGGGCGGCGCCGCCAAGGGCTCGACGGGGCGGCCGGTGGGCCTGCTGCTCGAATACCTGCTGGCGCAGGAGGGCGCCGGCGG
>JALHLO010000072.1 GCA_022844525.1 Ramlibacter sp.
GATGCACGTGGACGGCTTCCGCTTCGACCTGGCCAGCACGCTGGCGCGCGGGCTGCACGAGGTGGACCAGCTCTCGGGCTTCTTCACCATCATCCACCAGGACCCGGTCATCAGCCAGGTCAAGCTGATCGCCGAGCCCTGGGACGTGGGCGAGGGCGGCTACCAGGTCGGCAACTTCCCGGTGAAGTGGGCCGAGTGGAACGGCGTCTACCGCGACTCGATCCGCGCCTTCTGGAAGGGCGAGGGCGGCCTCGCCAGCGACCTGGGCTACCGGCTCACGGGATCGAGCGACCTGTACCAGGGCGACGGCCGCAAGCCCTCGGCCAGCATCAACTTCATCACCGCCCACGACGGCTTCACGCTGCGCGACACGGTCAGCTACAACGACAAGCACAACGAGGCCAACCAGGAAGGCAACCAGGACGGCCACAACGACAACCGCTCCTGGAACTGCGGCGCCGAGGGCCCCACCGACGACGAGGAAGTGAACCGGCTGCGCGCGCGCCAGCAGCGCAACTTCCTGGCCACGCTGCTGCTGTCGCAGGGCACGCCCATGCTGCTGGGCGGCGACGAGTTCGGCAACAGCCAGCAGGGCAACAACAACGCCTACTGCCAGGACAACGAGATCAGCTGGTACGACTGGGCGCAGGCGGACCGGCCGCTGCTCGAGTTCACGAAACGCCTGATCCGCGTTCGCCGGGAGCACCCGGCCCTGCACCGGCAGAAGTTCTTCTCCGGCCGCCCCATCCGCGGCAGCGACATCCACGACGTGGAGTGGTACCGCCACGACGGCGAGCGGATGACCGACGAGGATTGGCAGAACGCGCACACGCAGTCGCTGGCGATGTTCCTGGCCGGCAACGGCCTGAAGGAGACGGACCGGCAGGGCCGGCCGCTGCAGGACGACCACCTGCTGCTGATGCTGTCCGCCTCGCACGAGGACCTGGAGTTCCGGCTGCCGGAGCTGCCCGGGTGCACGCATTGGGAGCTGCTGGTGGACACCAGCCGGGACGAGGCCGGCGAGATGCACGCGGCGGGGGAGAGCACGCTGCTGGTGGCGCGGTCCTTGAAGCTGTTCCGGTGCGGGTTGCGCTGACGAGCAGGACGGCGGTGCGCCACCGTCCCCCATCCCTTTGGGTGGTGACAGGCCCCGGGCTGACCGCCTAGATTGACGCCCCATGGGGTCGCCCCTGGCGGCGATCGAGGGGGAAGCCACCATGCCGGAACCCAAGCTGCGCGTCCAGCTCATCGCCGATGGGCCGACCATCGCATCCATCATGACGGTCGCTCCGGAGGGCAGCGTGGCTCCCCACGCGCTGTCGGGGACCGACCAGCGCCTGGGAATGGCCGAGGTCGCCGCGGTCGTGGCCATCGTGCAGGGCTCGCTGGAGATAGCCAAGCTGATCGTCGAGGCCTTCCAGCATGCCGAGCGCAAGACCTCCATCACCGTGCGCACTCCGAAGGGAGCCGTGACCATCAAGGCGGACGCAGCGGTCTCGGTGCCCCATGTCCTCCAGGCACTGGAGGAGGCCGGAATCCTCTGAAGCGCGATGGACCACGTCGCATTCGGCGCGTTCAATCCGCGCTTCTACGGGGTGTCCGTGTTCGTCGGCGGCGAGGACAGGCGCAAGGCGATGACGCGGCACTGGATCGAGAACGGTGCGCGATCCGCGGGGGCGCCGGAGCCGTCGCTGGCGGACATCTTCCTCGCGGGGGTGCCCGATCACGAGATGCGGCATTTCCACGACTTCCTGGTGTCCCCGATGGGCACCGTGACCATGGGCCTTCGGATGCAGGCGTCCATCAACGGTTTCCAGGCGTTCAAGCTGCTCGCCGCGTGCCCCGGCAAGTTCGTCCCCGTCCCCTTCACGCGCTGGCTGCATTGGGACCGGGCCTCACGCCGGCAATGGATCAGGGAAACAGGGAGCTTGTACGGGGTCCAGGCGGAAGCCGATGTCGTCGCGCTGGAGGAGGCCCCCCTGCCCGCGCGGAATTCCACGCAGGAGGTCGACGCGGGCTCTGTCGAAAGGGGAGCGGTGATGGCTGCGAGCGCTGCCGCTCAGGCGTATGCCTCGTTGGAGCGGCTGTCGCACGAACGTATCGCGCACGCGGGGCTGCACGTGGCCGCCCTGGACATGTACGAAGCGGTCGCCCACCTGGTGCAGGTGCAGGCGCTCTGGACCGGTGAAGGGGAGACAGCGGCAGCGCGGTTCATGGCGCATCTGCTGGCGTCGGACTCGCCGCACCTCCAGCCGCTGCGGGCACTGTTCATCGTTCTTCACGACAAACTGCCGCAGATCCGCCTGGAACGCCTCGCCGAAGTGTTCACCTGGATATTGCTGGGTCCGTGCGAGGCCGGGCCGTGGGGAGGCGCCTCGATCATCAGGTACTTCCAGGTGCTGGAGAAGGCCAGGACCGACCCCGCTTGCGGCTTGTTCACGTCCGACGTGGACTCGGCCCGGTTGTTCGACGCACTCGATTCATCGACCGGGAGCATCCCATGGCGGGAGAGCCTCGCCGGCGGCATGGCGGGCGCCGCCAGGAGATCGGCGGAATATGGCAAGGCGGCGCGCGTCCTGCAGGGGGGCTACTACGACGACCTCTTCGCCCTGGCCGCGTTGTGGCACGCCGAGCAGCGCGAGTCGCGTGAAATCGTCAGGCAGGATCCCGGCGCGCTCGCGCGGCCGCTGCGGTATGTGACGGAGCTGAAGTTCCGCGTCCCCTTCGTGGAGTTCAGGCTGGGCTCGGAGGTTCACGAGTGGGAAGAACCCGTGCGCAGCCCGAGGGTGCGCGCCATCACCTTCGACGCCGAAGGACGAAGAGTGCTTTCCTACATCCAGGGTCCTGATACGCGGCGCTCCGAAGAGGAACTGGATGCCGTCTTCAGCTCCCGCATCCTGTCGCACATGGTGGACTTCGTGTTCACCGACGAGCCTGTGGGCGATCTCTACGAGCACTGGTGCAGGGGCCAGGTGGAAGCGACCATCGGCAAGAAGCTGCTGTCCGTCTTCTAGCCGGCCGATCGCAGGAAACTCGCCACCGCCTCCGTCACCGCCTCGGGCTGGTCCCGGTGCGGATGGTGGCCGCAATCGGGCAGCTCCAGCAGCTTCGTCTGCGGCACGCGGCGCGCGATGCCGCGGACCTGCTCCAGCGTGCCGTACTCGTCGTCCACCCCCTGGATCGCCAGCAGAGGACAGCGGATCGCGCGGATCTCCTCCTCGATCGACCAGCCGCGGAAGGCCGGCGAGAGCCACACGTCGTTCCAGCCCCAGAAGGCGGAGTCGACGTCGTCGTGGTAGCGAGCCAGGCGCTGCTTCAGGTCCGTGTCCAGGTAGGTGCGCCGCGCCTGGCGGATGCTGGTGACGGAGACCTCCTCCACCATGATGTGCGGCGCCAGCACGACGGCGCCGCGCAGTCCCTCGGGGAACAGCGAGGCATACACCAGCGCGATGGAGGCGCCGTCGCTGTGCCCCAACAGCCAAGGGCGCTCGACGCCCAGTTCCCGCAGCAAGGCGGGCAGGACCTCGCGCGCCTGCCGGTGCATGAAGTCGGGCGCCCACTGCTCGCCTTCCGCACGCGGGCTGGAGCGGCCGTAGCCCGGCCGCGAATAGACGAGCCCGCGCACGCCGGCGGCGTCGCACAGGCGCTGCGGGAAGTCGCGCCACATCGCCACCGAGCCCAGGCCCTCGTGCAGGAACACGAGCACCGGCGCGTCCTCGGCAGCCCGGCCGGCCCATTCGTACTCGATGCGCAGCGGCGCACCCCCCACCGTCAGCGAAGTGAATGCCATGGCAGCCAATATAGTGCAGGCAGGAGAACCCCATGAGCCCCACCACCGCCGCACGCCCGGAAGGCGCCGAGGAAATGCCGCAGGCCACCCGCCTGGACGACGTCCGCATCCGCGAAGTCCGCCCGCTGATCTCGCCGGCGCTGCTGCAGTACGAGCTGCCGGCCGACGACGCCGTGCAGGCCTTCGTGGAGCGCAGCCGCACCGAAGTGGCGGCCGTCGTGCACGGCAGCGACCCGCGCCTGCTGGCCGTGGTCGGGCCGTGCTCGATCCACGACCACGAACAGGCACTGGAGTACGCGCGCCGGCTGCGCTCGCTGGCCGGCGAGCTGCGCGAGGACCTGCTGGTGGTGATGCGCGTGTACTTCGAGAAGCCGCGCACGACGGTGGGCTGGAAGGGCTTCATCAACGACCCGCGGCTGGACGGCAGCTTCCGGATCAACGAGGGCCTGCGCCTCGCGCGCCAGCTGCTGCTGGAAGTCGCGCAGCTGGGCGTGCCCGCCGGCACCGAGTTCCTGGACCTCCTGAGCCCGCAGTACATCTCCGACCTGATCAGCTGGGGCGCGATCGGTGCGCGCACCACCGAGAGCCCCAGCCACCGGCAGCTCGCCTCGGGCCTGAGCTGCCCGATCGGCTTCAAGAACGGCACCGACGGCAGCGTGCAGATGGCCGCCGACGCGCTGGTGGCCTGCCGCGCGCCGCATGCCTTCATGGGCATGACCAAGATGGGGCAGGCGGCCGTGTTCGAGACCACCGGCAACGAGGACTGCCACATCATCCTGCGCGGCGGCTCGCGCGGCCCGAACTACGCCGCCGCGGACGTCGAGGCGGCATGCGCCGCGCTGCGCAAGGACAGCGTGACCGAACGCGTGATGGTCGACTGCTCGCACGCGAATTCGGCCAAGGACTACCGCCGGCAGGTGGAGGTGGCGCGCGACGTCGCCCGGCAGATCGCCGGCGGCGAGCGCCGCATCCTGGGCGTGATGATCGAGAGCCACCTGGAGCCGGGGCGGCAGGACCTGAAGCCGGGGGTGCCGCTGGCGCGCGGGGTGTCGATCACCGACGGGTGCATCGGGTGGGGGCAGACGGAGGAGGCGTTGCGGGAGCTGGCGGGGGCGGTGCGGGCGCGGGGGGGAGGTCAGCCGCCGGGGGTCGCGGTTCGGCGCTGCGCGCGCTCACCACGACCTACGGGTTTTGGGGGATGCGGCGGTCTTCGTAGGTCGTGGTGAGCGGCGCAGCCGAACCGCGACAGGCAGCATTCACTTCGCCAGCCAGTCCAGCGCCTCCACCAGCTGCGTGAACACCCGCAGCTCCATCCCCTGCTCCCGCGCCGCGGCTTCGCTCACGCGCGTGAGCTTGTCGGGGGGGACCAGGGAAGCCACCTTCTGCAGGTGCGACAGGTAGCGGTAGGCCAGCATGCCGATCGTGCGCTGCTGCTCCGGCCCGAAGGTGCCGACCACGTCGACCAGGTTGATCAGCAGCCGGCGCGTGCCGGCCTCGCGGGTGCGTTCGGCCATCTCCGCCAGGGCGGGTTCCGCGTCTTCCAGGAAGGCCAGCGCGGTCACCTCCACCACGGAAAAGGAGGGGCCGTGGGTGAAATGCAGGGATGCGGTCACTCGCGGGAGTATGCCCGCTGGCTCACATGTTGCGCCGGTATTGCCCCCCCACTTCGAACAGGGTGTTGGTGATTTGCCCCAGCGAGCACACCCGCACCGCGTCCATCAGCACCTCGAACACGTTGCGGTTGTCGATCACCGCCTGCTGCAGCCGCTGGAGCATCGCCGGCGCCTCGTTGGCGTGGCGGGCGTGGAAGTCGCGCAGGCGCTTCAGCTGCCCCTGCTTTTCCTCTTCGGTCGACCGCGCCAGCTCCAGCTTGTCCGGGGTGGTGTCGCCGTGGGGATTGCGGAAGGTGTTGACGCCGACGATCGGCAGCTCGCCGGTGTGCTTCTGCATCTCGTAGTGCATGCTCTCGTCCTGGATGCGGCCGCGCTGGTAGCCGGTCTCCATCGCGCCCAGCACGCCGCCGCGCTCGGCGATGCGCTCGAACTCCGCCAGCACGGCCTCCTCCACCAGCTCGGTGAGCTCGTCGATGATGAAGGCGCCCTGGTTCGGGTTCTCGTTCTTCGCCAGGCCCCACTCGCGGTTGATGATCAGCTGGATCGCCATGGCGCGCCGCACCGAGTCCTCGGTGGGCGTGGTGATCGCCTCGTCGAAGGCGTTGGTGTGCAGCGAGTTGCAGTTGTCGTAGATCGCGATCAGCGCCTGCAGCGTGGTGCGGATGTCGTTGAACTGGATCTCCTGCGCGTGCAGGCTGCGGCCCGAGGTCTGGATGTGGTACTTCAGCTTCTGGCTGCGCTCGTTGGCGCCGTACTTCTCCTTCATCGCCACCGCCCAGATCCGGCGGGCCACCCGGCCCATCACGGTGTACTCCGGGTCCATGCCGTTGGAGAAGAAGAAGGACAGGTTGGGCGCGAAGTCGTCGATGTGCATCCCGCGCGCGAGGTAGGCCTCGACGAAGGTGAAGCCGTTCGACAGCGTGAAGGCCAGCTGGGAGATCGGGTTGGCGCCGGCTTCGGCGATGTGGTAGCCGGAGATCGACACCGAGTAGAAGTTGCGCACGTCGTGGTGCACGAAGTACTGCGCGATGTCCCCCATCACCTTGAGCGAGAACTCGGTGGAGAAGATGCAGGTGTTCTGGCCCTGGTCTTCCTTCAGGATGTCGGCCTGCACCGTGCCGCGCACATTGGCCAGCACCCACTCGCGGATCTTCGCCGTTTCGGTCTCGGTGGGTTCGCGGCCGTTGTCCGCCTTGAACTTGTCGATGTTCTGGTCGATGGCGGTGTTCATGAACATCGCCAGGATGCTGGGCGCGGGGCCGTTGATGGTCATCGACACCGAAGTGGCCGGATCGCACAGGTCGAAACCCGAGTACAGCACCTTCATGTCGTCCAGCGTGGCGATCGACACGCCGGAGTTGCCCACCTTGCCGTAGATGTCCGGGCGGGGGTCGGGGTCGTTGCCGTACAGGGTGACCGAGTCGAAGGCCGTGGACAGGCGCTTGGCCGGCATGCCGGCCGACAGCAGCTTGAAGCGCCGGTTGGTGCGGAAGGCGTCGCCTTCGCCGGCGAACATGCGCGTCGGATCCTCGTTCTCGCGCTTGAACGCGAAGGTGCCGGCCGTGTAGGGGAAGCTGCCCGGCACGTTCTCCAGCATCAGCCACTTCAGGATCTCGCCGTGGTCCTCGTACTGGGGCAGGGCGACCTTGCGGATGGTGGTGCCGGAGAGCGACCGGTACGTGAGGCTGGTGCGGATTTCGCGGTCGCGGATCTTCACGACGTACTCGTCGCCCGCGTAGGCCTTCTTCATGTCCGGCCATTGCGCCAGCAGCTTCTGCGCGGCGGGGTCCTGCTGCAGGTCGCGCTGCATCGCCAGGTCGTCCGCGGCTTCCGCGGCGCGCGCCTTGTCCGGCTTGCCGACGCGCAGCATGCGCGCGGCTTCGCGCAGCTGCTGGATCTCGCGCGCGAGCGTCGCCTGCGCGCGCACCTTCGCCTTGTAGCCGCGCAGGGTGTCGGCGATCTCGGCCAGGTAGCGCGTGCGCGCGGCCGGCACCACCGGGCTCTGGTTGGTGCTGTGGCGCACGTTCACGGCGGGCAGCCGGCCGTCCTTGAGCTTCAGGCCCAGTTCCGCCAGCCGCGGCTTGAGCGCCTGGTACAGCGCGGTGACGCCGTCGTCGTTGAAGCGCGCGGCCATGGTGCCGAACACCGGCATGGTTTCCGGCGCGCGGGTGAAGGCGCCGCGGTTGCGCTGCACCTGCTTGGCCACGTCGCGCAGCGCGTCGGCCGCGCCCTTGCGGTCGAACTTGTTGATCGCCACGAATTCGGCGAAGTCCAGCATGTCGATCTTTTCCAGCTGGCTGGCGGCGCCGAACTCGGGCGTCATCACGTACAGCGGGATGTCCACGTGCGGCACGATCGCGGCGTCGCCCTGGCCGATGCCGCTGGTTTCCACGACGACCAGGTCGAAGCCCGCGGCCTTGCAGGCGGCGACCACGTCGCCCAGCGCCGCGGAGATCTCGCTGCCGAAATCGCGCGTGGCCAGCGAGCGCATGAAGACGCGCGGGCCCTGCCGCCAGGGGCCGATCGCGTTCATGCGGATACGGTCGCCCAGCAGCGCGCCGCCGGTCTTGCGGCGCGAGGGGTCGATGGAGATGATGGCCACGCGCAGGCTGTCGTCCTGGTCCAGCCGCAGGCGGCGCACCAGTTCGTCGGTGAGCGAGGACTTGCCGGCGCCGCCGGTGCCGGTGATGCCCAGCACGGGCGCGGGCCGCAGGTCCGCGCCCTGGCGGATGGCCTGCAGCAGCTGCGCGTCGACGCTGCCGTTCTCCAGTGCGGTGATCAGCTGGGCCAGCGCACGCCAGCTGGCCTCGTCCTGGCCCTGGATCGCGGCCAGCGCGCGCGGCGCGTGCGGCGACAGGTCCTGGTCGCAGCGCATCACCATCTCGCCGATCATTCCCGCCAGGCCCATGCGCTGGCCGTCCTCGGGGCTGTAGATGCGCGCGACGCCGTAGTCCTGCAGCTCCTTGATTTCGGAGGGCACGATCACGCCGCCGCCGCCGCCGAACACCTGGATCTGGGCGCCGCCGCGCTCGCGCAGCAGGTCCACCATGTACTTGAAGTATTCGACGTGCCCGCCCTGGTAGGAGCTGACGGCGATGCCCTGCACGTCCTCCTGCAGGGCGGCGGTGACGACCTCGTCGACGCTGCGGTTGTGGCCCAGGTGGATGACTTCGGCGCCCATGCCCTGCAGGATGCGCCGCATGATGTTGATGGCGGCGTCGTGCCCGTCGAACAGGCTGGCGGCGGTGACGAAGCGGACTTTGTTCGTGGGGCGATAGTTCGCCAGCGCCTTGAACTCGGCGGACAGGTCGGTCATGGGGGAAGTATCTCCAGATACCGGCAAGCCTAATTGACGTTTACGTCAACGTCAACGGGCGCGCCAGAAGAAAGGGCGCCCCGAAGGCGCCCTCTTGCACCGGCTGACGCCTCTCTTACCGTGCGTACAGCAGCTGCGGCAGCCACAGCCCGATGCCCGGGAAGATGTACAGCAGGATGATCGCGATCACCTGGATGCCCATGAACGGCAGCATCCCCAGGAAGATCTGGTTGAGCGACACGTGCGGCGGCGCCACGCCCTTCAGGTAGAAGGCCGCCATCGCCACCGGCGGCGACAGGAAGGCCGTCTGCAGGTTCAGCGCCACCAGCAGGCCGAAGAACAGCGGGTCCACGCCGAAGTTGTCCAGCAGCGGGATGAAGATCGGCATGAAGATCACGATGATCTCGGTCCACTCCAGCGGCCAGCCCAGCACGAAGATGATCACCTGCGTCAGCACCAGGAACTGCGTCTTCGACAGGTTCATCGACAGCACCCAGCGCTCCACCAGCTCCTGCCCGCCCAGCAGCGCGAAGGCGGCCGAGAAGATCGCGGAGCCCACGAACAGCCAGCACACCATGGCGGAGGTCTTGGCCGTGAGGAACACGCTCTCCTTGATCACCCCGAAGGTGAGCTGGCGGTAGGCGATGGCCAGCAGGAAGCCGCCCAGCGCGCCCACGGCCGCCGCCTCCGTCGGCGTGGCCAGCCCCAGCACGATCGAGCCCAGCACCGACAGGATCAGGATCATGAGCGGGAAGAAGCTGGTGAGCAGCATCTTGAACACTTCCAGCCGCGCGAAGCTCAGGAAGGCATAGAACGCCGCCAGGATCGCGCCGAAGACGGCGAGCGTGATCCAGAACCCGCGCGGGGCGGCCACGCGTTCGCCTTCCGGCTTGGCCGCGGTGCCGACGCTGGGGGGCTCCTGCACGCCGCTGGCGGCGGGCGGCTCCGCGACACCGGCGGCCGGGGGTTCCTGCACGCCGCCTTCGGCCGGAGGTTCCTTCACGCCGGCGTCGGCCGCCGGCGGCTCGCTCAGGGTGCCGCCTTCCGCGGGCGGCTCCGCCAGCCCGCCCGAGGTGGAGTCGGCAGGCACCTTCAGGGCGCCGTCCGAGGGAGGTTCCGCCAGCCCGCTCGGCGAAGTCGCGGCCGGCGCCTCGCCCATGCGCTGCAGCGTGTTCGCCTCTTCCGCCGGCGAGCCGGCGGTGGCCGCCTGGTAACCCCACAGCCCGAGGAAGGCGAAGATCACCAGCGGCATGAAGACGATCGCCAGCTGCTTGAGGATGTACGAGGCCGGCACGTCCTGGTTGGCACGGCCCTTCAGGGCGGCCAGCATGGACGGCAGCACGTGCGCGGAAGGCGAGGGCGCGAAGCGCTGCGTCAGCGGCGGCAGCGGCACGAAGCGGTCCTCGGCGGACAGCGGCGGCGCCATCTTCGGCTTGACCTTGGCCAGGATGATCACGTACAGGATGTACAGGCCCGCCAGCATCAGGCCGGGGAAGAACGCGCCCGCATAGAGCTGCACCACGGAAACGCCGGCGGTGGCGCCGTAGACGATCAGCAGCACCGAAGGCGGGATCAGGATGCCCAGGCAGCCACCGGCGGTGATCGCGCCGGCCGACAGCGGCACGCTGTAGCCCGCGCGCAGCATCGCGGGCAGGGCCAGCAGGCCCATCAGGGTCACGACCGCGCCGACGATGCCGGTGGCGGTGGCGAACACCGCGCAGGTCACCAGCGTGGCCACGGCCAGGGCACCCGGCACGCGGGCCAGCGCCAGGTGGATCGAGCGGAACAGCTTCTCGATCAGGTTGGCGCGCTCGACGATGTAGCCCATGAAGACGAACAGGGGGATCGCGATCAGGACGTCGTTGCCCATCGTCTTGTACGCGGCCTGCACCATCAGGTCCAGCGTGCGGTGCCAGTCGCGGTCGTACGCGAGCCAGGTGAAGATCATGCCCATGCCCATCAGCGTGAACGCCGTGGGGAAGCCGAGCATGATGGCCACCACCACCAGCGAGAGCATCAGCAGCCCGATGTGGCCGCGCTCGATCTGCTGCACGCTCACCAGCATGTAAAGGGCGGCCATCACGATGATGGCCATCAGCGAGAAGCCGAACCAGAGTTCCTTGCGGATCTTCATCACAGGCTCCCCTTCTCGGCCGGGGGCGCCGCCAGCGTGCCGCCCGGTTCGGCGGCGTTCACCACCGCGCCGTCGGCATGCACCATGGCCTTGAGCTTCTCGACGTCCACTTCCTCGACGTCCTGTTCGCGCGAGGGCCACGCGCCGTCGCGGATGCAGATCACGCAGCGGGCGATCTCGACGAAGCCCTGCAGCAGCAGGATGCCGCCGGCGAACGGGATGAAGAACTTGAACGGGTAGACGGGGATCGGGTCGGCGTTGAACGTGGTCTCGCGGATCGCGAGCGATTCGCCGAAGTAGCGCCACCCGGCCCAGGTGAGCGCGAACACGCCCGGCAGGAAGAAGATGATGTAGAGGATGAGGTCCAGCGTGGCCTGCGTGCGCGGGCGGAAGAACCCGTACAGCACGTCGCCGCGCACGTGCCCGTTCTTCGACAGCGTGTAGGCGCCGGCCATCATGAACAGGACGCCGTACATCATGATCTGCGCGTCCAGCATCCACCCGTGGGGCTTGCCCAGCACGTAGCGGGAGAACACCTCCCAGGAGATCATCACCGTCAGCGCGACGATGGCCCACGCGAACAGCTGCCCGAGCCAGGTCGAGAGGCGGTCCACCGCCAAAAGCACTTTCTGCATCGTTATCCTTTGTGCCTCATTTGCCGCACCGGGCCAAAAAAAGGGCGGCTGTGCAGCCGCCCCTTGCTTGCCGGCCCTGGGCTTCAGGCCTTCTTGGGCGCCGCCCCCCTGGCGAAGTAGCGGTTCCAGGCCATCTTGAAGTCGACCATGTAGTCGTTCTGCCACTGGCCGGCGCGCTGCGCGAAGGCCTTCTGCGAGTCCAGCACCTTCTGGAAGTGCGGGTTCTCCTTGGCCTTGGCGGCCACGACCTTGTCCCACGCGTCGAGCTGCGCGCGCAGGATCGAGTCGGGCGTCTTGTAGAAGTTGATCTTGTCCTTGGTCTTGAGCTCGATGTAGTCCTTGGAGTTGCGGTCGATCGCCTTCCAGCTCATGTCGGCGCTGGCGGCCTGCACGGCGTAGTCGATGGTCGCCTTCAGTTCCGCGGGCAGCGCGTTGTACTTCGTCTTGTTGAACAGGATCTCGAACTGCTCGCCGGACTGGTGGAAGCTTTGCAGCATGCAGTTCTTGGCCACGTCGGGAAAGCCCAGCACGCGGTCGGACGAGGCGTTGTTGAATTCGGCCGCGTCGATCAGGCCGCGGTCCAGCGCCGGGACGATCTCGCCGCCGGGCAGCGGGTTCACCGCCACGCCCAGTTCCTTGAACACGTCCACCGCCAGGCCCACGGTGCGGAACTTCAGGCCCTTGAGCTGCGCGACGTTGGAGATCGGCTTCTTGAACCAGCCCAGGGGCTGCGTGGGCATCGGGCCGTACAGGTACGACA
This sequence comes from Ramlibacter sp., assembly GCA_022844525.1. GTDB lineage: Bacteria > Pseudomonadota > Gammaproteobacteria > Burkholderiales > Burkholderiaceae_C > Ramlibacter. The sequence goes on from JALHLO010000072.1 coordinate 12,249, forward strand.
CGACGTCCATGTTGATCGCCTTGTAGATCTCTTCGAGCAGCGCCTTGCCGCCGCCGTAGTTGTGCCAGGCCAGCACCATGTTCGGGTCCATGCCGTAGGCCGGGCCCGAGCCCCACAGGGCCAGCGCGGAGTTCTTGCCGTAGTGGTAGGCGACCACGCCGTGACCGCCATCCAGCGTGCCCTTGTTGACCGCTTCGAGCAGCTGGAAGGCCGGCACCACCGCGCCGGCGGGCAGCACCTCGATCTTCAGGCGGTTGCCCGCCATGTCGTTGACCTTCTTCGCGAAGTCCTGTGCGTACTCGTGGAAGATGTCCTTCGCCGGCCAGGTGCTCTGGAAACGGAAGGACGTGGTCTGGGCCACTGCCACCATGGGTGCCGACATGGCACCGGCGGCGACGGCTGCGCCCTTCAACAGGCTGCGGCGGCGGGGGGTCTTCGGATCGGACATCGCGGGTCTCCTTGCGTTGGAATCGTTAGCAAGCTATCTTTGATTCCACCCTCTGAAGGCAGTAATAGGGTTTTCACCAAGCGCTCACGTGGATGGGCCGCTATTTGCTGACGAATAGCTGTCGCGTCCCGTTCTCGGAAATCGGGTTGGCCAGGAGACATAAACGACGGACAGGCGTCGTTCTTCCATGGATCCGCCGCGACCTGCAGCGCGCGATGGGCGACCAGGAGAAGCCCTGGGAGATCGGCAAGAGCTTCGACCACTCGGCCGTGATCGGCCCGATGCACCGGCCGCGCAGACCGGCCACTTCCGGGAAGGCGCGATCTGGCTGAAGGTCAACGGGCAGGTCAGGCAGAACGCCACCTGAACCAGATGATCTGGTCCGTGGCCGAGCAGATCAGCAACCTGTCGCAGGCCAACGAGCTGGTCCCCGGCGACATCATCTACTCGGGCACGCCCGAGAACGTCGGCCCGGTGGTGCGCGGCGACGTGATCGATCCACATCGACAAGCTGCCGAACCTCAGCGTGAAAATCGTCTGAGCGGACCGCGGAGGCGGCACGCTGGCAAAATCGCCGCATGAGCGCCTCCGCCCCTTCCCCCGACCGCGACCAGCCGCGGCCCGCCCAGGGCTACGCGGGCGACGTCACGCCCGAGCTGGCGCACCGCTGGTGGCAGGCGGGCGAGGCCGTGCTGGTCGACGTCCGCACCGATGCCGAGCGCGACTGGGTGGGCTTCATTCCCGGCGCCGCGGCGCTGGAGTGGAAGCACTGGCCGGGCATGCAGGTCGATGCGGACTTCGGCGACAAGCTGCGCGCCCTCGTGCCGCCCGGCAAGAAGGCGGTGCTCCTGTGCCGCAGCGGCGTGCGTTCGATCGCCGCCGCGAAGCGGGCCACCGAGCTTGGCATCGAGGCCTACAACATCCTCGAAGGCTTCGAGGGCGAGCCCGACGAGCAGGGCCACCGCAACACCAGGGGCGGCTGGCGCCTGCGCGGGCTGCCCTGGCGCCAGGGCTGAAGCGCTTTCTTTTTTTTCTCGACAAGGGCCCATCCATGGCAGTCAACCTGAGCGCCCCGCGCGCGGATTCGCTGCACGCCGTCGACGGCGTGCGCATCGGCGTGGCGGAGGCGGGCATCCGCAAGGCCAACCGCAAGGACCTCACCGTCTTCCTTCTTGACGAGGGCGCGGCCGTCGGCGGCGTGTTCACGAAGAACCGCTTCTGCGCGGCGCCGGTGCAGGTGTGCCGCGAGCACCTGGCGCGCGGCGGGATCCGCGCGCTGGTGATCAACACCGGCAACGCCAACGCCGGCACCGGCGAGGACGGCCTGGTGCGCGCGCGCACCACCTGCGTCGCCGCGGCCCGGCTGCTGAACCTGGCGCCCGAGCAGGTGCTGCCCTTCTCCACCGGCGTGATCATGGAGCCCCTGCCGGTGGACCGCATCCAGGCCGGCCTGCCGGCGGCGATCGCCGACGCGCAGCCGGGCCACTGGCTCAAGGCGGCCGAAGGCATCATGACCACCGACACCTTGCCCAAGGCCTTCAGCCGGCAGGTGACGATCGAGGGCGCGACCGTCACCGTCACCGGCATCAGCAAGGGCGCGGGGATGATCCGGCCGAACATGGCGACCATGCTCGGCTTCCTGGCCACCGACGCGAAGGTCGACGCCAGGCTGCTGCCGGCGCTGGCCTTCGAGCTGGCCGAGGGTTCGTTCAACCGCGCCACCGTGGACGGCGACACCTCCACCAACGACTCCTTCGTGGTGGTCGCCACCAACAAGGCGCGGCACGCGCCGATCGCTTCGCTGGACACCCCTTCCGGCCGCGCGCTGAAGGACGCCATGCTGGAAGTCGCGCGCCTGCTGGCGCAGGCGATCGTGCGCGACGGCGAGGGCGCCACCAAGTTCATCACGGTGCGCGTGGAAGGCGGCCGCACGGGCGAGGAATGCCTCAAGGTGGCGTACGCGATCGCGCATTCGCCGCTGGTGAAGACGGCGTTCTTCGCGAGCGACCCCAACCTGGGCCGCATCCTCGCGGCCGTGGGCTATGCCGGCATCGAGGACCTGGACCAGACCAGGATCGAGCTGCACCTGGACGACGTGCACGTCGCCACGCGGGGCGGCCGCAACCCGTCCTACCGGGAAGAGGAGGGCCAGCGCGTGATGAAGCAGTCCGAGATCACCGTGCGCGTGGGGCTGGGCCGCGGCGACGCCGCCGACCAGGTGTGGACCTGCGACTTCAGCCACGAGTACGTGACCATCAACGCCGACTACCGCTCATGAGCGACAAGTTTGAACAACTCATCGAGCGCGGCATGCAACTGCTGGCCCGCATCGAAGCGATCCTGCCGCAGCCGCTGACGGCACCGGACTGGAACGCCAGCATCGCCTGGCGCTACCGCAAGCGCTCCAGCGGCCACGGCACGCTGGAGCCGGTCAGGCACGTGGCGGCCATCGCGCTGGACGACCTGAAGGAGATCGAGCCGCAGAAGGAGAAGATCCAGCGCAACACGCTGCAGTTCGTGCAGGGACACCCGGCCAACAACGTGCTGCTGACGGGCGCCCGCGGCACCGGCAAGTCCTCGCTGATCAAGGCCTGCCTGAACGAGTACGCCGCGCAGGGCCTGCGCCTGATCGAAGTGGACAAGGCCGACCTGGTGGACCTGCCGGACATCATCGACGTGGTGGCCGGCCGCCCCGAGAAATTCATGGTGTTCTGCGACGACCTGAGCTTCGAGGAGGGGGAGCCGGGCTACAAGGCCCTGAAGTCCATCCTGGACGGCTCGGTGGCCGCGGCCACGCCCAACGTGCTGATCTACGCCACCAGCAACCGCCGCCACCTGCTGCCCGAGTACATGAAGGAGAACCTCACGTACACGCACACCGAGGACGGCGAGGTGCATCCGGGCGAGGTGGTGGAGGAGAAGATCTCGCTGTCCGAACGCTTCGGCCTGTGGGTGAGCTTCTATCCCTTCAGCCAGGACGAGTACCTGCACATCACCGCCACCTGGCTGGAACACTTCGGCGTGAAGCAGGACGCGATCGAGGCGGCGCGTGCGCAAGCGCTGGTGTGGGCGCTGGAGCGGGGCTCGCGCAGCGGCCGCGTGGCCTACCAGTTCGCGCGCGACTACGCGGGGCGGCACCACGCGTGAGCCGTCTGCTCGTTGCCGACGGGGACCGGCCGCGCGAAGGCGGTCCGGACCGCAAGGAAGTGGAGGTGGCCGTCGGCGTGCTGATTCGCCCCGACGGCGCCTTCCTGCTGACGTCGCGGCCGCCCGGCAAGGTCTACGAGGGCTACTGGGAATTTCCCGGCGGCAAGGTGGAGCCCGGCGAGACGGTCGAACAGGCGCTGCGGCGCGAGCTGCAGGAGGAGATCGGCCTCGTGATCGGCCCCGTGCATCCCTGGCGCATCGAGCGCGTGGACTACCCGCATGCGCTGGTGCGGCTGAACTTCTGCAAGGTGTACGAGTGGGTGGGCGAGCTGCACATGCACGAGGGGCAGCAGTTCGCCTGGCAGCAGTTGCCGGTGGTGGTCAGGCCGGTGCTGCCGGGGACGGTGCCGGTGCTGGAGTGGTTCGCGCAGGAGCGGGGGTTCGGCGGGGCGACGCACTAGGTGTCGCGGTTCGGCGCTGCGCGCGCTCACCACGACCTACACGAAGCCCCGTAGGTCGTGG
>JALHLO010000073.1 GCA_022844525.1 Ramlibacter sp.
GGCGTCGGCTGGCTCGCGTGGCTGGCGCTCACGCGCGACCATTCCTCGCTCTCCTGGTATTTCCTGCACAACGCGGTCAGCGAGGGCGGCGGCGCCAACGCCGTCAACGTGATCCTGGTGGACTTCCGCGGCTTCGACACCTTCGGCGAGATCACGGTGCTGGGCATCGCCGCCGTGGGCGTGCTCGCCCTGCTGGACGGCTGGCGCGTGCGCAGGCCGCTGGCCGACCAGGGTGGCCTGCCCTGGTCGTTCGCGCGGCCGTCGCTCATGCTGCGCACGGCCGCGGGCATCGTGCTGCCGCTGGCGCTGGCCGTCTCGGCGTACGTGTTCTGGCGCGGGCACAACCTGCCCGGCGGCGGCTTCATCGCCGGCCTGATCACCGCCGCGGCGCTGGTGCTGCAATACATGGCGATCGGCCAGGCCGAGGCGGAGGCCCGGCTCGGCGGCGACACCGCGCGGCGCTTCACGCTGTGGATCGCGCTGGGCCTGACCATCGCGGGACTCACCGGCGTCGGCGCCTTCGTGTTCGGCCAGCCTTTCCTCACCAGCGCCTACGCGCATCCCGTGCTGCCGGTGCTGGGAGAGGCGGGGCTGGCCACCGCGGCGCTGTTCGACCTGGGCGTGTACGTGACGGTGGTGGGCGCCACCATGCTGCTGTTCGCCACCCTGGGCGCCGCGAGCAAGGAGGCGCCGCGATGACGCTGTCGCTCGAATTCCTGGTGGCCAGCGGCATCGGCTGGACGACCGCGTGCGGCATCTACCTGATGCTGCGCGGGCGGACCTTTCCCGTGGTGCTGGGCCTGACGCTGCTGGGTTACGCCGTCAACGTGTTCATCTTCGCGATGGGGCGGCTGTGGATCGGCATGCCGCCCGTGCTGCAGAAGGGCGCCGGCGCCGCGGACCCGCTGCCCCAGGCGCTGGTGCTCACGGCCATCGTGATCGGCTTCGCGACCACCGGCCTGGTGATCGAGATGGCGCTGCGCTCGCGCCACGAATCGGGCAGCGACCACGTCGATGCCGCCGAACCCGGTTCGCGGGAGGAGCAGGCATGACCGCCATCCAGGCCGTGCTGCAGGCGCACCTGCCGGTGCTGCCCGTGCTGCTGCCGCTGTTCACCGCCGTGCTGCTGCTGGTGCTCGGCGACGGCGCGGGCAGCCACAGCCAGCCGGCGCTGACCCGCGCTCGCACCGTGTCCATCGTCTCGGCCGCGATCGGCTTGCTGGTGGCGATCCAGCTGGCGATGGACGCGGATGCCGGCGGCTGGCGCGTCTACCGCATGGGCGACTGGCCCGCGCCCTTCGGCATCGTGCTGGTGGTCGACCGCCTCTCCGCGCTGATGGTGCTGCTGACGCAGCTGCTGGCGGTGCCGGTGGCGGTGTACGCGAGCGGCGGCTGGGATGCGCACGGCCGCCACTTCCATGCGCTGCTGCAGTTCCAGCTGATGGGCCTGAACGGCGCCTTCGTGACCGGCGACCTGTTCAACCTGTTCGTGTTCTTCGAGGTGCTGCTGATCGCCTCCTACGTGCTGCTGGTGCACGCCCAGGGGCGCGAGCGCTTCCGCTTCGGCGTGCCCTACGTGGTGCTCAACCTGGCGGCCTCGGGACTGTTCCTGGTCGGCGTGGCGCTCGTGTACGCGGTCACCGGCACGCTCAACCTGGCCGATCTCGCGCTGCGGGTGCGGCAGGTGCCGGCGGCGGATGCCGGGCTGTTGCAGGCGGGCGCGATGCTGCTGCTGGTGGTGTTCGGCTTCAAGGCGGCGCTGCTGCCGATGCACATGTGGCTGCCGGGCACCTATGCCGCGGCCTGCGCGCCGGTGGCGGCACTGTTCGCGATCATGACCAAGGTGGGCGTGTACGCGATCCTGCGCGTGCACGGCGTGGTGTTCGGCGATGCGGCGGGCGTGTCGGCGCGGCTGGTGGAAAGCTGGCTGCTGCCGCTGGCGCTGGCCGGCAGCCTGGTCGCGGTGCTCGGGGCGCTGGCGGCGGGAACGCTGCCGCGCCTGGTGGCCTGGCTCAACATCGCCTCGGTCGGGACCATCCTGGCCGCCATCGGCCTGTTCACGCCCGCCGCCTGGTCGGCGGCGTTGTTCTACATGATCAACAGCACGCTGGTGATCGCGGCGCTGTTCCTGCTGGCCGAACTGGTGGGCTCGCAGCGCGGCGAGGTCGGGGAGCGGCTCGAGTCCGCGGGGCCGGTGGCGCAGCCGGCCCTGCTCGGGACCATGCTGCTGCTGCTGGCCGCTTCCGTCATCGGCCTGCCGCCGCTGCCCGGCTTCCTCGGCAAGCTGATGATCCTGCAGTCGGTGCACGGCGCCGCCATGCCGTGGGTGTGGGGTGCCGTGCTGCTGGTGGGCTTCCTTTCGCTGGTGGGACTGGCGCGCGCGGGCAGCGTGCTGTTCTGGGCGGTGGAGCCCGGGCGCGGCGGCGGCGCCTCGGGCGCCAGCCCGCGCCTGCTGGTGGCGACCCTGTCGCTGCTGGCCGCCGTGCTCGCGGTGGCCGCCGCCGCCGGGCCGCTCAAGCGTTACACCGATGCCGCCGCGCGGCAGCTGGCCGACCGGGAAGGCGCAGCCCGCGCCGTGCTCGGGCCCGCGATGGGTGCCGGCGCGGTGCGTCCCTACGATCCGAAGGACGGACAAGGAGCCGAGAAGTGAAACCCGCGCCGCACACCGCCGCCGGCGAGCGCCGCTGGCTCGCCCACCCCTGGCTCACCGGCGCCGTCCTGGCGAGCTGGCTGCTGCTGCAGGGCTCGCTGGATCCCGTGCACTGGATCTGGGGCGCCGTCCTCGGGCTGGTGCTGCCCTGGCTGGCGCACGACTTCATCGACGCGCCGCCGACGCCGGTGCGCGCGCTGCCGGCGATCCTGCGGCTGGCCGCCGTCGTGCTGTGGGACATCGTCAAGGCGAACCTCACGGTCGCGCGCATCGTGCTCGACCCGCGCCGGCAGCCGCAGCCGGCCTGGGTGACCGTGGACCACGCGCTGCAGGACCCGCGCGGCATCGTGCTGCTCGCCACGATCATCACCATGACGCCGGGCACGGTTTCCTGCGTCGTCGACGAGCAGCGTCGGCGCATCCTGGTGCACGCGCTCGACCCGGGCGACCCGCAGGCGGTGGCGGCGGAGATCCGGGACCGCTACGAACGACCCCTGAAGGAGATCTTCGGATGATGGCCTGGGCCCTGGATTTCGCGATCGCCTGCGTGGCGCTGGCGCTGGCGCTGCCCGGCTGGCGCCTGCTCGCCGGCCCGGAGGCGACGGACCGCGTGCTCGCGCTCGACACGCTCTACGTGAACACGGTGGCGCTGGTGATCCTGCTGGGGATCCGCCTGTCCAGCGACCTGCTGTTCGAGGCCGCGCTGGTGATCGCCATGCTCGGCTTCATCGCCACCGTCGCACTGGCGCGCTTCGTGGCGCGCGGCGACGTCATCGAATAGGAGCCGCCATGGAAACGGGACCACTGCACCCGGTGCTGGAAGCGGCGATCGCGCTGCTGCTGGTGGTGGGCGGCATCTTCGCGCTGGTCGGCTCGATCGGGCTGGTGCGCTTTCGCGACTTCTACATGCGCCTGCACGCGCCGACCAAGGCGAGCACGCTGGGCGTCGGCGGCGTGCTGCTGGCCAGCATGCTGTGGCACTGGGGGCATGGCGCATGGGCCGGGCGCGAGCTGCTGATCACGCTGTTCCTGTTCGTCACCGCGCCGGTGTCGGCCAACCTGATGGCGCAGGCGGCCCTTCACCTGCGGGTGCGCTCGGTGGCGCCGCCGCCGCAGGACCTGGACCGCTCCTAGGAGTCTGCCGAGCCGGCTCCTGGCCATCCAGCAGGTACAGGACCGTGACGTTCATCGCATAGGCCGCGAGCAGGCCCAGGCTGATCCAGCTGGTCACGCGCAGCACGCGCCGCTGTGGACGCAGCACCAGGCCGACGATCACCAGGCCCGTCATCGCCAGGGCGGTGGCGGCCGACGCGGCGTGGACGGGGGCCGCATCCGCGAGCAGGGGCCCGCGTGTGTAGAACAGGTCGTCGACGGCGAGGATGGCCAGGTTGAACAGGTTGCTTCCCAGCAGGTTGCCGACGGCCATGTCCAGCGCGCCCAGGCGCAGCGCGGACAGCGTCACGGCCATCTCGGGCAGGGTGGTGACCAGGGCCATGAGCACGGTGCCGGCGAAGCTGCGCGAGACGCCGAGGGCGGCTGCCAGGGCGCTGGCGAGGCTGGGCAGCCAGGTGCCCGCCCCCAGCACCACGACCGCCGCCGCGCCGAAACGCAGCCACTCGCGCCGGATCGGCGGCCGGTCGTACGCGGCGGGTGCCATGCCGGCGGTGACCCGCTGTGCCTGCTCGTGGACGAACACGCTGCGCAGCGCGAGCAGGTAGAACGCCAGCAGCAGGGGGCTGTACAGGCCCACGTGCAGCAGCGCCGGGGCGTGCGCCCCCGTGACCAGGCTGAGCGCGACGAAGGCCAGCATCACCACCCCGAGCCCCGCGGACAGCAGGTGCGTGTTGCTGGCGGCGCCGTACATGGGTTGCCGCCGCTGCACGGTGTCGACCACCACCAGGAACGCCAGGTTCATCACGCAGGCCCCCAGCACATTGCCCACCGCGAGGTTGGGTGCCGCCACCAGCGTGACGGCGCTCACGCCCGAGGCGAGCTCCGGCAGCGAGGTGACCGTGGCCAGAAGTGCGAGCCCGACCCAGCCGCGGCCCCAGCCCAGCGCCTCGGCCAGGCGGTCGGCGCTGCGGCTGAGGACGAATCCGCCGACCGCGATGAGCGCCGCGCAGATGCCGAGCTGCAGCAGGAGCGCGGTGGTGCCCATGGCGGCCCCCTGCGGCGGCCTGCTACTTCGTCTTGAACAGGTCGTCGATCTTCTGCTGTTCCGCGTCGGAGGCCGCCTCCTCTGCCGATGCCGCCTCGGCCGGTGTGGGCGCCTGCAGGTCGTTCGCAGGCGGGGCGAAGGGGTCGTTGCCCGGCCCCGTGCCCGGCATGTCGGTGGGCATCTCGATCTTCACCTTGTCCAGGTCGATCTTCTCCACCTTGTCGCGCGACACGATGCCGGGGAAGGCGATGATCAGTCCGACCATGACGATCTGGATGATCACGAAGGGCACCGCGCCCCAGTAGATCTGCCCGGTGGTCACCGGCGCGATCTGCTGGCGCGTGACGCGGTCGACGTATGCCTTGTCCGGCGCCACGCTGCGCAGGTAGAACAGGGCGAAGCCGAAGGGCGGATGCATGAACGAGGTCTGCATGTTCACCGCCAGCAGCACGCCGAACCACACCAGGTCGATCCCCAGCTTGTCGGCCACCGGCGCCAGCAGCGGCACCACGATGAAGGACAGCTCGAAGAAGTCAAGGAAGAAGGCCAGCACGAAGATCAGGATGTTCACCACGATCAGGAAGCCGAGCTGGCCGCCGGGCAGGCCCGACAGCAGGTGCTCCACCCACCGCGGGCCGTCGACGCCCTGGAAGGTCAGGCCGAAGATGGTGGCGCCGATCAGGATGAACACCACGAAGCAGGAGAGCTTGGTGGTGGTGTTGAGCGCCTGCTTGAGCAGCGCGAAGGTCAGGCGCTTGCGCGCCATGGCCATGGCGAAGGCGCCGAGCGCGCCCATGGCGCCGCCTTCCGTGGGCGTCGCGATGCCCAGGAAGATGGTGCCCAGCACCAGGAAGATCAGGAACAGCGGCGGGATCAGCACGAAGGTCACGCGTTCGGCCATGCGCGACAGCAGGCCCAGGCGCGTGACCTTGTTGATCACGGCGATGACGAAGGCCAGGCCCACGCCGGCCACCAGCGACACCACGATGGTTTCGTCCGTGGCAACGGGGACGACCTCGGTTCCCTTGGACCAGGCGACCACCCGGTCGTAGTTGCGCGCCAGGAACACGGCGGCGATGGTGCTGACGATCGTCAGCACCAGGAGCGAGGGCGTGCCGCTGCTGCCGCTTGGCTCGCGGAACACGCGCGCTTCCAGCGGCAGGGCCGGGGCCGTCTTGGGCCGGAACAGCGCCAGGCCGAGCACGTACAGCAGGTACAGGCCCGTCAGCACGAAGCCGGGTATGAACGCCCCCTTGTACATGTCGCCGACGCTGCGACCGAGCTGGTCGGCCAGCACGATCAGCACCAGCGAGGGCGGGATGATCTGCGCCAGCGTGCCGGACGCCGCGATCACGCCCGAGGCGAGCCTGCGGTCGTAGCCGTAGCGCAGCATGATGGGCAGCGAGATCAGGCCCATGGAGATCACGGAGGCGGCCACCACGCCGGTGGTGGCGGCGAGCAGGGCGCCCACCAGCACCACCGCGATGGCCAGGCCGCCGCGCAGCGGGCCGAACAGCTGGCCGATGGTGTCCAGCAGGTCCTCGGCCATGCCGCTGCGTTCCAGGATCAGTCCCATCAAGGTGAAGAAGGGAATCGCCAGCAGCGTGTCGTTCTGCATGATGCCGAACAGCCGCAGCGGCAAGGCCTGCATCAGCGAGGTGGGCAGCACGCCCAGCTCGATGCCGACGAAGGCGAAGAACAGGCCGCAGGCGCCCAGGCTGAACGCCACGGGGAAGCCGAACAGCAGGAACACGATCAGGCCCGCGAACATGATCGGGGCGAGGTTCTGTGCGATGAACTGCGTCATTTTTCCGGATCTCCTCGCGCGTCAGGGCTTCTTGGCCAGTTCGATGGCTTCCGCCTGGCGCCGCAGTTCCTCGGCGAGCTCCTCCTCCGGCGTCTTCACGTGCACCTTCTGCGTCGGGTCGGGAATCAGCCCCCGCAGGAAGGCCACGCGCTTGATCAGTTCGGACAGCCCCTGCAGCATCAGCAGGCTGAAGCCGATCGGGATCATCAGGTACACCGGCCAGCGGATCAGGCCGCCGGCGTTGGACGACACCTCGCCGGAGCGGAATCCCTGCAGGAAGAACGGGATCCCGTAGTAGAGGATCACGATGCACACCGGCGTGAGGAAGAATGCGAAGCCGATGACGTCGATCCAGATCTGCTTGCGCTTGGACAGCTTGCTGGAGATCACGTCGATCTTCACGTGCTCGCCATTGAGCAGCGTGTAGCCGGCGGCCAGCAGGAAGGCGGCGGCGAACAGGTACCACTGCACCTCGAGGTACGCGTTCGAGCTGGTGTTGAAGGCCTTGCGGACCACGGCGTTCAGGCCGCTGATCACCGTCGAACCGAGGATCAGCCAGATCACCCACTTGCCGACCTGGGCGTTCAGCCAGTCCACGCCCCGCGAGAACTTCAGTAAAGCGCGCATGTTGTCTCCGTCGGTGAGCCGAGCGACCCCCGATTGTCAGGTAGAGTAAGAAGAAAGACCCGAAATTCTAGAAATGCGGTCCGGGCCAACCTGACAGCATCGTGACGCCGGACCTCGCGCGGCATCGGTGTTTGTACGGGGCTGCGGGCCGCGCCGCAGCAGCATGTCCGCTTCCATCGCCACCATCGACACTCCCCACATGCGCCGTGCCAGCCGCGAGGAACTGTCGCTGGCGCTGATGGACACCCGCAACTACACCCTGCAACTGCTGGCCCGCATCGAGCAGGCGCTGGGCGAGGGCCTGCGGGTCCCGCAGGCCGGCGACACCGTGCCGCCGCTGTGGCTGGCCGGCCACGTCGCCTGGCTGGCCGAGTACTGGATAGGGCGCAACCCGCAACGGGCCCTGGGGCCGCGCTGCCCGGCCGACGGCGTGCGGCTGGCGTCGGTGGAACCGCAGGCGGACCAGTGGTTCGACCCGCGCCTCGCGCCCCATGACCAGCGCTGGGCGCTGCCGCTGCCCGATGCCGACGGCGTCCGCGCCTACCTGCTCGACACGCTGGAAACCACGCTCGAACTGCTGGAGCATACGCCCGACGAGGACGCCGCGCTCTACTTCTTCCGCATGGCGCTGTTCCACGAGGACCTGCGCGGCGAGGAACTGGTGACGATCGCCCAGGCCGCCGGCGTGCCGCTGGGGCTCACCTTGCCCGGCGGCGTGGCGGCGCGGCCGCCGCTCGTGCTGCCGGCCACGCGCTGGACGCTCGGCTGGTCCGAGGACGCCAGCTTCGCGCTGGACATCGAGCGCGGCCACGAACCGGTGCAGGTGCCGGAGTTCGAGATCGACGCGCAGCCCGTGAGCTGGGCGCAGTACGTCGAGTTCATCGACGATGGCGGCTACGACCGCGAGGAGCTGTGGCACCACCGCGGCTGGGCGTGGCTGCAGCGCGAAGCGCAGGCCGAGGGGCGGCGCGGCCCGCGCTACGTGGAGCAGATCGGCGTGGCCAGCGGCGCGGTGCTGCAGACGCTGTTCGGCAGGCCCACCCGCATGGGCGGCTCGCAACTGGTGATGCACGTGAACTGGTGGGAGGCCGACGCCTTCGCGCGCTGGGCCGGCCGCCGCCTGCCGACCGAAGCCGAGTGGGAGGTCGCCGCGGTGCAGGGCGCGCGCCGCGGCTTCCGCTGGGGCGACGTGCGCGAGTGGACCGCCGGCACGCTCAAGCCTTTCGCGGGTTACCAGGCGGACGCGTGGGCGCCGCACGCGGAGATGGACGTGCACGGTGTGCTGAACGCGGCGCGCGTGCTGCGCGGCGCGTCCTTCGCGAGCCGCTCGCGCATGCGGCACCCGAAGGCGCGGGCGTGGGCATTGCCGGAGCGCGACGAGGCTTTCGTGGGGTTCCGGACGTGTGCCTTGTGATGCCGCGTGGCGCGGTTCCTGCGTCACCACGACCTACGGGGTGGTATCGCGTGTCCGGGCGTGGCCCGTAGGTCGTGGCGAGCCCGCAGGCGAACCGCGACATCACGGCGCCCGCTTCCTCTTCGGCGGCAAATCCCACCACGGCAACTGCGCCTTCAAGCTCAGCACCTCGCCGCTGCGCCACGGCGCATACCCGGGCAAGGCCGCGAGCTTCTGCCGCCAGCCGTCCCCCTGCAGCAGCCGCCGCAGCGTCGCGATCGGCGGCGCGTCCAGCGCTTCCTTCAGGCACACCAGGTAATAGCGCTCCTGCAGCAGCGGCACGAAGTCCAGGCCGCGCGCGCGGGCGGCCGCTTCGATGCCCAGGCCCGCGTCGGCGCTGCCGGACGCGATCGCCTGCGCCACCGCGGCATGCGAGGGTTCGTCGCGGTCGTGCCCCGGCACATCGCCGGCCGCGATGGCGTCGCGCGCCAGCAGTTCGTCGAGCAGCAGGCGGGTGCCGCTGCCCTGCGGCCGGTTGACGAAGCGGGCGCGCCGCCGCACCACGTCGGCCATGGAACGCAGGCCCAGCGGGTTGCCGGGCGCCAGCATCAGGCCCTGGCTGCGCTCCGCAAAGCCGATCAGCTTGTGGCGGCCGGTGGCCAGCAGCGGCTGGTAGCTGCGCTGCGTGACGCTGCCCAGGCCGGGCTGCTGCGAGGTGTGGAAGCCGGCGAGCGCGCAGCGCCCGGCGTTGAGCGCCGCGATCGCGTCCACGCTGCCGCAAAAGCGCACGTCCAGGTGCAGCTGCGCCTCGTTGACGGCATGGGCGCGCAGCAGCGACAGCGCATCGTCGTGGCTGGCGAACAGGGTCAGCACCTGCGCGCTGTCGTCGAAGGCCACCGCGAAGGCGCGTTCCAGTTCGGCATGCAGCGCCTCGATCTGCGGCGCGAGCCGCGCCTGCGCCTGGCGCTCCGCCCACAGCAACTTCTCGCCCAGGGGCGCGAGCCGCGCGCGTTGCCCCTTTTCCCAGACCAGCAGGGGGTGGCCCAGCTGCTGCTCCCAGCGGCGCAGCTCGCCCCACACGTGGCGGTACGACAGGCCCAGCGCCTTGGCGGCGCCGGAGATCGATCCCTGCTCCTGCACGGCATGCAGCAGGTCCATGAGCGCATTGCGGACCCAGCCGTCCTGCCGACGCGCGGCAAAGTCGTACGACAGTTCTACCTTGCGCATGCGGCAAGTATGCGGGACGCGCCGTCGAGCAACGCGCAATGTCGCGCATGTCCTACACCGTGTCGGCGGGGGCCCCGGCACACTGACGGCCTTGCATTCGCCAGGCCAGCCATGACCGAAACCCACAATGCGATCAGCGAGGCGGCCGACAGCGCCCGCGCAGGCCAGGAACTGGGGCGCGCCATTCGCGATGCGTTCAACGGTGCTCCGGCCGACGCGGTCGTCGTGTTCGCCTCCGCCCGCCACGATCACCCGACCCTGCTTGCGGCGCTGGCCGAGTCCGCCGGCACCGAGGTGGTCGTGGGCGCGTCCTCCGCCGGAGAGTTCACCGACCGCGAACGGGGCGAGGGCAAGGTGTCCGCCATGGGCCTGCGGTCCGACAGCATGCGCTTCGCGATCGGCCTGGGCGAAGGCGTGAGCCGCGATGCGCGCGCCGCCGCGGCGCAGGTCGTGCGGGGCTTCGCCGGCGCCGATGACCTGTCGCTTCCCTATCACAGTGCGTTGGTGCTGACGGACGCCCTCGCGGGGCACACCGATCAGCTGGTGGAGGAACTCACGGTCCTCACCGCCGGGAACTACCGCTTCTTCGGCGGCGGCGCCGGGGACGATGCGCGCTTCGAGGCCACCCACGTGTTCGCCGGCCGGCAGGTGGGCAGCGACTCGGTGGCGGCGCTGGAGATTCGTTCCGCGCGGCCTGTGGGAGTGGGCGTCGCGCACGGCTGGGAGCCCGCAGGCCCCGGCCTGCGCGTCACGGAGGCGCAAGGCAGTCGCCTGGTCAGCCTGAATGGCGCGCCCGCGATCCACGCGTTCCAGGAGCACGCCGAGCAGACCGGGCAGCGGTTGAACCTGAAGGACCCCATGCCTTTCTTCCTGCACAACGTCCTCGGCATCCGGGGCGGCGACGGCTACCGCCTGCGGGTGCCGCTGGCCGTCCAGGATGACGGTGCCATCCTTTGTGCCGCCGCCGTGCCGGAGGGCGCGGTCGTGCACCTGATGAAGACTTCCGGCGCTTCCGCCGTGCAGGCGGCGCGGCACGCCACGCAGGCGGCCCTGCAGGCGCTGGCCGGCGCCCGCCCGGCGGGCGGCTTCGTGTTCGACTGCGTGGCGACCCGGCTGCGCCTGGGTCGGGAATTCGAGGACGAGCTGCAGGCCTGCGCCCGCCTGCTGGCGCCCGCCGGCTTCGTCGGCTGCAACACGTACGGGCAGATCGCGCGCGCCGAGGGCCAGTTCGGCGGGTTCCACAATTGCACGGCCGTGGTCTGCGTGCTGCCTGAGTGAGCCTCGCGGGATCCGCGGTGGAACCCTTGCTGCACGCGTTGGCGCGCGTCGAGTCCAGGGCGCAGGCGGCGCAGGAACTGGCGTCCGCTCTCGGCGCGGAACAGCTGCTGCTCTATGTGCGGGACCCGCAGCTGCACGTGATGCTGCCGGCTCCGGGGATGCCCAAGACGCTGGCGGGAGGACCGGGCTGGCGCGCCTTCCTGCGGCGCTGCCTGGGCGAGCCGGGGCCGGCCGGCATGGTCGACCTTCCCGCGGGAACCGAAAGGCCCGCCCGGGCGATCGTGCGCGACAACGCCGCGCTGATCCTGGTGGGCGGAAGCCCCGACGCCTCCGGTTTGCACACGCTCGAGGAGAACCTGCCGCTGCTGGCGGCCCTGTTGGTGGCGCAGCAGTCCCTGCATGTCGAGCGCGCCGAGAGTGCAGCCGCGCGCGATGCGGCCGCGCAGGCACACGACCTGGCCAAGGCGCTCGATCGTTCGCGGGCCGCCACCGCGGAGCTGAACCGGCAATTGCGGCAGGAACACGAGCGCAAGGACGAATTCCTCGCCGTGCTTTCACACGAACTGCGCAACCCGCTGTCGCCCCTGGTCCACTCCGTGGAGATCCTGCGCCACACCGTCAGCGCGGATCGCCGGGTGGGCCGGCATCTCGATGTGATGGAGCGCCAGCTGCAGCAGCTGACGCACCTGGTGGACGATCTCCTGGACGTCTCGCGCGTCAGCCGCGGGTTGATCGAGCTGCGGCGCGCGCAGGTGCTGCTGCAGGACATCCTGGACGACGCGGTCGAGGCGGCCCGGCCGCTGATCGAAGGACGTGGCCACGTCTTGCAGCGCAACGAGCTGCCAGCCGGCCTGCTGGTCCACGCGGACCGTGTGCGCCTGACGCAGGTGTTCGCCAACCTGTTGTCGAATGCGGCCAAATACACCGACCCGGGCGGCCGCATTTCCGTGTCGGTGGTCAGCGACCAGCGCCGCGTCTCGGTGGTGGTGCAGGACAACGGCATCGGCATTCCGCCCGACATGCTGTCGCGCGTGTTCGACATGTTCACGCAGGTTCCGGGGGCGCGGGCCCGCTCGCAGGGCGGGCTGGGGATCGGCCTCACGCTGGCGCGGCGACTGGTGGAACTGCACGGGGGCCGCATGACGGCGCACAGCCGCGGCGAGGGGCGGGGCAGCACTTTCACCGTCAGCCTGCCGCAGCTGGTGGTGGGCCAGGCACGCACGCATCCGGAGCAGGGGCCGGTGGCCGTGCGCGCGCCGGCAGGCGGCGGCCGCGACCGTCTGCGGGTCCTGGTGGTGGACGACAACGTGGACGGCGCCGAAGCCATGGCGGCCCTGATCGGCTACATGGGGGCCGAGGTCCGCATCGCGGGTGACGGCCGGCAAGCGCTGCGCGAGGCGGCCGCCTATGAACCGCGCCTGGTGCTGCTCGACATCGGCCTGCCCGGCATGGATGGCTACGAGACGGCCCGCTGCCTGCGCGACCTGCCCGGGATGCGGGCGAGGGTGGTGGCGCTGACCGGCTACGGCTCGGTCCAGGACCGGGAACGCGCGCTGGCCGCCGGCTTCGACGACCACCTGGTCAAGCCGGTGCCGGTGGACCGGATGCAGCGGCTGCTGCAGGAGGTCGAGGCTATGCACGAAGGTTCATAGCTCGCAACACCCGACGGCGCGGCTTCGTACGAACGCTTAGCATCGCGGCCCATGAATACCTTCCAGGAGAGCCTGGCGCGCGCCATGCAGCTGGTGGCGGGCGCGGATCCCCTGCTGCTGTCCATCGTCGGCCGCTCGCTGGCGGTGAGCGGCCTGGCCTGCGTGATCGGCTGCGCGCTGGGGCTGGTGCTGGGCGCCTGGCTGGGCGTGGCGCGCTTTCCCGCGCGCGGCGTGCTGGTGACCGTGCTGAACACCTTCCTGGCCGTGCCCTCGGTGGTGGTCGGCCTGGTGGTCTACCTGCTGCTCTCGCGCTCCGGCCCGCTCGGCTTTCTGGGCTGGCTGTTCTCCTTCGAGGCGATGGTGCTCGCGCAGGTGCTGCTGGTGCTGCCCGTGTGCATCGCGCTCACCCGCCAGGTGGTGGAGGACGCGGAGCGCGCCAACGGCGAGCAGCTGCAGTCGCTGGGCGCGGGCGGCGCGCTGCGCAGCCTGCTGCTGGCCTTCGACGAGCGCTATGCGCTGGTCACCGTGCTGCTGGCCTGCTTCGGCCGCGCCGTCTCGGAGGTCGGGGCCGTGATGATCGTGGGCGGCAACATCGAGGGCTACACCCGCGTGATGACGACGGCGATCGCGCTGGAGACCAGCAAGGGCGACCTGCCGCTGGCGCTGGCGCTCGGCGTCGTGCTGCTGTCGGTGGTGCTGGCGCTCAATGCGGTGATCGCGCTGGTCACGCGCTGGCGCGGCGCGCACGCCGAGGGCGTGGTGCTCGCGGGAGCCGGCGCATGAGCGGCTGGGTGCAATTGAAAGGCGTCGACCTGCACTACGGCAGCGTGCGCGCACTGGACAGCGTGGACCTGCGCATCGGCTCGGGCGAGCGGGTGGCCATCATCGGCGCCAACGGCAGCGGCAAGAGCACGCTGCTGCGCGTGCTGCACGGCCTGCTGCGGCCCACCGCCGGCGCCGTGCTGCGCGACGGCGCCCTGCGCCAGGCCATGGTGTTCCAGCGGCCCTTCGCGCTGCGCATGAGCTCCCTGTCGAACGTCGCGCTGGCCCTGTGGCTGCGGGGCACGCGCTGGCGGGCGGCGAAGGAGCAGGCGCGGGCCGCGCTCGGGCGGGTGGGGCTGTCGTCGGTGGCGCTGCGCAACGCGCGCACGCTCTCGGGCGGGCAGTTGCAGCGGCTGGCCCTGGCCCGCGCCTGGAGCCTGCAGCCGCACGTGCTGCTGCTGGACGAACCCACGGCCAGCCTCGACCCGCACGCCAAGCGCGAGGTGGAGTCGCTGATGGAAGGCTTCGCGGCCGCCGGCACGACGCTGGTGTTCGCCAGCCACAACCTCGGCCAGGTCAAGCGCCTGGCCACGCGCGTCGTGTACATGGAGCAGGGGCGGGTGCTCGCCGACCTGCCCGTGCACGCCTTCTTCCACGGGCCGCTGGGCGACACCTCGCGTGAAGCCGAACTGTTCGTCAAGGGAGAGCTGGGATGAGATTCCGCAGGCTGCTCGCCGCGCTCGCGCTCGCGCTCGCCGGCGCCTCGTCGATGGCGCAGTCCATCGTCATGGCGTCCACCACGTCCACCGAGCAGTCGGGCCTGTTCGCCCACCTGCTGCCGGAATTCGCGAAGGCGACCGGCATCATCGTGAAGGTGGTGGCCGTCGGCACCGGCCAGGCGATCGACATGGCCCGGCGCGGCGATGCCGACGTGCTGTTCGTCCACGACCGCGTGGCCGAGGACAAGTTCGTCGCCGACGGCTTCGCCGCCGCGCGCTACCCGGTGATGTACAACGACTTCGTGCTGGTCGGGCCGAAGTCCGATCCGGCCCGCGCGAAGGGCAGCGACATCGCCCGGGCGCTCAAGCAGCTCGCCGCCGTCGATGCGCCCTTCATCTCGCGCGGCGACAAGAGCGGCACCGACTCGGCGGAAAAGCGCTTCTGGGCGCAGTCCGGCGCGGGCGGGCGCGGGCGCGGCTACCGCGAGTGCGGCTGCGGCATGGGCCCGGCCCTCAACATCGCCGCTTCCAGCGGCGCCTACGCGCTGGCCGATCGCGGCACCTGGCTGAGCTTTCGCAACCGCGGCGAGCTGGCGGTGCTGGTGGAAGGGGACCGGCGCCTGTTCAACCAGTACGGCGTGATGGCGGTCAGCCAGCGCAGGTTCCCGCACGTGAAGGCGGCCGAGGCGCAGAAGTTCGTGGACTGGGTGACCTCGCCCGCCGGCCAGCAGGCGATCGCCGCGTACCAGGTCAACGGCGAGCAGCTGTTCTTCCCGAACGCCGGCACGCCGAACTGACAGCGGGCGGCGCCGGCGGCTTCGACAAGGCGGCCGCGCCGGGACTATGCTGGCGCCTCCCCAGCCAAGGAGAGCGCCCATGATCAAGTTCAACGTCCTGTATCCCGCCCGGGAAGGCGGTCGGTTCGACCACGCCTACTACCGCGACAAGCACATGCCCATGGTGGCGCGCCTCCTGGGCAGCGCCTGCCAGGGCTACAGCATCGACAAGGGGCTGGCCGGCGGCGCTCCCGGCGCGCCGTCCCCCTACTTCGCCTGCTGCAGCGTCTTCTGCGAATCGGTGGAGAGCCTGCAGACGGCGATGGGGCCGCATGCCAAGGAGATCATGGCGGACATTCCCAACTACACGGACACGCAGCCGGTGGTGTGGATCAGCGAGGTGGTGGTGGACCGCGCCTGAGCCCGGCGGCGGGCGCGCGCCGCAGCCAGCGCTCGATCCCGTCGAACAGCCACTGCATCAGCAGCGCGAGCAGCGCCGCCGGCACCGCGCCCGCCAGCATGGTCGCGGTGTCGTTCACGGCCAGCCCGGCGACGATGCGTTCGCCCAGCCCGCCGGCGCCGATGAAGGTGGCGACGGTGGCCATGCCCACGTTCCACACGGCGGCGGTCTTGATGCCGGCGAAGATCGCCGGCGCCGCCAGCGGCAGCTCGACGCCGCGCAGCACCTGCGCATCGCGCATCCCGAGCGCGAGGCCGGCGTGGCGCATGCCCACGGGCAGGGCGCCGAGCCCGGCGTGCGTGTTGCGCACGATCGGCAACAGCGCATAGACCGACAGCGCCAGCAGCGCCGGCACGAAGCCGATGGCGCCGACGATGGCGATCAGGAAGGCGAGCAGCGCCAGCGAGGGCACCGTCTGCACGATGCCGACGGCGGCCATCACCCACGCGGCCAGGCGCGGCCGCCGGTGCGCCAGCACGCCCAGCGGCACGCCGA
>JALHLO010000074.1 GCA_022844525.1 Ramlibacter sp.
CTACGCCCGCCGGCGCGCGCCGCTGGCGCTGGTGGGCGCGGCCGCGTCGCTCGGCTCCTACGGCATCGCCCTGTGGGCGATGACCCGGGCGCCGGTGGCCACGGTGGCGGCGCTGCGCGAGACCTCGGTGCTGTTCGCCGCGCTGCTCGGGACCTGGCTGCTCAAGGAGTCCTTCACCGTCCGGCGGGCCGTGGGCACGGCGGCGATCGTCGGCGGCGTGATGGCCCTGCGGCTCGGCTAGCAGGCGCTCACATTTTGTAGGAAAGCGACCGCGCGGCCTGTCGGACGACTCTGACGAGGCGCAAGCTCCGGCTCATTGTCGCGCTGCGCGCGTTGCGGCCGCGATGCGAGCTGCGTAGGATGGTCCTCCCTTTTGCTCTGGAGGGTCCGTTCGTGGGAACACATCGCGACATCGCCTCGCGCCGCACGCTGGCCCTCGTGGGTCCGAGTGCCGCGGGCAAGACCAGCCTGGCCGAAGCCTTGCTGTGGAAGGCCGGGGCGGTGGGCGCGCCCGGCAGCGTAGAGAAGGGCAGCACCGTGTCCGACCAGGACCCGCTGGAAAAGCGGGCCCTGCGTTCGCTGAACACGACGCTGATGCACTTCGAGCACCGCGGGATCACCACCCACCTGGTCGACACGCCCGGCGCCCCGGACTTCCTCGGGCAGTCGCTGCCCGCGCTGGAGGCGGTGGAGACGGCGGCCGTCGTCATCAATGCGGCCGCGGGAATCGAGCCGCTGGCGGTGCGCATGATGGAGTGGGCCAGGCAGCGCGAGCGCGACCGCATCATCATCGTCAACAAGATCGACGCGCAGGGGGTGAACCTGCAGGCGCTGGTGGGCGAGATCCAGGCGGCCTTCGGCCGCGAATGCCTGCCGCTGAACCTGCCCTCGCAGAAAGGCGAGCGCGTGCTCGACTGCTTCTGGAAGATGAAGGACGAAGGCCCGCCGCCGGACTTCTCCTCGGTGGAACAGGCGCACCGCGCGCTGGTGGAGCAGGTGGTGGAGGTCGACGCCGCCTTCGTGGAGCGCTACCTCAATGACGGCGACGTCGATCCGGCGGAGCTGCACGCGCCGCTGGAGCAGGCGCTGCGCGAAGGCCACCTGGTGCCCATCTGCTTCGTGTCCGCGCGCACCGGCGCCGGCGTGCCGGAGCTGCTGGACGTGATCGAGCGGCTGCTGCCGGACCCGACCGAGAGCAACCCGCCCGCCTTCCTGGAAGGCGAGGGCGACGCGGCCAGGCCCATCACGGCGGTGGTCGACCCGGACAAGCACGTGCTGGCGCACGTGTTCAAGATCACGCAGGACCCCTACGTCGGCAAGATGGGCGTGATCCGCGTGCACCAGGGCACGATCACGCGCGACAGCCAGCTGTACGTGGGCGACGGCCGCCGCCCTTTCAAGGTGGGCCACCTCTTCATGCTGCAGGGCAAGGAGCTGAAGGAGGTGGCGAAGGCGGTGCCGGGCGACCTGTGCGCGATCGCGAAGGTGGAGGAACTGCACTTCGACGCGGTGCTGCACGACGCGGCCGAGGACGCGCACATCCACTTGAAGCCGCTGGAGTTCCCGGTGGCCGTGCACGGCCTGGCGATCGCGCCCAGGCGGCGCGGTGACGAACAGCGCCTGCACGACATCCTGCAGAAGCTGGTGAGCGAGGACCCCTGCCTGCGCGTGGAGCACGTCGCCACCACCAACGAGACGGTGGTCTACGGCCTGGGCGAGCTGCACCTGCGCACGCTGCTCGACCGCCTGACCGAGGTGCACAACTGCCAGGTGGACACGCGGCCGCCGCGCATCGCCTACCGCGAGACCATCACCGCCCCGGCCGAAGGCCACCACCGCCACAAGAAGCAGACCGGCGGCGCCGGCCAGTTCGGCGAGGTGTTCCTGCGCATCGAGCCCTTGCCGCGCGGCAGCGGCTTCCAGTTCGCCGACGAGGTCAAGGGCGGCGCGATCCCGCACAACTTCATGCCGGCCGTGGAAAAGGGCGTGCGCCAGGCGATGGAGGAGGGCGTGATCGCCGGCTATCCGGTGGTGGACCTCAAGTGCATCGTCTACGACGGCAAGCACCACACGGTGGACAGCAAGGAGATCGCCTTCGTGCAGGCCGGCAAGAAGGCGCTGATCGCCGCCGTGCAGGCGGCGCGCCCCTGCGTGCTGGAGCCGATCGTGAACGTCGAGATCGCCGCGCCGGAGCAGAACATGGGCGACATCACCGGCGACCTGGCGTCCCGCCGCGGCCAGGTGAGCGGCACGCGGTCGGACACCGCGGGCGCGCTGACGGTGCTGGCGCAGGCGCCGCTGTCGGAGCTGGCCAGCTACCAGTCGCGGCTGAACTCCCTGACCGGCGGCCAGGGCCGCTACACGATCGCCTTCAGCCACTACGAGCAGGTGCCGCCCGCCGTGCAGGCGCAGCTCGCGTCGCAGTACAAGGTGAAGGACGAGGGCTAGGAGTCTGCGCGGCAGAAATACGAGCCTGCCCTCGCTCGCTCAGTCGCGGCCGCGTCCCTGGCCGCGCCCGCGGGAGTCGTCGCCGCCGTCGCGTTGGCGCCGGCCTTCGCCGCGGTCCTCGCCCCAGCGCTGGCGGCGTCCCTCGCCACGGTCCTCGTTCGATCGCTGGTCGCGGATCACCGGGGCTGGCTGCTGCGCGGGCCGCTGGTACTGCGGCTGCTGGATCACCGCCCGCGGCGCGTGCTGCTGCTCGTACAGCTGCCTTTGCTGCCACGTCGGGTCCTGCGCCTGCCGGCGGCGCGTGTATTCCTGCTCGCGCATCTGCTCGCGCGCGGCGCGCTCGGCGTCGCGCTGCAGCCGGTCCTGTTCGCGCTGCGCGCGGTATTGCTCGCGCACCAGCGGCGGCGCGCTGTCGCGGCCGAAGAAGCGCTGCGGCACGGACTGCACGTTGACCTGCGGCATGCTGTGCAGTCGCGGGGCGGCGCCGACTTCGCGCTGGCGCCGCGCCTCGGGCCGCACCGGCACGATGCCGACCTGCGCATGGCCGATCACGTGCGGCTGCAGCGGCCGCCAGTTCCGGTAGACCGGGCGGCCCCGCCGGAAGTCGTCCTCGCCCACCGCCGTCACGCCGATGGGCCGCGTGCGCCAGACGTGGTTGCCGTAATGGCGCGGATAGGCGTTCAGGTTGATGTTGAAGTTGGCGTGGTTCACGTAGCGCGGGGTGGTCCGGTACACCGGCCACCAGGCTTCGCCGGGCGCCAGCGGGTACCAGCCGACCGCCGGGCCGGAGCCGACGGTGAACTGCGTGCCGCCGCCGCCCAGGAACACCACCAGCGCGGGCGAATAGACGGGGCGCGCGGCCATCCGCCCGGGCACCCAGGCCCAGCGCTGGCCGATCATGGTCCAGCGGCCATAGTGGAACGGCGCGAAGCCCCAGGGCGCGTCGTCGATCCAGGTCCAGCCCCAGGGGCCGATCCACTCCCAGTGGCCATGGCGATAAGGCGCCCAGTCCTGCACCACGACCCGCGGGTACCAGACGGGGCCGTGGGTCGGGTCCTGGTTCCAGCTGCCGTGCTGGTCCAGTTGCGAGTAGCCGACCACGCCGCGCGGCACGTAGCGCGCCGTGATCGACTGGTCCTCCAGCCGGTGGCGCTCGGCCACCCAGTGCGCGAACTCGTCCTGGCGCCAGGCCGGCCCGTTCACCGTCGCCAGTGCGCGGCCGGAAAAGCTCGCCACCTGCCCGGCGCCCAGGTGGAGGGACTGGCCCGCCTCGCCGAACACCGCCGCCGTGCCGCTTTGAACGCGGACGTGCGTGAGCTGCGTCTGCGGGTCGACGTCCACGCGGTAGTCGCCCGGCTGCAGGGCGCGGAACGCCAGGTTGGGCGTGCCGACCTCGAAGTTCTCGCCGGCCGCGAGCTCGCGCACGCGCAGGTTGACCGAGCCCTGCTGCAGGATGAACTGGGCGTTGCGGTCGTCCAGCGCGTTCACGCCGAGGTGGCTCTCGCCGGCCACGTGCAGCGTGGCGGAGCCGAGCTGCAGTTCGGCCCGTGCGCCCCGGTCGCTCCAGAGGCGGTCGCCGCCGGTCAGCGGCCGGTTGGCGGGAAGCTCCAGCCACTCCTGTTCGCCGTCGGGCGCGAACACGACGCTGCCCTCGCGGTGCGTCAGGAAGCCGACCCGGCCGGGCGGGTCGGCCTCGTCCTGCGCGAAGGCGGCGCCCGCCAGCCAGAACACGAGGAGCGCACCCAGCCAGGGCAGGGCGCGCCAGGAGCGGAGGGAATGGACGGGGTGCATGGCGCTCATGGTTCGGGAGGGATGATCCTTCAACGCGCGAGCGTGGACCCCTGCGGTAAACCCATCGTAAATACGGCAACGCCGCACGTCGGCTGGGCCAGCGCACGTGATTTCTTCACGCCGTGCCTGGATGGCGGGTCGAGCCCGCCACGACATGGTTGGGCGGGCGAGGGCGCGGGGAAGCTCAGCCCCGGAAGATCGCCTCGAGGTCCGCCTCGCCGGTGTTTTCGTCCAGCTGCAGGCTGCCCTCGATGTGGTCCAGGTGCTCCAGCATGATCTTCTCGGCGCGGGCGCGGTCGCGCTTGGCCACCGCGTCGATGATCATCTGGTGCTCGTCGTCCCGGCAGCTCTGCGCCGTGGGCGCGTCGTACAGGAAGATCGTCAGGCAGGTCAGCATGCACAGCTCGCGCATGCTGCGCGCCAGCGCCGAGTTGCCGGCCAGCTCCGCCAGCAGCGTGTGGAACTCGCCCGACAAGCGGATCACCGCGCGCTTGTCGCCGCGGCGGCGGGCGTCGGCTTCCAGCTCCACGTGCCGGCGCAGGCGCTGGATCTTCTCGGGCGACAGCGTGTCCACCAGGCGGCGCAGCACCGCCGGCTCGATCAGCCGGCGCGCCTCGAACACGTCGCGCGCCTGCTCGGTCGTCGGCTTGGCGACGTAGGCGCCGCGCTGCGGGAACAGCTCCACGATCTGCTCGTGCGCCAGCCGGGCCAGCACCTCGCGGATGCGCGCGCGGCTGACGCCGAAGATCTCGGCCATGCGCTCCTCTCCGAGCTTGGTGCCCGGGTGCAGGCGGTGTTCCAGGATCGCGATGTAGATGCGCTCGTAGATCTCGTCGACCGACTTCTCGCGTTCGGCACGGGTCGGGGCTGGCGTCTGGCGCGCGGCGGCGGGCATGGAGCGGCGTGGGTGAGCGGGGTGGGTGGGGGCGGGGATTCTATCGGCCGGCTTGGCGCGCGGCGGGTTCAGGTCCATTGGAACAGCTCCCCCCAGCCGGTGATGCCGGCCGGCGATCCGCCCGCCGCCCGCACCATGCCCCAGACCGTGGTGCTCACGGTGTCCAGCAGCGGGACGCCGTGCGCGCGCTCGATCTCCGGGGCCAGCTGCGCCGCGTGCAGGTTGGTGCAGAAGGTCGTGATCGCCTGCGGCTGCGCGCGCGCGACCTCGGCCATCAGCTCGCGCAGGGTGGGGGGCGTGACGCCGGCGAAGTCGTGGTTGACGCGGATGCCCAGGTGGCGCTCGGCGACCACCTCGATGCCGATGGCGCGGTAGTTGGCCACGATGCGCTCCTGCACGTCCCGCGTGTAGGGCGTCACCAGCGCCAGCCGTTTCACCTGGCGGAGCGCCAGCAGCTCGTTGAGCGCCAGCACGGCGGTGGTGGCGGGGATGCCGGTGCGCTCGCGGATGCGCTCCACCAGCTGGCGGTCGCGGTCGAAGCCGAGCCAGCCCGAGGAGGTGCCGCTCCAGCCGATCACGTCGACCTTGGCGTCGGCCAGCAGCTCGGCCGCCGCCAGGATCTTGCTGTCGTCGAACTGGCCCAGCGCCGCGGCGTCGAGCGCGATCTCGGTCACGCGGAAGCGCGAGAAATGGGCGCTGGCGCCGGGCAGGGCCGCGGCGAGGGCGCTGGTCAGCGGTTCCAGGGCGGTGTTGGACGAGGGGGTCAGCACCCCCAGGCGCAGGGCTTGGGTCACGCAGGTTCTCCTGGGCGGCAGCCCGCCCTGGTCCGGAGTATGGGCGAAGGTGGGCCGGCGATTCCACGCATTTTGGTCTAAATTGTCGACATTGGTGTAAACACCATTCGCCGACCGCCATCCGGTCGTCCATAGTTTGCCCACTCCGGCAGTCGCCATCGCCGCTTCGGCGGTGGCCCGGAAGTTGCACTCCTCCCCTCGAAGCCCATGACCCGATCGCCCTTCGCACCCGAATTCGCGCCTGCACAGTTGTCGACATTTGTGTCTGCACTTTCCTGGGGTGCCCGCCGCACCGGGCTGGTGCAAAACGGAGCCCGCCATGGCTGATGCCCTGGACCTGGTGATCCGCAACGCCCGCGTGGCCACGGCCAGCGACACCTTCGCCTGCGACATCGGCATCCGTGCCGGCCGCATCGCCCTGCTGGGCGAAGGCCTGCCCGCGGGCCGGCGCGAGATCGACGCCGCCGGCCGCACCGTCACGCCGGGCGGGGTCGACGCCCACTGCCACCTGGACCAGCCGATGGAAGGCCCGGCGAAGATGGCCGACGACTTCCTCACCGGCACCCGGTCCGCGGCCTGCGGCGGCACGACCACCATCATTCCCTTCGCCGCCCAGATGAAGGGGCAGTCGCTTCAAGCCGCCGTGGTGGACTACCACGGGCGCGCCGAAGGCAAGGCCTGCATCGACTACGCCTTCCACCTGATCGTGAGCGACCCCACGCCCACGGTGCTGGAAAAGGAACTGCCGGCGCTGATCGGCCAGGGCTACACCTCGTTCAAGGTCTACATGACCTACGACGACCTGAAGCTGGACGACGGCCAGATCCTCGACGTGCTGGACGTCGCCCGCACGCACGGCGCGCTGGCCATGGTCCATGCCGAGAACGCCGACTGCATCGAGTGGCTGACGAAGCGGCTGGAAGCGGCCGGCCGCACCGCGCCGCGCTGGCACGCGCACGCGCGGCCGATGCTGGTGGAACGCGAGGCCACGCACCGTGCGATCGCGCTGTCCGAGCTGGTGGACGTGCCGATCCTGATCGTGCACGTCTCCGGCCGCGAAGCGATCGAGCAGATCCGCTGGGCCCGCGCCCACGGCCTGTCGGTGTTCGCCGAGACCTGCCCCCAGTACCTGTTCCTCACGGCCGAAGACCTCGGCATCGACGACAGCTACCAGGGCGCCAAGTGCATCTGCAGCCCGCCGCCGCGCGACAAGGCCAACCAGGAAATCATCTGGGACGGCCTGGGCGACGGCCTGTTCACCGTGTTCTCCTCCGACCACGCGCCCTTCCGCTTCGACGACGCGCAGGGCAAGAAGATCGGCGGCGGCGAAGTGCCGTTCCGCCACATCCCCAACGGCATCCCCGGCCTGGAGACGCGGCTGCCGCTGCTCTATTCGGAAGGCGTGCTGGCCGGCCGGATCACGCTGCAGAAATTCGTCGAGCTCACCGCGACCAACCCCGCCAAGGCCTACGGCCTGCATCCGCGCAAGGGCACGATCGCCGTCGGCAGCGACGCCGACCTGGTGGTGTGGGACGAGCGCGAGCTGCAGGTCGACAACCGCGCGCTGCACCACGCCGTCGACTACACGCCTTACGAAGGCATGCGGCTGAAGGCCTGGCCGGGCCTGACCCTGGCGCGCGGCGAGGTGGTGTGGGACGGGCGCAATTTCACGGGCGCCGCCGGCCGCGGCCGCTTCCTGCCCTGCGGCACGCCTTCGCTGCTGCCCCGGAGAAGCTGATGCGCCTGCTGCTGGTCAACCCCAACATCAGCGACAGCGTCTCCGCGCTGATCCTGGCCGAGGCGCGGCGCAGCGCCTCGCCCGGCACCGAGGTGCAGGTGCTGACCGCCCCCTTCGGCGTGGCCTACATCGAGACCCGCTTCGAGGCGCTGGTCGGCGCCTATGCCGCCGCGCAGGTGGCCGCCGAACACCATGAACGCTTCGACGCCGTCGTGGTGGCCGCCTTCGGCGACCCGGGCCTCACGGGCCTGCGCGAGGTGCTGCCGGTGCCGGTGACCGGCATGACCGAGGCGGCGCTGGCCAGCGCGCACCTGCTGGGCCACCGCATCTCCATCATCGCCATCTCGCAGCGCATCCAGGCCTGGTACCGCGAAGTGGTGGAAAGCTACGGCTTCGGCAGCCGCCTGGCCAGCATCCGCGCGCTGGACCGCCCGATCAGCGCGATCGGCGGCGTGCAGGAAGAACATGCGCAGGCCCTGAAGGCCCTGGCCGAACGCGCCGTCGCGGAAGACGGCGCCGAAGTGATCGTCCTCGCCGGCGCGCCGCTGGCGGGCCTGGCGCGCTCGCTGCACGGCCAGCTTCCCGTTCCCGTGGTCGACGGCGTCTCCAGCGCCGTGCGCCACGCCGAAACGCTGGCCGCGCTGAAGCCCGGCCGCGCCCGCAGCGGCAGCTTCGCCCGCCCGCCCGCCAAACCCCATCGCGGCCTGCCCGACGCGATCGCGCGGCTGCTCGACCCACCCCGCTGACTCTCCCTCGTCCGTCCACTCCAGGAGCTCCCATGATCTTCCGCCTCCCCCTGAAAACGCTTGCCGTCGCGGCCCTCGCGGCGGCACTGGCGCTGCCCGCCGCCGCGCAGGACCGCATCAAGTTCAAGGCCATCGGCCAGCCGCTGGCCACCGGCCTGATCCAGAAGAACAAGGAGCAGCCCTTCTTCGAGAACTTCGCGCAGCGCACCGGGCTGCCGATCGACGTGGACTACAAGCCGATCGACACGCTGGGCCTGAAGGACACCGAGCAGCTGCGGGTGATGAAGGCCGGCCTGTTCGACATCGTCTCGCTGCGCGTGTCGCAGAACTCGCGCGACGAGCCGACGCTGCTGGGCCTGGACCTGGTGGGCGCCAGCCCCGACTACGCCACCGGCCGCAAGGTGTCCAAGGCCTACTTCAAGACGGTGGACGAGCGCCTGCAGAAGCAGTTCAACGTGAAGCTGCTGGGGGTGTGGCCCTTCGGCCCGCAGATCCTGTTCTGCAAGAAGCCGATCGCCAAGCTGGCCGACATCAAGGGCATGAAGGTCCGCGTGTACGACCAGAACCTGGCCAAGTTCATCGAGATGGTGGGCGGCACGCCGGTGCCGGTGTCCTTCGCCGACACCCACCAGTCGCTGTCGCTGGGCGTGGTCGACTGCGCCATCACCGGCCCCAGCTCCGCCAACTCCGCCGGCTGGCCGGAAGTGACGACGCACCAGCTGCCCCTGGGCTTCCAGATGGCGCTCAACGGCTACGCGATCACCACCAAGGCCTGGAACCAGCTCAAGCCCGACCAGCAGGTCAAGCTGCAGGCCGCCTTCGACAAGCTGACCGAGGAGATCTGGACCTATTCCGAGGAACTGTTCCAGGACGCGCTGAACTGCAACCAGGGCAAGGACCCGTGCACCACCGGCAAGAAGTTCAAGCTGGTGAACGTGCCGCTGCAGGCCGCCGACACCGAACTCGTGCGCGGCGCCGTCAGCAAGGTGTCGCTGCCGGTCTGGGCCGAGGTCTGCGACAAGTCCAATCCCGGCTGCTCCAGGGGCTGGAGCGCGCAGGTCGCACCGGTGCTGGGGCTGAAATGAGCCGGGGCGTGTCTCTCCTGGAACAGGAGGAGGGTGTGCCTGCCGCATCCTCCCCGGCGGGCGCCACCGTCAAGGAGCACATCGAAGGCGTGCTGGCTTGGGTCTTCGGCGCGATCTTCATCGGGCTGTCGCTGGTGGTGACGGTGGAAACGCTGTCGCGCAAGCTGTTCAACATCTCGCTGCAAGGCGCCGACGAACTGGGCGGCTACTCGCTGGCGGTGGGCTCCACCATCGCCTTCAGCCTGGCGCTGATGGGGCGCAACCACATCCGCGTGGACGTGTTCCACGAGATGCTGCCGCGCCGCGCGCAGGCCTTCCTGAACTGGTTCTCCATCGCCAGCCTGGCGGCCTTCGGCATCTTCGTCGCCTGGGTGGCGACCAAGGTGATCACCGACACGCTGCAGTACGGCAGCACGGCGCAGACGCCCTGGGCGACGCCGCTGATCTGGCCGCAGTCGGTCTGGTACGCGGGGCTGGTGATCTTCGCGCTGGTGGCCACCGGCTATGCCTTGCGCGCGACGCTGCTGCTGGCACGCGGGCGCATCGCCGCGCTCAACGCGGACTTCCATCCCAAGAGCGTCAAGGAAGAACTGAAGGAAGAACTGGACGACCTGGCGCACCGCCAGGCGGCCGAAGGAGCCAAGCCATGAGCCTTCCCTTCTTCGGGCTCGCCTTCGCGGCGATGCTGGGCATGATGCTGGTCGGGATGCCGATCGCCGTCTCCATGGCGCTGGTGGGCATCGTCGGCGGCATCGCCGCCTACGGCGCCCCCTTCATGGATTCGATCGCGCCGGTGGTCTGGGGCGTGCACAACGAGAACCTGCTCACGTGCATCCCGCTGTTCGTGCTGCTGGGCGAACTGCTGCTGCGCTCCGGCATCGCCGACCGCATGTACATCGCGCTGTCGGCCTGGCTGGGGCGCCTGCCCGGCGGCCTGCTGCACACCAACATCGGCAGCTGCGCGCTGTTCGCCGCCACCTCCGGTTCTTCGGTGGCCACGGCGGCGACGGTCGGCACGGTGGCACTGCCCTCGCTGCAAAAGCGCGGGTACTCGATGCGCGGCGCGCTCGGCAGCCTGGCGGCCGGCGGCACGCTGGGCATCCTGATCCCGCCCAGCGTGAACATGATCGTGTACGGGTCGCTCACCAACAACTCCATCGGCCAGCTGTTCATCGCCGGCATCATCCCCGGCCTGCTGCTCACCGCCTGCTTCATGGCCTACATCGCGATCTCCAGCGTGGCCAGCGGCCACGTGATGCGCGAAGCGAAGGTGCCGTGGGCGGACAAGGTGCGCAGCCTGGTCCACCTCGTGCCGCCGGTGGTCGTGTTCGGCATCGTCATGGGCAGCCTGTACTTCGGCATCGCGACGACCACGGAGAGCGCGGCGCTCGGGGTGGTGGCGGCACTGGGCTTCGTCTGGCAGTCCGGCAAGATGAGCCGCGAGCTGCTGCGCAACTGCTTCGTCTCCACCGCGCGCGTGAGCGGAATGATCCTGCTGATCATGACGGCCGCCTTCGTGCTGAACCTGGCGATCAGCCTGACCGGCGTGGCCGAGGCGATGACCAAGTGGGTGACCAGCCTGGGGCTGTCGGCCACCGGCTTCATCCTGGTCCTGATCGTGTTCTACCTGGTGCTGGGCATGTTCATGGACGTGCTGTCGATGCAGGTGGCGACCATCCCGATCACCTATCCGATCGCGCTGGCCCTGGGCGTGGACCCGATCTGGTTCGGCATCTTCATCGTGCTGATGTGCGAGCTGGGGCTGATCACGCCGCCGGTGGGCATGAACCTGTTCGTGGTGCACGGCATCCGGCCCGACAAGGGCGGCATCGAGGATGCGATCTGGGGCGCGCTGCCCTACGCGCTGATCATGATCGCGTTCACGCTGCTGCTGCTGGCCGTGCCGCAGCTGGTGACCTTCCTGCCTTCGCGGATGTAGCGCCATGCCGAACCGCGAGCCCTGGCGGCTGTCCGCCACCGAACTGCAGCGCCGCTACCGCGACGGCAGCCTGACGCCGCTCGAAGTGGCGCAGGCCTGCCTGGCGCGGCTGGAGCAGGTGAACCCGCGCATCAACGCCGTGGTGGCGCGGCGCGACCCGGCCTTCATGGACGAAGCGCAGGCCGCCACCGAGCGATTCGCGCGCGGCCAGCCGCTGTCGCCCCTCGACGGCATTCCGCTGTCGGTGAAGGACAGCCTGTACACCGTGGACCAGCCGACCACCTGGGGCTGCCCGGCGCTGCGGGAGCACGCGACCGGGCATGACGAGTTCGCGGTGGCGCGGGCGCGCGCGGCCGGCGCGCTGCTGATCGGCAAGACCAACGTGCCGGAGTTCGCGCTGGAGGGCTACACCGGCAATCCCATCTTCGGCGTCACGCGCAATCCCTGGAACCTCGCGCTCACGCCCGGCGGCTCCAGCGGCGGCGCCGTCGCTTCGGTGGCCGCGGGCATCACGCCCCTGGCGATCGGCCAGGACGGCGGCGGCTCGATCCGCCGGCCCGCCTCGCACACCGGGCTGGTGGGCCTCAAGCCCTCGCTCTCCGCGGTGCCGCGCGAGCACGTGCTGCCCAGCCTGCTGCTGGACTTCGAGGTGATCGGCCCGCTGGCGCGCACGGTGGCGGATGCGCGCCTGCTGTTCCAGGTGATGCGCGGGCCGGCGCCGGTGGATCGCTCCTCGCTGGCGGCGGAACAGGCGCGGCTGGCGGCACGACCCGCGACCGCGCTGCGCATCCTGTACGTCGAGCGTTTCGGCACCGCGCCCCTCGATCCGCAGATCGCCGCCAGCGTGGCGCAGTCCGTGCGACAGCTCGAAGCGCTTGGACATCGCGTGCGGACGGGCGCGCTGCCGCTCGATCTCGACTTCTACGCCGATGCCTGGCCGCAGATCGGCCAGGCCGGCCTCGCGCACCTGTTCAACGCGCATCCGGAATGGGCCGCGCGGGCCTCGCGCAAGTACCTCGACATGGCGGAGACAGGCCGTGGCATTCCCGCTGCCCGCCTGTGGCGCATCCTGGAACAGGTCCGGAAGCTGCGCCGCGACAGCGTGGCGCTGTTCCGGGACATCGACGTGATCGTGCTGCCTTCCGCCGCCGCGCTCCCCTGGAAGGCGGAGGACGCCTATCCGACCCGGATCGCGGGGCAGGAGGTCGGGCCCCGCGGCCACGCCGTCTACACCGGCTGGGTCAACGCCGCCGGCCTGCCGGGCCTCGCCCTGCCTTGCGCGCCCTCGCGCGAGGGCCTGCCCATCGGCATGCAGCTGGTGGGACCCTACGGCAGCGACGACCTCCTGTTCGACCTCGGCGCCGCCTACGAAGCGGCGCATCCCTGGGCCGACCGCTGGCCCGCCCTCTGAAGAAGACCGACACTTCCCTCCAAGGAGATCCCCATGCAAAGACGCCTCCTGCTGCAGGCGGGGACGGCCGCCGCCGCCTTCGCCGCACTCCCCTCCGTGCGGGCCCAGTCGTGGCCGAACGGTCCGATCCGCATCGTCGTGGGCTTTCCGCCCGGCGGCGGTGCCGATGCCCTGGCCCGCGTGGTCGGCGAGAAGCTGCAGGGCCTGTGGAAGCAACCCGTCGTGATCGACAACAAGCCCGGCGCTTCCGGCACGCTGGCCGCCGAATACGTGGCGCAGCAGGCGAGCGACGGCAGCACGCTGCTGCTCACCACCATCAACAGCCATGCGCTCGCGCCGGCGGTGCTGCCCAGGCTGCGCTACCACCCGGAGCGCGACTTCGTGCCGGTGGCGCTGCTGGGGCTCACGCCCAACCTGCTGATCGCCGGCGCGCAGCAGCCGGCGAAGACGGTCAAGGACATCGTCGCCCTGTGCAAGGCGCAGCCGGGCCGGGTGACCTTCGGCTCCGCCGGCCCCGGCACCGCGCAGCACTTCGCGCTGGAGCTGTTCAAGCTGCGCGCCAAGGTCGATGCGCTGCACGTTCCCTACAAGGGCAGCGGCCCGCTGCTCACCGACCTCATCGGCGGCCAGATCCAGTACAGCTTCGAGACCATGGCGGCCGCGACGCCGCACGTGAAGTCGGGCCGCGCGATCGCCATCGCCCAGACCCGCGCGAAACGCGTGAAGGCCTATCCCGACGTGCCGACCATGCAGGAGCAGGGCTTCCCCGGCTTCGAGACCTTCAACTGGTACGGCATCTCCGGCCCGGGCAAACTGCCCGCGACCATCGCGCAGAAGATGAACAAGGACATCCTGTCGGTGCTCGCGCTGGCCGACGTGCGTGAAAAATTCGATGCCTTGGGGGTCGAGGACGGCGGCGGCTCGCCCGGGCACTTCGCGGAGCTGGTGCGTTCGGAGAGCGTGAAGTGGGCGAAGGTGGCCAGGGAGGCCAACGTGCGCGTCGACGGCTGAAGCTTGCTGCGCCGCAGCGAGTGCATCGCTTTCGGTCACAAGCATTTCACCTTTGCATAACCATAACCTCGGCGTAATCTCGCGGCCGGGCTGGCAGCGCCGGCCCGAGCCGTACAACCGAACAAAGTGGAGACCCCCCGCATGAGCACCCAACGCAAGATCCTGATCCTGGGCGCGTCCTATGGATCGCTGCTGGCTTCCAAGCTGCTGTTCGCCGGCCACGAGGTGAAGCTCGTGTGCCTGCCGGCCGAGGCCGACCTGATCAACAGCGAAGGCTTCCGCGTGCGCATGCCGATCCGCGGCCGCGCGCAGCCGGTCGAGATCGATTCGCGCCAGCTCCCGGGCAAGGTCTCCGCCGGCGGCACCGGCGACGTGAACCCCGCCGACTACGACCTGATCGGCCTGGCGATGCAGGAGCCGCAATACCGCTCGCCCGGCGTGCGTGAGCTGCTTTCCGCTGTCGCCCGGTCGCGCGTGCCCTGCATGTCGATCATGAACATGCCGCCGCTGCCTTACCTCAAGCGCATCCCCGGCCTGGACGCCGGCGCGCTGAAGGCGGCGTACACGGATGCCAGCGTGTGGGACGAGTTCGACCCCGGCCTGCTGACCCTGTGCAGCCCCGACCCGCAGGCGATCCGCCCGCCGGACGAGAAGGTCAACGTGCTGCAGGTCACCCTGCCGACCAACTTCAAGGTCGCCCGCTTCGACGCGCCCAGGTACAACGAGATGCTGCGCGAACTGGAGCGCGACGTGGACGCCGTGCGCTTCCAGGCGCCCGAGGGCCCGATCGAGCTGCCGGTGAAGCTGCGCGTGTCCGACTCCATCTTCGTGCCGCTGGCCAAGTGGTCGATGCTGCTGGCGGGCAACTACCGCTGCATCACCGCCGACGGCATGCGCACCGCGCAGGAAGCCGTGCACACGGACATCGAGGAATCGCGCTCGGTCTACAACTTCGTGTACGACGTGTGCCTGCGCCTGGGCGCCCGCGACGAGGACCTGGTGCCGTTCGAGAAGTACGCCGCCGCGGCGCAGAGCCTGTCGCGTCCGGCTTCCGCCGCCCGCGCGCTGCAGAACGGCGCGCAGTACATCGAGCGCGCCGACAAGCTGGTGCAGCTGGTCGCGCGGCAGCTGGGCCTGCGCCATCCGGTGATCGACCGCATCGTCGACCTGGTGGACACGCGCCTGCACGCCAACCGCGAGAAGGCCGCGACCAAGTAGCATCGCGGCTTTGCACGAAGGAGCTTCCGCGATGCCGAACCCGGTCGAAACCGTTGCCGACGCACTGCTCGCAGCCTGGCGGGAACAGCGCCCGGCGGACGCGGCGCCGCTCGAAGGCCTGCTGCAACAGGCCGACGAGGCGTACGCGGTGCAGGACGGCGTGGCGCGGGCGATGGGCTGGTTCGGCGAGCCGGTGCCGCGGCACTGGAAGTCGGGCGGCCCTTCGCGCAGCGCCGTGCTCACGCACGCGCCGCTGCCGCCGGAGCGCGTCTGGGACAACCCCGCCGATGCCCGCGGCGAGCACTTCAACCTGCGGCTGATCGAAGCCGAGGTCGCCCTGCGGCTGGCGCGCGACGTGACGGCCGCGGACGCGCAGGCGCTCACGCACGAAGCGGCCGACGGCCTGGTCGACGCGATGACGGTGTCCATCGAGATCGTCGACTCGCGCTGGCAGCAGGCGCGCACCGCCGGCGCGCTGCTCAAGCTGGCCGACCTGCAGTCGCACGGCGCGCTGGTGCTGGGCGAATGGAAGCCCTTTGCCGCGCGCGACTGGGCCAAGCAGACCTGCGGCGTCAAGATCGGCACCATGCCGGTCACGACTTTCCGTGGCACGCATTCGCTGGGCGATCCCGCCTGGCTGCTGCCGCTGTGGCTGCGCCATGTGACGCGCAAGGGCGAGACGGCGCCGCGCGGCACCGTGGTCACCACCGGCACCTGGTGCGGCCTGCTGGAGGCGCGCAAGGGCGACACCGTGCTTGCCGTGTTCGACGGCATCGGCGAAGCGGAAGTGCAGCTCTGAAGCGTCGCGGTTCGGGCTGCGCCGCTCACCACGACCTACACG
>JALHLO010000075.1 GCA_022844525.1 Ramlibacter sp.
CGATGTTGTTGAGCATGATCACCGGCGACTCGTTGAAGCGGAAGTTCTTCACCGGGTGCTTGATCTCGCCGTTCTCGATGTAGAAGGTGCCGTCGCGGGTCAGGCCGGTCAGCAGCACGGTCTGCGGGTCCACCATGCGGATGTACCAGGTGCGCGTGACCAGGATGCCCTTCTGCGTGGACTTCACCAGCTCGGCCGTGGTCTTGTCGCCGCCGGCCATCAGGATGTTGCCCGGCAGGCCCACCGCACGCTTGCCCTGCTTCTGCGCCCAGTAGCGCGAGTACGCCAGGTTGGCGATCTTGCCGTCCTTGATGATGTCCTGGCGCTCGCGTGGCAGGCCGCTCTCGTCCCAGGGCAGCACGGCCGCCGCGGGATCCCAAGGGTCGGCGTGGATGTTCACCTGCGCGTCGTACACCTGTTCGCCCAGCTTGGTGCCGCCGCCCTTCTTGGACAGGAAGCTGCGGCCTTCATCGGCCTGGCGCGCGTCGAAGAAGAACATCATGAAGCTGATCAGGCCCGCCGCGGCGGCCGGCTCCAGGATCACCGTGTACTTGCCCGGCTCCAGCGCCTTGGCCTCGGCGGAGTCGCGCGCCTTCTGGATGGCCACCTGGATGTCGTCGCCGGCCTTGAACTGACTGGCGTCGGACAGGTTGCGCGACACCCAGCCCGAACCGCGGCCGTCCTCGGTGCGCACTGTGCAGGTGTAGTTGAAGTTGGTGGACTGCTGGTAGGCGAAGTTGCCCTTGGAGTTGGCCGACGCGAAGAAGCTGTGGCCGTCGCTGAGGTAACCGGCGGCGATCAGCTTGTTGGCCTTGCACGGATTGATGGAATCGGCGGCCACCTGGGCGCGCAGGTCGGGCGTGATGGCCGCGGTGGTGGCGTTGAAGGTCGGGCTGGGCTTGTAGACCTGCTTTTCCAGCGCCGGCATGTATTCCTCGTTCTCCGGCGCCAGCCGGGCGAGGTCTTCGGCCCGGCGCACGACGCGCTCAAGCGCGGCATCGTCGAACTCGTTGATGGTGGCGATGCCCTCGCGCTTGCCGAACGCCGCCTGCACGATCAGCTGGGCGTCGCTGACGATGCCGCTGGTGGAAACGTTGTTGAGCGCAAAGCGGATGTTGCCGTCGACCGACCCGGTGAGGGTGGCCGTGCATTCGTCGGCCACCGACAGCTTGATGACCTTGTCGAGGATGGCCTTGGCCTGTTCTTCGGTGAAGATGCTCATGTTCTAAGGCTCCTGGCCGGTCAGCCGATGTTGCGGGCGGTGTTGATGACGTTGATGCCGTCGAAGCGGGCGGTGCTGGACCCGTGCGAAACCGCCGAGACCTGCGAGGGCTGGCCCTTGCCGTCGAAGAAGCTGCCGCCCAGGCGGTAGTCGGACTCGTCGCAGATGGCCGAGCAGGCGTTCCAGAACTCCGGCGTGCGGATCTGGTAGGCCACGTCCTCGACCATGCCGGCGATCTTGCCGTCCTTGATCTCGTAGAACAGCTGGCCGCCGAACTGGGCGTTGTAGCGCTGCTGGTCGATGGAGAACGAGCCGTCGCCGATGATGTAGATGCCCTTCTCGACGTCCTTGATCATGTCGGCCACGCTGAGCTTGTCCTTGCCCGCGGCCAGCGACACGTTGGCCATGCGCTGGAACTGCACGCTGGACCAGGAGTCGGCGTAGCAGCAGCCGTCGGATTCGGTCTTGCCCAGGATGTGGGCCTGGTCGCGGATGGTCTGGTAGTCCACCAGCTTGCCCTGGTCGATCAGGTTCCAGCGCTTGGTCTTGACGCCTTCGTCGTCATAGCCGACCGCGCCAAGGCTGCCTTCCTGCACCTTGTCGGCGAACAGGGTGACCTTGTCACTGCCGTACTGGAAGCGCGCCTCGCGCTTGTCGAGCGTGGCGAAGCTGGTGCCGGCGTAGTTGGCTTCGTAGCCGAGCACGCGGTCGAGCTCCAGCGGGTGGCCCACCGACTCGTGGATGGTGAGCCAGGTGTGCGACGGGTCGAGCACGAGGTCGTACTTGCCGGGCTTGATGGACGGGGCGGTGAGCTTCTCGCGGGCCTGCTTGGCCGCGGCCACGGCGTCTTCCACCATGTCGTAGGTCTTGCCGTAGTTGATCACGCCGTTGGGCGAGATGAACTTGGTGCCGCCGCCGTCGAGGTATTCATAGCCCATGCCCATCGGCGCCGACAGGCCGTCGCGGGTGCGGAACTTGCCGCTGGTCTTGTCGATGGCGGTGACCGAGAACGGCGCCCAGATGCGGTGCACGTCCTGGTCGATGTAGCTGCCGTCGGTGGAGGCGAAGTACTTCTGCTCGTTCACGGTGAACAGGGTGGAGTTGACGAAGTCGGCGCCGGCCTTGATGGCGGCGGCGTTGACGCTCAGCAACAGGTCCACCTTGTCCTTCACCGGCACGGCCATGGCGTTCTTGGTGATCGGGGCCTTCCAGCTGACCTCGCCCACGCCGGCGACCTTGGCCAGCTGCACCGGCGCGGTCTGGAAGCGCGAGTTGGCTTTGGCAATGGTGGTGGCCTGGCGCGCCGCGGCGGCGACGCCGGCGGTGCTCAGGTCGCTGGTGGCGGCGAAGCCCCAGGCGCCGTTGGCGATCACGCGGATGCCGATGCCGGTGGATTCGGCGTTCACCAC
Source organism: Ramlibacter sp. (assembly GCA_022844525.1). Taxonomy (GTDB): domain Bacteria; phylum Pseudomonadota; class Gammaproteobacteria; order Burkholderiales; family Burkholderiaceae_C; genus Ramlibacter. Next base: position 2,632 of record JALHLO010000075.1, read on the forward strand.
GTTCTGCACCTTGTCCTCGCGGGTGATGACGAACTGCTGCAGGTAGCGGCCGATGCGCACGTCGCAGTAGCTGGCGCCCGAGCCGGTGGCGGCCTCGAGGGCGGCGTCGGCGATGGCTTTCTTCATCGCGATGTCCAGGCCCGACACGAGTTCGGCGGCGGCGATGGAGCGGCTGTAGGGAAGCATCAGGCCTGCAAGGCCGATACCCGAGATCGTCAGGAAGTCGCGTCTGTCCATCGTGTCACTCCAGCGGATGGGCGGGGCCGGGCATCGAGGCTTCGATACCAGCGGCAGGGAAGGGGCCCGCCGACTCTGGCGACCGGGGGCCCAATGCGTCAAGTGACGAATGGCCTAGGGCGCCCGGACGCCGCCGGAATGCGACGCACCGCACGGCTTTTCCCCGCCCCGCCGGCATGCGTTACGCTGCGGGCCAGTCGCCACGGGGAGCGGGCATGTCGCCGCTGCAAGCCATCGGTCGCCGGCTGGCCGCCTTCCTGGCCAAGCCGCGCGAACGCAACAGCCACATCCCGACCAGCCCGGTGGCGCTGTTCGCGGCCACGCTGCGCAAGGGCGACGTGGTGCTGGTGGAAGGCAGCAGCCGTTTCGCCAGCGCCATCAAGTACCTCACCCAGTCCACCTGGTCGCATGCGGCTCTCTACATCGGCGACACCCTGGGGCCGCCCGCGCCCGGCGAAGAGCCGAAGCTGCTGGTGGACGTGGACGTGGTGGAGGGCGTGCGCACGATCCCGCTGAGTGCCTTCGCCGGCCTGCACACGCGCATCTGCCGGCCGGTGGGCCTGGGCGAGGCGGAGGTGGACGCGCTGGTGCAGTTCATGCTCTCGCGCAAGGGCATCACCTACGACCTGAAGAACATCTTCGACCTGGCGCGCTATTTCATCCGCACGCCGCCGGTGCCCGGTTCGATGAAGCGGCGCATGCTGTCGCTGGGCAGCGGCGAGCCCACCAAGGCGATCTGTTCGACCCTGCTGGCGCAGGCTTTCGAATCCATCCGCTATCCGATCCTGCCCGAGGTGGAACTGGTGGACGTGGACTCCAGGGGCGCGCGGCGCGCCGCGCGCGAGATCCTGTTCATCCGCCACCACAGCCTGTACGCGCCGCGCGATTTCGACGTGTCGCCGTTTTTCCAGGTGGTGAAGCCGCGGCTGGCGCAGGGCTTCGACTACCGCCAGCTGGAGTGGCGGTCGCCGGGCGAGCCCGCGAAGGGCGAGCCCGGCGACGACGCGGGCGGCTGAGCCGGCGTCAGTCGGGCTTGGCGGCCTCTTCGGCCAGGCGCTTGTCCAGCCAGTCGCGCCCGAAGCTGGCGTAGTCGCGGCAGGACTGGTCATCGAAGAAGGCGGGCTCGGCCTTGCCGGCGTCGCGCGCGGCCGCGCGCTCGAACAGCCGGGTGGGGCCGGGATGGGCGGACACGGCCAGGTCGCAGTCGAGCGCCGCGACACGGTCGAGCGTGGCGCGGAACTCGGCCACGCGGGCCGCATCGTCGCTGTAGCGGAAGCCGGGCGCCGACACCGCCGTGACGCTGTCGGCATAAACGAGGTTGCGGCAGTCCTTGCCTTCGCAGCTGCGCCACGACCAGGTGGCGCCGCCCGGCGTGTGGCCCGGCGTGGCGTGCATCACCAGCGTGAGATCGCCCAGCGTGAGCGCGGCGCCGTCGGCCAGTTCGTCCACCACGGCAACGGGCGGGAAGGCGTTGGCCTGGGGGCCGAAGCCCACCTGCGGGTCGTCGTGCGGCGCATTGCCCAGGCGCAGCGCCTGCGCCCCGCGCGCGGTGGTGGCCACCTTGGCGCCGCTCATGCGCTGCAGGGCGGCGATGCCGCCGGCGTGGTCGTAGTGCGGGTGCGAGTTCAGGATCCACTTCACGTCGGTGAGGCGGAAGCCCAGGCTTTCGATGTTGGCGGCGATCCGCGGCGCCGACTGCGGCAGCGCGGCGTCGATCAGCACCAGGCCGTCGCCGCTGTCGATCAGCACGGCGCTCAGTCCCTCGGTGCCCACGTACCAACTCTTGCCGTGCAGCGCGAAGGGTGCACGCGCCACGTTCCACTCGGCGCAGGCGCTGCACTCGATCGGCGTGAGGTCGGCGGGGGTGGCGGCCTTGCCGGGGGCGGGGGCGGCGGCCAGCGCGGCCGTGAGCAGGGCGGAAGTGATCAGCATCGTGGGGGACCTCGGGCGGGGAAGCGGCAGTGTCACCGGTGGCCGCCGGCATGTGAAGGCCGCGGCCGACTTGACGCGATGCACGACCTGCCCGACTGTGGCGGTCAGGGCTTGCCACAGGGGTGGCTGGGCCCGGAACCGCGGACCCGAAACCCGTGATCCCAAACCAAGGCAAGGCAGGCCAAGACCTGCCCGCACACCGGATCGCCGACTGGCGACTGCGGCAGGTCGTGGACGACACCCACCAACTCTCGAAGGTGGGCGGCTTCCTCTATTTGTTCGGCTGGGCGGTGATCGGCTGGCTGGGCGACGTGATGGCGTTCGCGCCGCGGACGGCGCTGGCCATCGGCGCCGGCCTGCTGCTGCTGGCGTTGCTGCGGCTGTGGATGCGCCCGCCGGTGGACGGCGACCCGGCGGCCAATCGCCGCTGGCTGCGCCGGTTCGCGCTGGTGCTGCCGCTGGCTTCGGCGCTGTGGGCCGGGGTGCAGGCCTGGATCCTGCTCGACGCCCGCTTCGGCGCCGACACCCGCCTGGTGTCGCTGATCGCCACCATCGGTTACGCCACCGTGTTCGCCAACGTCTATTCCACGGTGCGGCACCTGGCGGCGGTGGGCGTGTGCGTGCTTTTCGTGCCGATGCTGGTGGTGCTGTGGAGCCACCCGGGCGACCGCGCGCTGGCGGTGGCGATGTCGTTCTATGCCATGTACCTGGCCGGCGCGCTGGTGCGCAGCCACGCCGAGTACCGGCGCCGGCTACAGCTCGACCTCGCGCTGCGCGAGCAGCGCGACCTCTACGAGAACCTCAGCCGCACCGACGCGCTGACCGGGCTGTACAACCGCCGCCACTTCACCGCGCGCCTGGACCAGCTGGCGCAGCGCGCCCAGCAGGGCGGGGCTGGCTTCATCCTGCTGATCCTGGACATTGACCACTTCAAGCAGGTGAACGATCGCCACGGGCACGTGGTTGGCGACGCCTGCCTCAAGGCGCTGGCCGACCGCCTGCAGCGGGCGTTCGCGCCGCACGTGGCGCTGCTGGCGCGGCTGGGCGGCGAAGAGTTCGGCGTGCTGTTCGAAGGCAGCCAGGCCGACGCGCTGTCGGCAGCCGAAGGCCTGCGCCATGACCTGGTGATGCGCCCGCTGGAATGCGACGGCCAGCGCATCACCGTGACCGCCAGCATGGGCGTGGGCGCCTTCGATGCCGGCACCCACGGCGACGGCGACGGACTCTACCGCGCGGTGGACTTGGCGCTGTACGAAGCCAAGGGCCTGGGCCGCAATCGCGTGAAGTCGCTGCAGCCGGCCAACGCCTGAGCGCCGCCACGGGCTAAAATCACGGCCTCACCCCGGCGGAGCACGCCCTTGGCCCCGGCCGCAGACGATCCCGCGCTCGACATCCTGCTGCTGCCGCTGGCGTCGGGCGCCGTGGCGTGGCCGGCGCCGGGCGCCACGCTGTTCCTGCACGCCCGCGCCGGCGCGGCGCTGCAGGCCTGGCGCGGCCAGGACATCGCCTGCGAACAGGGCTTCAAGCCCTGGGCCGATGCGCTGGCGGCGTCGGGGCAGCGCGTGGTGGACTCGGTGCCCGGCCATTTCCAGCGCGTGCTGGTGCTGGCGCCGCGCCAGCGCGCCGAATCGCGCGCACTGCTGGCGCGCGCGGTGTCGCAGGCCATGCCGGGCGGCGTGGTGCTGGCCTGCGCCGGCAACAACGAGGGCGCGCGCTCGCTGCAGGACGACCTGGCGCGCCTGGCCGGCCCGGTGCAGGCGCTGTCCAAGCGCCACTGCCGCGTCTGCTGGACCGCGCCGCTGGGCGAAGGCGTGGACCGCGCGCTGCTCGATGAATGGTTGGCGCTGGACGCCCCGCGCCGCATCGCCGACGGCCGCTTCGTCAGTCGCCCAGGCCTGTTCGCCTGGGACCGCATCGACGCCGCGTCGGCGCTGCTGGCCTCGTGCCTGCCGCCCGACCTGGCGGGTCGCTGCGCCGACCTGGGCGCCGGCTTCGGCTACCTGTCCACCGAGGTGCTGGCGCGCTGCCCGGGCATCACCGCGATCGACCTGTACGAAGCGCAGGCCCGCGCGCTGGCGCTGGCGCGCGAAAACCTGGCCGGCGCGCGCGTGCCGGTCGGCTTCCACTGGCACGACGTCACCACTGGCCTGCCGCAGGCGTACGACGTGGTGGTCAGCAATCCGCCGTTCCACCAGGGCCGCGCCGACGAACCCGCGCTGGGCCTGGCCTTCATCGCCGCCGCGGCCGCTGCGCTGCGTCCCGGCGGCCGCCTGTGGCTGGTGGCCAACCGGCACCTGCCCTACGAGGCCGCGCTGTCCGGCGGTTTCGCCCGTGTCCGCACCGTCCGCGAGGACGCCGGCTTCAAGGTGATCGAAGCCGTCAAGGAGTCCCGCCCATGAAGCTCGTCAAACTGATCGCCAACCTGGGCTATGGCAGCCGCAAGCAGGTGACGGCGATGTTCCGCGAAGGCCGCATCACCGACGCCACCGGCGACGTGCTGTACGCCGACGACGCCGTCGCGCACGACCAGGTGCGGGTGGACGGCGAGCCGCTGGACCCGCCGCAGGGCCTGCTGCTGATGCTGCACAAGCCCACCGGCTACACCTGTTCCACCAAGGACCCCGGCCGCGTGGTGTACGACCTGCTGCCGCCGCGCTACCGCCTCCGCGATCCGGTGCTGTCCACCGTGGGCCGCCTGGACCGCGACACCTCGGGCCTGCTGCTGATGACCGACGACGGCGCGCTGCTGCACCGGATCACCTCGCCCAAGGCGCACCTGCCCAAGGTCTACGAGGCGGTGCTGGCCTCGGACCTGCGCGGCGACGAGGCCGCCGTGTTCGGCAGCGGCACGCTGATGCTTGAATCGGAAAAGACCCCGCTGGCCCCGGCCATCATCGAACCCCTGGGCCCGCGCCGCGCCCGCATCACTCTGGTGGAAGGCCGCTACCACCAGATCCGCCGCATGTTCGCGGCAGTGGGCAACCACGTGGAAAGCCTGCACCGGCACACGCTGGGCGGGCTGGGGCTGGGCGAACTGGCGCCGGGGCAGTGGCGGGTGTTGGGGGAGGGGGATCGGGCGGCGATCTTTGGCGCGGCCGGTCTGGAAGCGCGAAAGGGTGAATGAGGAACTAGGAACTAGGAACTAGGAACTAGGAACTAGGAACTAGAGAAGAGCAGCGGGCTCGAGGGTATGCGCACTTCCTCTAGTTCCTATTTCCTCTTCACTAGTTCCCGCTTCATTGCTCCAGCAAGGTCAATCCCGGAAATTGTCGAACTGCAGCGGAATCTCCAGATCCGCCTTCTTCAACAGCGCCATGGCCTCCTGCAGGTCGTCGCGCTTCTTGCCGCTCACGCGGAGCTTGTCGCCGTTGATCTGGGCTTCGACCTTGATCTTGGCTTCCTTGAGCGTGGCGACGATTTTCTTGGCCAGCTTCTGTTCGATGCCCTGCTTGATGGTGATCTTCTGGCGGGCGCCGGCGAGGTTCACCTCGGGCTCGGCGGCGTCCATGCAGCGCATGTCGATGCCGCGGGCGGCGAGGCGGCCGCGCAGGATGTCGAACATCTGCTTGAGCTGGAAGTCGCTGGGCGCCTTCTGGTTCACCACGAAGCCGTCGAGTTCGAAGCTGGCGTCCTGGCCCTTGAAGTCGAAGCGGGTGCCGAGCTCGCGGTTGGCGGTGTCCACGGCATTGGTGAGTTCGTGCTTGTCGACTTCCGAAACAACGTCGAAGGAGGGCATGGCGGCGGGTTCCCGATGGTTTTGCGTGGATTCTAGCCCAGCCCGCCGGCGCCCCGCAGCTGACTGGCAGGCAAACGGTCCCGGGTGGCACCGGCGGCATTCAACACGAATTCAGACGCCCGGGAGCGATGATCCGCGCCGTGGACAGAGTGCTGGCCACGGCCCCGAAACCTGAGGTGGACAATGAACAAGTTGATGCTCGCTTCCCTTTCCCTGCTGCTGGCGGGCGCTGCTGCCCTGCCGGCACAGGCCCAGGAACAGCGCCGCTGGGAACGCGAGGCGTCTGGCCAGCCCGGCGGGATCGGCACCAGCGACGGCGAGCGCGCGCAGCGTGACGAAGATCGCCGCGAAGAGCGTCAGCAGCGCGGCGAAGGCCGCCGCGAAGTCGTGCGCGAGGAGCGTCAGGAGCGCGGCGAAGGCCGCCGCGAAGTCGTGCGCGAGGAGCGCGGCGAGCGCCGCGAATGGCAGGCCGACGACCGCCGTGGCCAGCCCGGCCAGCTGGGCCTGGCCAACGCCGTGCAGCAGGCCCGCCAGGACCAGGGCTATGACCGCCGTGACGACCGCCGCGACTGGCGCGACGACCGCCGCGACGACCGCCGTGACGACCGCCGTGACGACCGCCGCGACGACCGCCGCGACGACCGCCGCGACGACCGCCGCGACTGGCGCGACGACCGGCGCGACGACAATCGCTACGACGACCGCTACGGCCGCAACGATTCCCGCTACGACAACCGCTACGACGGCCGCTACGACAACCGCTACAGCAACGGCCGCTACGACGTGAGCCGCTACTCGCGCCACAACGACCGCCGCTGGAACGGCAACCAGTGGTACCCGCAGTACCGCTACCGCGCGCCGGTGCGATACGTGTACCCGCGCGGCTACCGGGCCTACCAGTGGCGCGTCGGGCATCGCCTGCCGTCGTCCTACTACAGCCAGAACTACTACGTGGACTACAACGCCTACCGCCTGCCGCCGCCGCCCTACGGCTACCACTGGGTGCGCGTGGACCGTGACGTGGTGCTGGTCGCCATCGCTTCGGGCCTGATCCGCGACATCCTGTACGGCCTGTACTACTGATCCACGCGCCACGCACCACCCCGAAGGGCCGGCCATGCCGGCCCTTCTTTTTTGTCTGGGATTGCAGCGGGAGATCAGGGCCCGAAAAGCGAAGCCTGGGGCGGCAGTTCGTCGTGGCGCCGGAAGTTGGCCAGGCCCACGCCGACCAGGCGGTAGCGCGTTCGCGCCGGCAGCTCCACGCGCGAGCGCAGGTCCAGCGCGATGGCGATCACTTCGGCCAGCGTGGTCGGCGGCTGCAGCGGCGTGTGGCTGCGGGTGAGGATGCGGAAGTCCGACGTCTTGAGCTTGAGCACCACCGTGCGGCCGCTGCGCTCGGCTTCGCGCAGCGCACCCGACCAGGCCTTCGCCGCGAGCTGCCCGATGGCCTCGGTGGTGGCTTCCAGCGGCACGTCCACCGCGAAGGTGTCCTCGGCCGACACCTGCGTGGTCGGCCGCTCGCTTTCCACCGCGTGGTCGTCCTGGCCCAGCGACAGCTCGTGCAGGCGCCGGCCCCAGCGCCCGAAGCGCCGCTCCAGGTCCGGCTGCCCGTGCGCGCGCAGCTGGCCCACGGTAGCGATGCCCAGCGCCGCCAGCCGCGCCTCCATCACCTTGCCCACGCCCGGCAGCTTGCCCACGGGCAGCGGCGCCAGGAAATCGAGCACCATCGCCGGCTTCACCACGAACTGGCCGTCGGGCTTGCGCCAGTCGCTGGCGATCTTGGCCAGGAACTTGTTGGGCGCGATGCCCGCCGACGCCGTGAGCCGGGTTTCCTCGCGGATGGCGTCGCGGATGGCCTGGGCCACGGCGGTGGCGCTGGCCAGGCCGAGCTTGTTTTCCGTGACGTCCAGGTAGGCCTCGTCCAGCGACAGCGGCTCGATCAGGTCGGTGTGGCGCGCGAAGATCTCGCGCACCTGGCGCGACACCGCCTTGTAGCGCGCGAAGTCGGGCGGCACGAACACCGCCTGCGGGCAAAGCTTCTCGGCGCGCAGCGCCGGCATGGCCGAGCGCACGCCGAAGGTGCGTGCCTCGTAGCTGGCCGCGCACACCACTGAGCGCGCACCGCGCCAGGCCACCACCACCGGCCGGCCGCGCAGCGACGGGTCGTCGCGCTGCTCCACCGACGCGTAGAACGCGTCCATGTCCACGTGCACGATCTTGCGGGGCGGGGCCATGGCGTTATTCTGGCGCAAGACGACCAGGAGGCCACGCCTTCATGCCAGAAGATCCCTCGCCGCCGCCGGCCTTGCCCGACGCCGTGGCGCGCTTCCGCGCCGAGTACCGCACCCGGTTCATCCCGGCCGGCTACCGCGGTGGCGCGCACGCGCTGTTCACTTTCGGGGTGGGCGGCGCGGTGCTGCTGGCCTGCCTGCTGCAGCTGCGGGCGGTGCAGCCGCTGGAGTGGCTGGCGGTGCCGCTGTCGCTGGTGTACGCCAACCTCACCGAATACTTCGGCCACCGCTTCCCGATGCACCGGCCGTTCCCGGGCCTGGGCCTGGTGTACCGGCGCCACGCCGGGCAGCACCACCGCTTCTTCACCCACGAGGCGATGCCGGTGGAGTCGGGGCGGGATTTCCGCGCGCTGCTGTTCCCGCCGGTGCTGGTGCTGTTTTTCTTCGGGCTGTTCGGGGTGCCGGTGTGGTTCGCGCTGGAGTGGCTGGTTTCGGCGAACGTGGCCTGGCTGTTCATCGCCTCGGGCCTGGCGTATTTCCTGAACTATGAATTCCTGCATGCCGCCTACCACCTGCCGCAGGCCCACCCGATCGCGCGGCTGGGCCTGGTGCGCCGGCTGCGCTGGCTGCACCGCACCCACCACGACCCGCGCCTGATGGCGCACTGCAACTTCAACATCACCTACCCGCTGGGCGACTGGCTGTTCGGTACGCTGCGGCGCGGGCGCGAATGAGCGTCTTGGGTGGGCGCGGTCAGTGGGCGCGGTCGCGCAGGGCAGCGCGGTAGCGTCGGCTGCAGGGCAGGGTGCTGCCGTCCTTGAGGTGGATGCGAGCGTCGCCGGTGTCCAGGGGCTCGATCATGGCGATGTGCTCGAGGTTGGCGATCCAGCTGCGGTGCACGCGCTGGAAGCGCGCCGGGTCCAGCCGTGACTCGATGGCGGCAATGGTGCTGCGCAGCGGGTAGTCGCGGCCGCGCACGCGCAGGTTCACGTAATTGCCCGAGGCCTGCAGCGACTCGATGTCGTTGGCGGCCACCAGGAACTCGCGGCCCAGCTTGCGCACCAGGAAACGCTCGGGCCGGTCCACCGGCTCCACCGGCGGTGCGTCGTCGTCGGGTGCATCGAGCAGGCTGGCCTCGCCCTGCAGGCGCCGCACCACGAACCGGTACAGGTGCACCAGCAGCACGGCGTTGAAGAAGGTCTGGATGTCCTTGACGTATTCGTAGGCCATCTGCCGCGGCCAGTCGCCGAAGTCGTAGGTCCCGCCCGCCAGCGCGTAAGCCGCCTTGCGCACCGCCACCATGGCCAGCACGTGCGCCAGGCTGTAGGCCACGCTGGCCAGCAGGTACCAGGGCAGCTGCCGGCGCCAGGTGTCCAGGTGCAGGGGGAAGCGGCGGGTGAACAGCACGATCGCCGGCACCAGGGCCAGCAGCACCAGGTTGCTGCTCCATTCCCACAGGGCCGGCTCCAGCGGGTGGTGGGGCAGGCCGGCGCGGGTCATTTCCATGCTGACCGTGATGGTGTTGCCGATCGCGCTCAGGGACACCGCCAGCACCCAGAAGCCGACCTCGAACCAGCGCCGGTGGCGCAGGAAGCGGTCGGCGGCGGTGGCGGCGGGGGCATCGTCGGTCATGGCCACATTCTAGGTGCGGGCGGCGGGGACGGGGCTCCCGGTTGGTCACGCCCGTCCGCGGTTCGTCCCCGGCGGCCCGCCGGCCGTCCCTTCGCGCTGGGCGGGGCGGGGGCGCCGCTCCAGTCTGGCGGCACTTCCGCGGAGACCGCCATGAACCGCCGCCACGACCTGGACGCCCTGCGCGTCATCGCCTTTGGCCTGCTGATCGCCTACCACTGCGCCATGCTGTACGTGGCCGAGTGGGAGTGGCACCTCAAGAGCACCTACCTGGCCGAGTGGCTGCAGTGGCCGATGCTGGCCATGAACCGCTGGCGCATGGCGCTGCTGTTCCTGATCTCCGGCCTGGCCATCGGCCTCTACCAGCCGTCCCGCAAGCCCGGGCGGTTCGCGCTGGAGCGCACCTGGCGGCTGTTCCTGCCGCTGGTGTTCGGCATGCTGGTGATCGTGCCGGTGCAGGCCTACTGCCAGGGCGTGGTGAACGGCGCGGTGGAGCCGGGCTATGCCCGCTTCATGCTGCGCTACTGGGAGATCAAACCGTGGCCGGCGGGCGGCTTCGACGGCGCCGAATACGGCATCACCTGGAACCACCTGTGGTACCTGGCCTACCTGTGGGTCTACACGCTGGCGCTCACTGCGCTGCTGCCGGTGCTGGAGTCCGCGCCGGGGCGCCGGATGCAGGCGGCGCTGGCGGGCCTGCGCGGCTGGAAGCTGGTGCTGCTGCCGGCGCTGCCGCTGGTGCTGTACCTGACGGTGCTGATGCCGCGCTTCGAGCCCACCAACGACCTCATCCACGACTGGTTCCAGCACGCGCAGTACTTCACGGTCTTCCTGTACGGCTATGCGCTGGCGCGCTCGGCGGGCTTCTGGGGCGAACTGGTGCGGCTGCGCCGGCCGCTGCTGTGGGGCGCGCTGGCGATGGTGGCGGTGTACGTGCCGCTGCTGAAGTCCGACATCGTCTTCAGCGACCCGGCGGTGACGGCCATGCGCGCCCTGCGCGGCCTGTTCGCCTGGACCACGCTGCTGGCCATCCTGGCCTGGGGCAAGCACGCGCTGGACCGTCCGTTCCGCTGGCTGCCCTACGCCACCGAGGCGGTGTTCCCCTGGTACGTGCTGCACCAGAGCGCCACCGTGCTGCTGGCCTACTGGCTGGTGCCGCTCAAGCTGGGCGCCGCGGTGGAAGCGACGGCGGTGGTGCTGGGCACGGTGGCCGCCTGCGCGCTGCTGCACGAGTTCGTGATCCGCCGCGTCGGTTTCCTGCGGCCACTGTTCGGCCTCAAGCGCCGGCCGGCCTCAGTTCGCGCGCAGGCGGAAGCGGTCGCGGTAGTCGGCGGGCGTGAGTGAGGTGGCGCGCTTGAACAGCTTGCGGAAGCTCGAGGCGTCGCTGTAGCCGCAGCGCTCCACCACTTCCTCGAAGCTCAGCAGGGTGGTCTCCAGCAGCGCCTTCGCGCGCTCCACGCGCAGGTGCTGGATGTGCGCCAGCGGCGAGGTGTCGTAGTGCTGGCGGAAATGCCGCAGCAGGCTGCGCTCGCTGGTGCCGCAGTACTCGGCCAGTTCGGCGATGCTCAGCTCGCGGTGCAGCTCCTTCTGCAGGAAGTGCTCGGCCTTTTCCGACAGCGAGTGGCGCGGCCGTTCCGTCAGGGCCAGGCTGATGTAGGGCGCCTGGCTCTGGCGGTCGGGGTCGATCAGCATCATGCGTGCGGTCTGCTGGGCCAGCGCCGGGTCCACCTTTTTCGCGATCAGCTGCAGCACATAGCTCAGCACCGCCGTGCTGGCGCCGGTGGTGGTGACGCCGCCGTCCTCCACCACCATGCGGTCCACGTCCAGCTGGATCTGCGGATAGCGCTGGCGGAACGTGGCGTCGAGCCACCAGCTGGTGGTGGCGCGGCGGCCGTCCAGCAGGCCCGATTCGGCAAGCAGGAACGTGCCGCAGCAGCTGGCCACCAGCGGCACGCCGCGCAGGTGCAGGGCGCGCAGCAGCTCGATCTCGGGCCCGTAGCCGGCCACCTTTTGCACCATGTCCTGGGCGCTGGAATGCATGAAGCCCGGCATCAGCAGCAGGTCCATCGCCACGTCGGGCGACTGCACCGGGCCGATGCTCAGGCCGCCGCTGCCCACCGCCACCGACTGGCCGCGCGCGCCCACCAGCACGGTGTCCATGCGCAGCTTCGTGCCGGGGTCGCGCAGCTCGGCCAGCTTCTGGGCGATGCGCACCACGTCCATCGGCCCGGTCAGGCTGGACAGCACGCTGCCTTCCAGCGCCAGCAGGCCGATGCGCAGGCGCAGGTCACTGGACGACATAGATGGACCCCGAGCGGTGTTCCAGCCACTGCACCAGGCCCGGCGGAAGGGCCAGCGCCGCCTCGCCTTCGGTGACGGCGCGGTCGCAGTCCACCAGGCGCACGTGGCCGGGGTGTCCGGCGGGCAGCGGGGTGGCGGAAGGCGCCACCAGTTCGGGCCGGCCCGCGGCATCGCGGGTCAGCAGCCACAGGCCGCGCGGCAGGTCGGCGCCGTGGCTGCAGTTGGGCGAGACGCGCAGCTTGATGTCGCTGCCGCCGGCCGGCATCAGGCGCCAGGCGCCCTGGCTGCGGCTGAGCACGGCGCTGTAGCGCGTGCCTTCCAGGAACACGGCGTCGTCGGCGGCCGGCGCCGCGGCCGTGGCGGCGTGGCTGGCCAACATCAGGGTGGACAAGAGCGCGGCCTGGATCAGGGATGTCATGGGGTGGCTCCGTGCGTTCGGGCGTTTGCCCGGTGTGTGCACAGCCTCCGCCCTGGCGGGAACGGCCGGGAGTGGCGAAAACGACACTATGAGGGTGAAATCAGCCAGTCAAGCGCCTGGCGGGCCGCCAACGCAGGACGGGCCGCTTGCGCGGCCCGTCCGGGGTGTTGCGCAGGTTGCCGCGCGGGATCAGTCGTCCATCGACTCCGACAGCACCTTGCCGGTGTGGGCGTTGATGCGCAGCTCCACGCGCTGGCCGCTGGCGGTGGTTGCATCGGCTTCCCAGACGGCGTCGTCCAGGTCCAGGTCGTGCACGTCGCGGTAGCCGGCGGCGGCCAGGTCGGCGACCACGCGGGTGGCCGGCAGCAGCGCGCGGCCGCCGCGGTCGTCCATCAGTTCGCCGCTGGCCGCGTCCACGGCCACGTCGTGCCAGCGGCCGTCGCGGCCGCGCACTTCGGCTTCCCACAGGCCGTCGTCGAATTCGATGTCGCGCACTTCGGTGTAACCGGCGGCGTTGAGCTGGCGGGTGATGTCGTCCGGGCCGCGCGCGGCCTGGGCGGCGGCGGTGCCGGCGGCGAGCGAAAGAACCAGGGCGAGTGCGAGCGTGGTGGTCTTCATGGGTGTCTCCTTGGGGATGGGGGTGACGGGGTGTTCCCGGCGCCGCCCACTATCCGCACCGCGCTTAACGGGGCCATGATGCGGTCGTTAATGGAAAAGTTAATCGCTGCCGGCATGCTGTGCGCATGAAAAAAATCCTGCCCGCGCTCGTTGGCGCCGCCCTCGCCGCCGGCCTGCTGC
>JALHLO010000076.1 GCA_022844525.1 Ramlibacter sp.
ATGCGGGCGCCGCCACGGCGTCGCCATGGCGTCCACTGCGCGTCGCGGTCGCGTCCGTGCTGCGTCGCTGGTCCTGAAGCGCGCAAGCCGGCCCGGGCAACGCGTCAGGAACGCGGCGCGGCGCGCACGCGCGCGGCAACGCAAGAGGAGGTGGCGGGGAGGAGCTTCAGGAGCTGCTGGCCGCGAGGGCCGACAGTCCGATGTTCTCGAGGCGGTTGCGCAGGGCCACGTCGGGCAGCACGCCGAGTTCGCTGCGCAGGCGGCTGGCCAGCGAGCGGAAGCACATGGCCGCCTGGTAGCGGTTGCGCTGCGCGAGGTAGGCATCGATGAGCGCCTCGGCGGCGGACTCGCACAGCGGCTCGGCGGCCAGCGCGGCGGAGCCGGCCTGGATCGCGAGCGCGAGGTGGCCGGCTGCGGTCATGTTCCGGCAAGCGGCTTCCAGCGCCTGCACGCGCAGCAGCCGGAAGGCGTCCTGCGGCGGCAGCACCCATTCGTCGTGCCATCCCGGCAGCACGTCCTCGGACAGCAGGGTGATGTCCGGCAGGCCGAGTTCCTGCCCGCCGAGCGCGCGGCTCGCGGCGGCCTGGGCCAGCGCGAAATCGGTCTGGGCCAGCAGGTGGAGTTCGTCGCCGACCGAGTCGACCCAGCCCGCGGGCAGGTGCCACACGGCGCGGCGCAGGTTGGTGCGGCCCACCTCTTCCGGAAAGTCGGGCCAGAGGTCGGCCGCGGCGACCTTGCGCGTCACCGGCTGGCCGTGCAGCGCGAGGTAGGCGAGGATGCGGCGTGCCGGCAGCGCGAGGCGCACCGGTGGATAGACGCCCAGCCGCCCGAGGATGCCGACCATGCGACCGTCACCTGCCGTCGCTTGCGTTCCGTCCTGCGTGCTCATGGCTTGCCTCGTTCCATGGCGTCGGATTGGACGCCGGAAGAAATGGTGCGCCAATGGCGTGTTTGCGGCTCTCTGCACATTGGAAGAGGGCCGCTGCAACAATTGTGAAAGGCGGTATCTCGGCGGGCGGTGCGAGCGGACGTTCAGTCACTCTCGACGAAACCGCCCGCGGGCGCCTTGTGCGGCAAGGTCCAGCCGAAGTAGACCTCGGCCTCCACGACCTGGTCGCCGGCGATGGTGAGGATCTCGGTGTTGCGAAAGCGCTGGCCCGAGGTGCTGCGGCCTTCGTAGGTGACGAACACGCGGTCGCCGTGCGGCACGAGGTGAACGAAGTCGAAGCCGGAGATGCGCTCGCTCAGCGGCCAGCAGCGTTCGAAGAAGGTCCGCCGGTCGATGCGGTTGTCCAGCGGGCTGGTGAAGTGGAAGCCCTCGGCGACCAGCAATTCCGCGGCCGCGACGTCCTTGTCGACGAAGGCTTCGTAGAGGGCGCGGGCGACGTCGACGATGTCGGGCATGAACTCTCTCCGGAAGTTCGCAGCGGGTCGGCGCGGCGAGCATACGCCGTCTGCGGGCGACTGCAAGAGAGGGAATCCTGCCCGGAGTCGTCATGCCCGCCTGCGCAGGGATGACGTGAGCCTCAGTCGCTTCCCAGCGAAGGCAACGGCGCATCCCCACCGGTCACCAGCAACCCCGCCTTCGCATAGATCCCGAGCTTCTCGCGCGTATCCGAGATGTCCAGGTTGCGCATCGTCAGCTGCCCAATGCGGTCCTTCGGCGAGAACGGCGCGTTCTCCACCTTTTCCATCGACAGGCGCTCCGGCGCGTAGGTCAGGTTCGGCGACTCGGTGTTCAGCAGCGAGTAGTCGTTGCCGCGGCGCAGTTCCAGCGTCACTTCGCCCGTCACCGCGCGCGCCACCCAGCGCTGCGCCGTCTCGCGCAGCATGATGGCCTGCGGGTCGAACCAGCGGCCCTGGTACAGCAGGCGGCCCAGTCGGCGGCCGTTGTCGCGGTACTGCTCGATGGTGTCCTCGTTGTGGATGCCGGTCACCAGGCGCTCGTAGGCGATGAACAGCAGCGCGAGGCCGGGAGCTTCGTAGATGCCGCGGCTCTTCGCTTCGATGATGCGGTTCTCGATCTGGTCGCTCATGCCCAGGCCGTGGCGGCCGCCGATGCGGTTGGCTTCCAGGATCAGTTCCACCGGGTCGGCGAAGCTCTTGCCGTTCAGGGCGACCGGCTGGCCTTCCTCGAAGCGCACGCGCACTTCCTCGGCCTTCACCTGCACGTCGTCCTTCCAGAAGGCGACGCCCATGATCGGGTTGACGATCTTGATGCCCGTGTTCAGGCTTTCCAGGTCCTTGGCCTCGTGCGTCGCGCCCAGCATGTTGCTGTCGGTCGAATACGCCTTCTCGGCGGACATCTTGTAGCCGAAGCCGGCGGCGGTCATGAAGGCCGACATCTCGGCGCGGCCGCCCAGTTCGTCGATGAAGGCCTGGTCCAGCCAGGGCTTGTAGATGCGCAGCGCCGGGTTAGTCAGCAGCCCGTAGCGGTAGAAGCGCTCGATGTCGTTGCCCTTGAAGGTGCTGCCGTCGCCCCAGATGTGGACGTCGTCCTCCTTCATCGCGGCCACCAGCATCGTGCCGGTCACGGCGCGGCCCAGCGGCGTGGTGTTGAAGTAGGTCGCGCCGGCGGTGGTGATGTGGAAGGCGCCGCTCTGCAGGGCGGCGATGCCCTCGTGCGCCAGCTGCTTGCGGCAGTCGACCAGGCGCGCCTTCTCGGCGCCGTACTCCATTGCCTTGCGCGGGATCGCGTCGTAGTCCGGCTCGTCGGGCTGGCCCAGGTTCGCGGTGTAGGCGTAGGGGATCGCGCCCTTCTTGCGCATCCAGTGCAGCGCGGCGCTGGTGTCCAGGCCGCCGGAGAAGGCAATGCCGACCTTCTGCCCGGTGGGCAGGTTCTCGAGGATGGTGCTCATGTCCGCTCGGTTCAGCCGAAGTGGCAGATGTAGTGGTAGGCGTCGCTGACGCGGATCTCGAAGCTGGAGTTGCCCGGCACCGAGAACTTCTCGCCCGCGCCCGACTTCTTCCATTCGCTGCTGCCGGCGAGCTTGTACTCGCAGCCGCCGGCCACGCACTCCATGATCTCCGGCGCGCCGGTGTTGAAGGTCAGCGTGGCGGGCAGGATCACGCCCACCGACTTCTTCGTGCCGTCGGCCAGCGTGATGCTGTGGCTGACGCACTTGCCGTCGAAGTACACGTTGGCCCTGGTCGCGACGGCGACGCCGTCGAATTTCTCGGTGGTCATGATGTGGGGAAGGCTTCGGGGGAAACCCGCAATTTTAGGCGACCGGCCCCGGGCCGCCCCGCCGCAAACAAAAAGGGCGCCCGCGGGCGCCCTGGTGGCCGGAGGCGGCCGGCCTCAGCGGCGGAAGTGGCGATGCCCGCCGTGGCGGTGGTTGCTGAACGAGAAGCCCAGCGACACGCCGACCGGCCAGTACGGACGGTAGACCGGATACGCGGGGTAGGCCGGGTAGGCCGGATACACCGGGTAGGACTGGTACACGATGGGCGCCGGCTGCACGTAGACCGGCGCGACCGCGACGGGGGCGGCCTGCTGCTGCACGGGCGGCGCGGTCACGACGGTGCCGATGGTCGTCGGCGCGGCCGGAGCGGACTGCGAGACCGGGGTCACCTGCAGCTGCACCGTCGCGCCCGGGTCGTAGGGCATCTGCGTGGTGAACTGGCGACCCGCGTACTCGTAGGTCACGTTGTAGCCGACGGCGCGGTTCTCGTAGGTCGTCTCGGTGCCGCACACCTGGCTGGCCGTGGGCTGCTGGCCGCCTTGCTCGATGCGGTCGCCCAGGAGGGCGCCGCCCGCCACGCCCAGGATCACGGCGGCCGCCGTGCCGGAGCCGCTGCCGATCTGGCTGCCGAGCGCACCGCCGGCGATGGCGCCCATCAGGCCGCCCGCGCCGGACGTGGGCGGCGGCGCGACGTAGGTCGGCTGGTTGCAGTAGGTGCGGGGCACGGCGACCTGCTGGATCACGGGCGTGCTGGAGATGACGCGGCCGACTTCCTGCGCACCGGCGCCGAGGGCGGCGACACCCAGGACGGTGAAGACAAGTGTCTGTTTCATGGCGATGACTCGTTGTACTGCTGGTGCTGAAAGTTTAGTCACCGCTGCTGGGCCAGCCCCTGGCTTTACCGTAAAGCAACGGTAAACACAGGGGAAAAATACCGCGTCACGCGCGGGTGCGCAACGACCATTGCGCGGAATCGAAGCCCACGGTGACCGTACCGTCCGGCCATTCGACCACCGGTCGGCGGATCACGCTGGGCTGCTCGAGCATCAGCGCCCGCGCGCCGGCCGGATCGCCGGCGGTCGCCTGCCGGGCGGGATCCAGCTTGCGCCAGGTGGTGCCCTGGCGGTTCAGCAGCCGGTCCCAGCCCGCCGCCTGCATCCAGGCGTCCAGCCGGAGCGGCGGCACGCCCTGCTTCTTGAAGTCGTGGAAGGCGTACTCCACGCCTTGCTCCGCCAGCCAGGCGCGCGCCTTCTTCACCGTGTCGCAGTTGGGGATGCCGTAGAGCGTGAGGGCCATGCGGCCGATCATAGGGGCGGCCCGCGCCGACCCTGGACAATGCGGGTCATGAAAGAACTCGACGAGTGGCTCGCGCACTGCGAGCGGCTGCACCCGAAGACGATAGCCCTGGGCCTGGAGCGGGTGCAGGCCGTCGCCCAGCGCATGGGGCTGCGCTTCGATTGCCCGGTGATCACGGTGGCCGGGACCAACGGCAAGGGTTCCACCTGCGCGATGCTGGAGGCGATCGCGCTGCAGGCGGGCTGGCGCGCCGGCGTGTACACCTCGCCGCACCTGGTGCACTTCGAGGAACGCTGCCGCATCGGCGGCGAGATCGTGCAGCCGGCGCAGCTGGTGCCGCATTTCGAGCGGGTGGAGGCCGCGCGCCAGGGCGCTGCGCTCACCTACTTCGAATTCACCACGCTCGCCATCCTCGGCCTGATGGCGGCCAGCGGCCTGGACGTGGCGATCCTGGAAGTGGGCCTGGGCGGCCGCCTCGATGCGGTGAACGCGATCGAGCCGGACTGCGCCATCATCACCAGCATCGACCTGGACCACATGGAGTACCTGGGGCCCGACCGCGAGAGCATCGGCCGCGAGAAGGCGGGCATCCTGCGCGCCGGCAAGCCGGCGATCGTGAGCGACCCGATGCCGCCGCACAGCATCCTGCAGTACGCCGAGGCGATCGGCGCCGACCTCTGGCTGCTGGGCCGCGACTTCAACTTCTCCGGCGACAAGCAGCAGTGGGCCTGGGCCGGCCGCGGGCGCCGCTATTCCGGCCTGGCCTATCCGGCGTTGCGCGGCGCCAACCAGTTGCTCAATGCGTCCGGCGTGCTGGCGGCCTTCGAGGCGCTGCGCCAGCGGCTGCCGGTGACCGCGCAGGCGATCCGCAACGGCCTGGCCATGGTCGAACTGCCGGGCCGCTTCCAGATCCTTCCCGGCCAGCCCACGCTGGTGCTGGACGTGGCCCACAACCCGCATTCGGTGGCGGCGCTCGCGGCCAACCTGGACGCCATGGGCTTCTATCCCGCCACCCACGCCGTCTTCGGGGCCATGGGTGACAAGGACCTGGGGCCCATGCTCGCGAAGATAGTCCCGCTGATCGACCGCTGGTACTTCACCGACCTGCCCACGCCGCGCGCCGCCTCGGCCCAGTCGCTGCTGGAAAAGTGGCAGGCGCTGCCCGGCCGCCGCGACGTGCCCGCGAGCACCCACACCGACCCCGAGGCCGCCCTGCGCGCCGCGGCGGCCACTGCAGAGCCCACTGATAGAATCCTCGTGTTCGGATCGTTCTACACCGTGGGCGGCGTGCTGAAGCAGGGTGTCCCCCGGCTGGCCGCCAAGCACCTCGGCTGACCCTCACCATGGCCTTGTTCAAGTTGCGCAAGAAAAAGGTCGACGAGCCGGTGGCCGCGGCCTCTCCCGCCGAAAGCATCGAAGTGATGCGCCGCCGCGCGCGCCACCGCCTCATCGGCGCCGTGGTGCTGGTGCTGGCCGGCGTCATCGGCTTTCCCCTGCTGTTCGACACGCAGCCGCGCCCGGTGGCGGTCGACATCCCCATCGAGATCCCCGACCGCAACAAGGTCAAGCCGCTGGCGCCGCCGCAGGCGCCGCAGGCCGCCGGCAAGGTGTCGCAGGCGCCGGATCCGGCACCCGCCGCTTCGGCCGTGACCGAAAGCAGGTCGGAGGCGGCGCCGACGGCCGCGAAGGCCGAAGCGCAGCCCGCGCCGGCGGAAAAGGCGGCGGCCAAGTCCGAACCCGTCACCGAACCGAAGCCGGAGCCGAAAGCCGAGGCCAGGCCGGAACCGAAGGCCGCCGAGGCCGCCAAGGCGAAGGCGCTGCTGGAAGGCAAGTCCGTGAATGCCGATGCCGGCGGCCGCTTCGTCGTGCAGGTGGGCGCCTTCGCCGAGAAGGACAAGGCCAGGCAGGCGCAGCAGAAGCTGGAGCGCGCCGGGTTCAAGAACTACACCAACGTGGCCGAGACGAAGAACGGCACCCGCATCCGCGTGCGCGCGGGCCCGTTCGCATCGCGCGCCGAGGCCGACAAGGCCGCCCAGAAGATCAAGGGGCTGGATTTGCCGGCCGCCGTCCTCACTCTGTAAGTGGCCGTCCTGGACTGGGTGGTGATCGCCGTGCTGGCAGCGTCCGTGCTGCTGGGCTTGTGGCGCGGGCTGGTCTACGAGGTGCTGTCGGTGCTGAACTGGATCGCGGCCTTCGTGCTGGCCCAGTGGCTGGCGCCGCGGGCGGCCGCCCTGATGCCGCTGAGCCAGGCGGGCGAGTCCATCCAGTACGCTGCGGGTTTCGCGGTGGTGTTCATCGTGGCATTGTTCGCGGGGGGCCTGCTGGCCTGGCTCACCAAGAAGCTGGTGGAGGCCGTCGGGCTGCGGCCGGTGGACCGCGCGCTCGGCGGCGTGTTCGGCCTGGTGCGGGGCGTGGTCGCCGTGCTGGCCGTGGCGGTGCTGGTGCACCTGGCCAGGCTGCAGGGCGGGATGTGGTGGATGGAGTCGGTGACCGCGGGCGTGGCGACGGCGGCGCTGCGGGGATTGAAGCCGGTGGTGCCGGAAAGCTTCGGCGCCTATTTCCCGGCGTGAGCAGCAGTACACCCGGAAGGGCCGCGTGCGGCTTTTCCGAGTGAATTGAAGGAACAACCTTATGTGCGGAATCGTCGGGGTCGTGAGCCCGGGCCCGGTCAACCAGCTGATCTACGACGCGCTGCTGCTGCTGCAGCACCGCGGGCAGGACGCTGCCGGCATCGTCACGCTGCTGGGCAACAAGATCTTCATGCACAAGGCCAAGGGCATGGTGCGCGACGTCTTCCGCACCCGCAACATGCGCGCGCTGCCCGGCAACGCGGGCCTGGGGCAGGTGCGCTATCCCACCGCCGGCAATGCCTACAGCGAGGAAGAGGCGCAGCCCTTCTACGTCAACGCGCCGTTCGGCATCACGCTGGCGCACAACGGCAACCTGACCAACGCGCAGAAGCTCAAGGCCGAACTGTTCTCGGCGGACCACCGCCACATCAACACCGAGAGCGACACCGAGGTGCTGGTCAACGTGCTGGCGCATGAACTGGAGCGCACCACGCGCGGCCTGCCGCTGACGCCGCAGGACGTGTTCTCGGCGGTGGGCAACGTGCACCGGCGCATCAAGGGCTCGTACGCGGTGGTGGCGCTGATCGCCGGCCACGGCCTGCTGGCCTTCCGCGACCCCTTCGGCATCCGCCCGCTGTGCATCGGCCGCGGCGAGGACGGCACCATCATGGTCGCCAGCGAATCGGTCACGCTCGAAGGCACGGGCCACCGGCTGGAGCGCAACATCGCGCCCGGCGAGGCCGTCTTCATCGACCTCAAGGGCAACGTGCACACCCGCCAGTGCGCCGAGTCGCCGCAGCTGTCGCCCTGCATCTTCGAATACGTGTACCTCGCGCGGCCGGACTCCGAGCTCGACGGCATCTCGGTCTACCAGGCGCGCCTGAACCTGGGCGAGTCGCTCGCCAAGCGCGTGATCTCCACGGTGCCGCCCAACGAGATCGACGTGGTAATCCCGATCCCCGAGTCCAGCCGTCCCAGCGCCATGCAGCTGGCGCAGCTGCTGGGCCTGCCCTACCGCGAAGGCTTCGTGAAGAACCGCTACGTGGGCCGCACCTTCATCATGCCGGGGCAGGCGGTGCGTAAAAAGTCGGTGCGGCAAAAGCTCAACGTGATCACCAGCGAGTTCAAGGGCCGCAACGTGCTGCTGGTGGACGACTCCATCGTGCGCGGCACCACCAGCCGCGAGATCGTGCAGATGGCGCGCGACGCCGGCGCCCGCAAGGTCTACATGGCCAGCGCCGCGCCGCCGGTGCGCTTCCCCAACGTCTACGGCATCGACATGCCGACCTCGTCCGAGCTGGTGGCGCACGGCCGCACGGTCGAGGAGGTTCGCGAGATCATCGGGGCGGACGCACTGATCTACCAGGACGTGGAAGGCATGCGCAACGCCATCGGCAAGCTCAACCCGCAGCTGAACGGCTTCGATGCGTCCTGCTTCGACGGCGTGTACGTCACCGGCGACATCAACCCGGAAGACATCTCGCGCATCAACGAGGCGCGCGTCGGCCAGGAAGACCCGCTGGAAGAGAACACCACGCGCCTCGCCATCCCGAACCCGCAGGAAGCCTGATCCCTTGACCGAGAAGAAGAAACTCCCCGAAGGCCTGCACCGCGAAACGCTCGCGGTGCGCGTGGCGCTGCCCGCCAGCCAGTGGGGCGAGAACTCCGAGGCGCTGTACCTCACCAGCGGCTTCGTGCAGCCCGATGCCGAGACCTCGGCGCACCGCTTCGCCAACCCGCAGGAAGGCTACACCTACGGGCGCACTTCCAACCCCACGGTGACCAGCTTCGAGCAGCGGCTGGCGGCGATGGAGGGCACCGAAGCCGCGATCGGCACGGCCACCGGCATGGCGGCGATCCTGCTGCTCGGCATGGGCCTGCTCAAGGCGGGCGACCACGTGGTCTGCTCGCGCTCGGTGTTCGGCTCGACGATGAACCTGTTCGCCAAGGAGTTCGGCAAGTTCGGCGTCGAGTCCACCTTCGTGTCGCAGGTCGACCTGCAGGAGTGGAAGGCGGCGCTGCGGCCGAACACGCGGCTGCTGTTCGCCGAGACGCCGACCAATCCGCTCACCGACGTGTGCGACATCCGCGCGCTGGCCGACCTGGCGCACGGCGCCGGCGCCGTGCTGACGGTGGACAACTGCTTCTGCTCGCCCGCGCTGCAGCGGCCGACCGAGCTGGGCGCCGACCTGGTGATCCACTCCGGCACCAAGTACCTGGACGGGCAGGGCCGCGTGATGGCGGGCGCGATCTGCGGGCCGGCGAAACTGGTCAACGACGTGTTCGCCCCCATCGTGCGCACCGCCGGCATGACACTGTCTCCCTTCAATGCCTGGGTGGTGCTCAAGGGCCTGGAGACGCTCAACATCCGCATGCAGGCCCAGTGCGCCAATGCGCTGGCCATCGCGAAGTTCCTCCAGGCGCATCCCAAGGTGACCCGGGTCTACTACCCCGGCCTGGAATCGCACCCGCAGCACGCGCTGGCCATGCGGCAGCAGTCCGGCCTGGGCGGCGCGGTGGTGTCCTTCGACGTGCGCGGCGGCGACCCCGGCACCCTGCGCCGCAACGCCTTCCGCGTGATCGACAGCTCGGAGGTCATGAGCATCGCCACCAACCTGGGCGACACCAAGACCATCATCAGCCACTCGGCCTCCACCTCGCACGGGCGCCTGACCGAGGAGCAGCGGCAGGCCGCGGGCATCGGCCAGGGGCTGATCCGGGTGGCCGTGGGCCTGGAACACGTGGACGACATCAAGGCGGACCTTTCCCGCGGTCTCGACAAGCTGTGAAAGTACGCACCCGATTCGCCCCGTCGCCGACGGGCTTCATCCATCTCGGCAACATCCGCTCGGCGCTCTACCCGTGGGCCTTCGCCCGCTCGCAGGGCGGCACCTTCATCCTGCGCATCGAGGACACCGACGTCGAACGCTCCACCCAGGCCGCCGTCGACGTGATCCTGGAAGGCATGCGCTGGCTGGGGCTGGACCCCGACGAGGGGCCGTTCTACCAGATGCAGCGCATGGACCGCTACCGCGAGGTGGTCGCGCAGATGCGGGAACAGGGCCTGGTCTACCCCTGCTACATGAGCGTCGCCGAACTCGATGCGCTGCGCGAGCGGCAGATGGCCGACAAGCAGAAGCCGCGCTACGACGGCACCTGGCGGCCCGAACCGGGCAAGACGCTGCCGCCGGTGCCCGCGGGCGTGCAGCCGGTGCTGCGCTTCAGGAACCCGGCCGGCGGCTCGGTCGCGTGGGACGACAAGGTCAAGGGCCGCATCGAGATCAGCAACGACGAACTCGACGACCTGGTGATCGCGCGCCCCGACGGCACGCCCACGTACAACTTCTGCGTGGTGGTGGACGACATCGACATGGAGATCACGCACGTGATCCGCGGCGACGACCACGTGAACAACACGCCGCGCCAGATCAACATCTTCCGCGCCCTGGGCAAGGAGCCGCCGGTGTACGCGCACCTGCCGACCGTGCTGAACGAGCAGGGCGAGAAGATGTCCAAGCGCAACGGCGCCAAGCCCGTCACGCAGTACCGCGACGAGGGCTACCTGGCCGACGGCGTGGTGAACTACCTGGCGCGCCTGGGCTGGTCGCACGGCGACGACGAGATCTTCAGCCGCGAGCAGTTCCTGCAGTGGTTCGACCTGGACCACCTGGGCAAGAGCGCCGCGCAGTTCGACGACGCCAAGCTGCGCTGGGTGAACGCGCAGCACATGAAGGCCACGCCCGACGAGGCGCTGGCCCTGCTGGTGGACGAGCACCTGAAGAAGCGCGGCGTGGTCACCGACCAGCGGCTGCCGGCCATCTGCGGGCTGTTCAAGGACCGCTGCGACACCACGGTGGTGCTCGCGGACTGGGCCCAGCGCTTCTACGGCGACGTCACGCCGGACCCGGAGGAGGCGGCAAAGCACATCACGGAAGGCGTCCGGCCGGCCATCTCGATGCTGGCGAAGATGCTGGAAGCCTGCCCCTGGACGAAGGAAGACATCGCCGCCGCCGTCAAGGAGACCCTGCGTGCCACCGGCCTGAAGATGCCGCAGCTGGCCATGCCGGTGCGCGTGCTGGTCATGGGGACGGCGCAGACGCCTTCGCTGGATGCTGTCTTGACGCTGTCGTTGCGCGACAAAGTTTTGGCCCGCCTGCGAGCGGCCTGAAAATCGACATATAATGCGAGGCTCGACACCGGCACGGGGGTATAGCTCAGCTGGGAGAGCGCTTGCATGGCATGCAAGAGGTCAGCGGTTCGATCCCGCTTACCTCCACCAAGCATGGTGTCGAACGGTTCCGTCCAGGTTTTGACCCTATCGTCTAGAGGCCTAGGACATCACCCTTTCACGGTGAGTACCGGGGTTCGAATCCCCGTAGGGTCGCCAGATCAACGCAAGTTGGCCAGGCAACGAGGCAGCAGCCCTCGGCTCGCAAGAGCGGACGCTGCAGCCACGTGGAGTGGTAGTTCAGTTGGTTAGAATACCGGCCTGTCACGCCGGGGGTCGCGGGTTCGAGTCCCGTCCACTCCGCCAAGCATCGAAGGCCTCGCTGTCCGCAGCGAGGCCTTTTTGTTGGCCCGCGCGAAGCTGACGCGCACGGCGGAGCCCGCCGGCCGAAGTGCTACGCTACGCGGCTGTCCCAAGCCACCATGTCTTCGGTCCCCCACGACGCGTCCCCGGCGTTGCCCGCATCGGACGGCGCCCCCGCAGAGGAAACCCAGCCCGGCCGCATCCTGCGGCCGCTCGGCATGGTCGTGGGGGTCCTGCTGGTGGGCGTGCTGGTCACGCTGCTGTCCTGGGACGTCACCCGCAGCCTGGCCAGGCAGACCGAGGCGAAACGCTTCGAGTACCGCACCATCCGCATCCTGGGCGACATGCGCCATGCCCTGGAGGCCGACGAGGTCCTGCTGCGCTCGGTCGCCGCGCTCTTCAGCGTGGGCGGCGGCATCACGCGCGCGCAATGGCGCGACTACTTCAACGTGATGGAAAGCGGCACCCGCTCGCCCGGCCGCCTGTGGCTGGCCTTCGCCCAGCGCGTGCCGGCGGCGGAGCGCGAGACGCACGAGCGGCTGGCGCGCGCCGACGGCCTGTCCACCTACGGCGTGCGCGCCAACGAACAGCGGCCCGAGTACTACCCGCTCGCCTATTTCCGGGCCTTCGGCACGCAGGACCGGCGGCCGCTGGGCGTGGACCTGCAGGAGGACCCGGTGGCCCGCGAAGCCATGATGCGGGCGGTGCAGACCGGCGCCATGGTCATGGGCGGGCCGCTCACGCTGTCGTCGCCCAAGGGCCAGGGCGGCCAGGTGTGGGCGCTGGTCGTGCCGGTGTATGCCGGCGGCGCGATCCCGCCGACGGCCCATGCGCGCCTGCAGGCGCTCACCGGCTACCTGGTCGAGGCCTTCGATCCGATCGAGCTCGTGCAGTCGGCCAAGGGGGCGGACGTCGGCGTGATCGGCGTGCGCGTGCGCGACGGCGACGTTCCGGTCTACACGAGCGGCGACCTGCAGGACGGGAAGGTCGACGAAAAGGCGAGCCTGCGCCGCACCGCGCAGCTGGACTTCGGGCAGCGCCGCTGGGACCTGGAGTTCGTGGCGCTGCCGCGATTCGAGGCCAGCGTGGGGTCGGACCAGTCCTGGATCATCCTGACGCTCGGCTTCGTGATCAGCGGCCTGATGGCGGGCCTGCTGGGCGTGGTGGCGGGCCTGCGCGTGCGCGCGCTGTCGCTGGTGGGCCAGCGCACCAGCGCGCTGCGCAGCGCGCTGCAGCAGCACGCGGAGAGCGAAGCGCGCATGCGCGCCGTGTTCGACCACGCGCTGGACGCCATCATCACGATCGACGAACACGGCATCGTGCAGAGCTTCAACCCGGCCGCCGAGCGCATCTTCGGATGGCGCGCCGGGGAGGTGATCGGCCGCAACATCAACATGCTCATGCCGCCGCCCGACCACGAGCAGCATGACCAGTACCTGCGCAACTACCTGCACGGGGGCAAGCCGAAGATCATCGGCATCGGCCGGCTGGTGACGGGCCTGCGCAAGGACGGCAGCCGCATGCCGCTGGACCTGGGCGTGAGCGAGATGCCGGTCAACGGCCGGCTGTACTTCTGCGGCGTGCTGCGCGACGTGACCGAACGCATGGCCAGCGAGCAGGCGCTGCGCGCGAGCGAGCGCAAGCTGCGCTCGTACATCGAGCAGTCGCTCGACGGCGTGATGGTGGTGGACGGCCAGGGCCGCTACCTCGAGACCAACCCCGCCGCGGCGCACATGCTGGGCTACACCGAGCACGAGCTGCTGCAGATGTCGGTGTCCGACCTGCTGCCGCCGGAGGGCCCGGACCGCGAGGCCGGGCTGGCGCACTTCCAGCGCGCCCACACCGAGGGCAGCGCCACCGGCGAGGTGGTGCTGTGCAAGCGGGGCGGGCAGCGCTTCGTGGTGGACATCAACGCGGTGGACCTCGGCGGCGACCGCTACCTGGGCATCTTCCGCGACGTGACCGAGCGCAAGCGCGCCGAACGGGCGCTGCAGGAGGAACGCTCGCTGCTGGAGCAGCGGGTGCAGGAGCGCACGGCGGTGCTGACGCAGACCAACGAGGCGCTGCAGGAGGAGATCGTCGAGCGCCGGCGCGTGGAGGCCGAACTGGTGGCCGCGCGCGAACAGGCGCTGCAGGCGGCCGAGGCGAAGGCGACCTTCCTGGCCAACATGAGCCACGAGATCCGCACCCCCATGAACGCGGTGATCGGCATGACGGCGCTGCTGGAGGACACCAGCCTCGACCCGGAGCAGCGCTCCTACGTCCAGACCATCCACACCAGCGGCGACGCGCTGCTGTCCACCATCAACGACATCCTCGACTTCTCCAAGACCGAGTCCGGGATGCTGGAGCTGGAACAGCGGCCCTTCGAGGTCGGCGTGTGCATCGAGGAAGCCTTCGACCTGGTGGCCGCGCGCGCCGCCGACAAGGGCATCGACCTGATGTACGAGCTGATGGACAACGTGCCGCACTGGCTGGTGGGCGACAGCACCCGCTTGCGCCAGGTGCTGGTGAACCTGCTGTCCAACGCGGTGAAGTTCACCGACTCGGGCGAGGTCTGCCTGACCGCCAGCGTCCTCAGGCGCGACCCGGAGCGCGTGCAGCTGCGCTTCGCGGTGCGCGACACCGGCATCGGCATCCCGCCGCAGCACCTGGAACACCTGTTCAAGGCCTTCTCGCAGGGCGACGCCTCCACCACGCGCAGGTACGGCGGCACCGGCCTCGGGCTGGCGATCAGCGCGCGGCTGGTGCGGCTGATGGGCGGCGACATCCGGGTGGAGAGCGAGGAGCGCAGGGGCTCGGTGTTCTCCTTCACGATCGAGGCGGGGATCGCGCAGAACGTGCCGACCGCGCAGTACCGCTCCAGCCGGGCGCCGGAACTCGCCGGCCGCAAGGTGCTGCTGGTGGACGACAACCCCACCAACCTGCAGATCCTCCAGACCCAGTGCACGCGCTGGGGCATGGAGGTGGCCTGCGCGAGCCGCGGCACCCACGCGCTCGCGCTGCTGGAGGCGGAAGGCCCCTTCGACGCCGCCGTGCTGGACCTGCACATGCCCAACATGGACGGCCTGCAGCTGGCCCGCGCCATCACCGCGCAGCGCGGGGACGCCGCGCCGCCGCTGGTGCTGCTGTCCTCGTCGCCGGGGCGCAGCCGCGACCAGGGCGCGATGCGCCTGTTCGCCGCCACGCTGTCCAAGCCGGTGAAGCATTCGCGCCTGTTCAGCGTGCTCGACGAAGTGATCCACCACCGCCGCGCCGCGCCCTCGCCGTCGCCGGCGCAGATGATCGACCACTCCCTGGCGCAGCGGCTGCCGATGAACATCCTGGTGGTGGAGGACAGCGAGATCAACCGCAAGCTGGCGGTGAACATGCTGCGCAAGTTCGGCTACGCCTGCGACGTGGCCGAGGACGGCGCGCAGGCGGTGGAGCGGGTGCGCCACCAGCCCTACGACCTGGTCTTCATGGACCTGCAGATGCCCGTGATGGACGGCCTGGAAGCCACGCGGCAGATCATCGCGATGTTCCCGCCGAACAAGCGCCCGCGCATCGTGGCGATGACGGCCAATGCGCTGCCGCAGGACCGCCAGCGCTGCCTGGACGCCGGCATGGACGACTACATCGCCAAGCCGATCCTGCCGGTGTCGGTGCAGGCGCTGATCGAGCGCTGGTCGCCGCAGCAGCGGCAGCGGCCGCAGGGCGACGGCACCGAAGGCCTGCTGGACGAAGCGATCCTGAAGGAGCTGGCGGCGCTGGACGATCCCGACTCGCCTTCGATCCTGCGCGGGCTGCTGGGCGACTACCTCAACGAGACGCCGGCGGCGCTCAGCGCGATCAAGCAGCACCTGCAGTCGGGCGACATCCCCGAGATCGGCCGGCGCGCCCACAAGCTCGCCGGCACCAGCGCCAGCCTGGGCGCCAGGGCCGTGGCCGAAGTCTGCTACCGCATCGAGCACGCGGTGCAGCGCGGCGAGGCGTCGCCGCTGCCGGCGCTGGTGGAGGAGCTGGAGATGCGCTTCACGCGCACGCGCGGGGCGCTGCAGCGCTACATCTAGCGGCGCCCGGCCGACCCGCACGCGGATTCGCCGGGCGCGAACCTACCACAAGCCGGGCCGCGCTCTCCCCACAGCTTCCGTGGAGAACGCTGTGGACAAGCATGGGGAACTCGCCGCCGGCCCGCGCCGGCATTGGGCCGCGACGGGATGCTGCTTGAGCGGGCACCTGCTGTCAGAAGCTTGACGGTGTTGCACCCTG
>JALHLO010000077.1 GCA_022844525.1 Ramlibacter sp.
CGCGCCGGTGCGGCCGGCTCCCGCGGCCGCCGCCGGCCCGGCGCCCGGCCCCCTCTCGGGCCTGCACTACCTGAAGACGGGCGACCCGCAGATCGAGGCCACGGTGCAGAAGGTGCAGCGCGTGCTGAACCGCGACATCCCCTTGCTGATCCTCGGTGAAACCGGCACCGGCAAGGAGCTGCTCGCGCGCGCGGTGCACCAGGACTCCAACCGGGCCCGGCAGGCCTTCGTCGCGGTCAACTGCGCCTCGATCCCCGAGACGCTGATCGAAGCCGAGCTGTTCGGCTACGAGGACGGCGCGTTCACCGGCGCGCGGCGCAAGGGCGCCAGCGGGCGCATCCTGCAGGCCAACGGCGGCACGCTGTTCCTCGACGAGATCGGCGACATGCCGCTGCCGCTGCAGGCCCGGCTGCTGCGCGTGCTGCAGGAGCGTTGCGTCACCCCGCTGGGCAGCCAGAAGTCGCTCGCCGTGGACATCGCGGTCATCGGTGCCACGCACCGCAACCTGCGCGACATGATCGCCGCCGGCACCTTCCGCGAAGACCTCTACTACCGGCTCAACGGCCTGGTCGTGCGGCTGCCGGCGCTGCGCGAGCGCTGCGACCTGGCCGTGGTGGCCAGGCGCATCCTGCTGGCCGAGTGCCCGCAGGACACGCCGGCGATCAGCGCCCCGGTGATGGAGCTGTTCCATCGCTATGCCTGGCCCGGGAACATCCGGCAGCTCGCCAACGTCCTGCGCACCGCCGCGGTGATGGCCGCCGGCGAAGCGCAGATCACCGAACAGCATCTGTCCGACGACTTCCTCGAGGATGTGCAGCGCCCCCGGCAGTTCGTTCCCGGCGCCGACGATGGCCAGGCACCGCAGGCGCCCCGCGCCCTGGCGCCGGCCGCGCCAGTCCCCGTCCAGCCCGGGCCCGCCGTCCCTGCGACGCCGCTGGCGACCGGTCGCGAGACGGCGGTGGAACGCACGCTCGGCGAAGCCAGCGTGGAGATGATCCGCGCGGCGCTGGAGGCGGCCGGCGGCAACATCTCGGTGGCCTCCCGGCGGCTGGGCATCAGCCGCAACACCATCTACCGCAAGCTGCGCTGGGGCAAGGACGGCTGACACACCCCGGCCCGGGGAAACCCTGTGCCATCAGCCGTGCCGGTGTCCCGCGATGGAGCAGCGCCGGCGCGGGCGCGGCTGCGCAGTCCGCCACGGCCATCGGCATGCGTCTTGCGGATGCCGGCTGTTGTCATCAGCGAGTGCTCCCCATGAAAATCCTCGTGCTCGGTTCCGGCGCCGACGGCAGCTTGCCGCAGTGCAACTGCAATTGCCCGCCGTGTACCGGGCAGCGGCCGGGCCCGCCGGCCGTGCACGCGTGCACGCGGAGTTCCATCGCGGTGTCCGCCGACGGCGAATCCTGGGTGCTGCTCAATGCCTCGCCCGACCTCGGCCAGCAGGTCCGCAGCCACCCGCAACTGCACCGCGGTCCGGGCGAGGTGCATGGCGTGCGCGGCACGCCGATCAAGGCCGTGGTGCTGCTGGATGCGCAGATCGACCACGTCACGGGCCTGCTCGGCCTGCGCGAAGGCCCCTGCATCGACCTGTACGCCACGCCTTGCGTGTTCGAAGACCTCACCACGGGCCTGCCGCTGCTGAACGTGCTGCAGCACTACTGCGGCACGCGCTGGCACATGCTGCCGGTGGCGGGAGACCGCGCCTGCGCCGAGTTCGCGATCGCGGGCTTCGAGTCCCTGCGATTCACCGCGCTGGCCATTCCCGGCAAGGCCCCGCCGTACTCGCCGCACCGCCGCGAACAGGCCGTGGGCGACAACATCGCGCTGCGGGTCGAGGACCTGCGCGACGGGCAACGCCTGTTCTATTCGCCGGGCGCCGAAGTCTCCTGCGACGGCATGGAGATCGTGCCGTGAGCGCCGGGTGAACCGGTCGTAGGCTGGTGGTGAGCGGCGAAGCGCGAACCCCAGCCTACCCATGCTGCGCGGGAATGACGGGAGTGCGCCCGCGCCGGCCCGCAGAGTGTCAGTTCGCCGCCGCTGGCCTGGCGCCGCCGGCCTTCGGGATCTTGAACACCCACACCATCCCCCCCTGCTCGAGGTAGTTCACCTTCTTCGCCACCTCGCCGCCCCACAGCGGGACCGCGCCGCCCCAGCCGGACACCACGCTCACGTACTGCTCGCCGCCTTGCTGCCAGGTGACCGGCGGCGCCACCACGCCGGAGCCGGTCTGGAACTCCCACAGCACCTTGCCCGTCCTCGCGTCGGCCGCCTTCAGCAAGCCTTCCGGCGTGCCCCAGAACACGAGGTTGCCGCCCGTGGTCAGCACGCCGCCCCACAGCGGCGCGTTGTTCTTCACCTCCCACACGATCTTCCCGGTCTTCGGGTCGACCGCGCGCAGTGCGCCGATGTAGTCGTCCACCGTCTTGATGGTGAAGCCGGCGCCCAGGTAGGCCGCGCCCTTCTTGTAGGCGACGGGCTCGTTCCAGATCTCCATGCCCCATTCGTTGGCGGGCACGTAGAACAGCCGGGTGTCGGGGCTGTAGGCCATCGGCATCTGGTTCTTGCCGCCCAGGAAGCTGGGCGCCGAGAAGATGGCGCTGCCCTTCTGGCCGTCGCCGCTGGCGGTGGGGTCGCCGGGCCGGTTCTCGGCGATGAAGTTCGGTCGGCCGGTCTTCAGGTCGATGCCGCTGGCCCAGGTGATCTTGCGCACGAAGGGGAAGGCGTTGAGCAGCTTGCCGGTGGCCGCGTCGTTGACGTAGAAGAAGCCGTTGCGATCGGCCTTGCCGCCCACGCGCTTGCCGTCCAGGTCGAAGGTCACGAATTCATTGACGCCGTCGAAGTCCCAACCGTCGTTGGGCGTCGACTGGTAGTGCCACCTGATCTGGCCCGTCTTCACGTCGATCGCGACGGTGGCGCACGAGAACAGGTTGTCGCCCTTGCGCAGGTGGCTGTTCCACGGTGCCGGGTTGCCGGTGCCGAAGTAGGCGAGCCCGGTCTTCGCGTCGTAGGTGCCGCCCAGCCAGGTGGCGGCGCCGCCGGTTTTCCACAGGTCGCCGGGCCAGCTCTGGTTGGTGGTGCCCGACACGCCGTTCTCCCTGGGCGTGCCGTCGGCGTCGTAGGTGTAGCCCATGTGGCCTTCCACCGTGGGCCGGCTCCAGACCAGTTGCCCGGTCTTCGGGTTGCGCGCTTCGACGCGGCCGACCACGCCGAACTCGCCGCCGGATACGCCGGTGAGCAGCAGGCCGTCGGCGATGATGGGCGCCGCGGTGGCCGAATAGCCGGCGCGGTAGTCGTCGATCTTCTCCTTCCACACCACCTCGCCGCTGTCCTGGTTCAGGGCGACGAGCTGCGCGTCGAGCGTCGCGAAGATCACCAGGTTGTCGTAGAGGGCGGCGCCGCGGTTCACGACGTCGCAGCAGGGCATGATGCCCTCGGGCAGGCGGTGCTCGTATTTCCACAGCTTCCTGCCGGTGGCGGCATCGAGCGCGAACAGGCGCGAATAGGACGCCGTGACGAACAGCCTGCCGTCGTGGATGACGGGCTGGGCTTCCTGGCCGCGCTGCTTCTCGCCGCCGAAGGAGAACGCCCAGGCCGGCGCGAGCCGGGCCACCGTGGCGGTGTTGACCTGCTTCAGCGGCGAATAGCGCTGGCCCTGCGTGTTCACGCCCCAGGTGAGCACGTTGCCGGTGGAGGTGGCTTCGCTTTCGATCATCTTGTCGGTGACGGCGGCGTGGGCCGTGCCGGCTGCGAAGGTACCGGCGATGAGGGCGGTCAAGAGCTTCAGGTGCATGGTGTCTCCTTGGGGATGGTCGCGGGAAACGGGCACGCGGGTGCCCGGCAAGGAGATGGGGCAAGGGCCATGCCATGCCCATGGGGCACCGGTATGCCTGTCCATGCCGCCGGTTCGAGAGCGGGTGCAGGGGTTTTCCCGCCCGATTGCTACAAGGTCGAACAGTGGTGTGGTGGCGGGAGTGACAGCACGCCGACCGGACCCGCTAGAACAGCGACTGCTCCGGCGGTGGTTCCGGCCTGGGCGGGCGCGTGGTGCGCGCGCTGCTGGCCGGGGGCGCCTTCGGCGGCAGCGGTGCGGGCTCGGCTTCCAGCGGTCCGGGCCAGGCCTGGAAGAACTGCGCGGCCTCCCGCACGCCGCACGCGAGCCAGGCGTCGTACTCCGCCGGTGCGAGTATCACCGGCATGCGCTTCTCGTCGCCCGGGCGGTGGAACTGCCGGTAGAAGGGGTGGCCGTCGGCGTTCACCGTCAGCATCGCGAAGCTGAAGAGCTCGCGGCCATCCGGATGGCGCCACCGCGTGTAGATGCCGGCGATGCCCATGGGCACCGCGCCCGGCTGCTGGATGGCCCAGCGCACGGCCTTGCCGCTTTCGTAGTTCGGCTCGTAGAGGGTCTCGGCCGGGACGATGCAGCGCTGGCCGCGGCGCCACGCGTCCCGGAAGCTGGGGAGCACGTGCACCGTCTCGCTGCGGGCGTTGTAGGTCTTGCGGCCGAACGCCAGTTCCTTCGCGAAGCTGGGCAGCAGCCCGAAGATGCCGTCGCTGGCCACCCGCCGATTGCCCGAGCCGGGCTCGGCCAGGCGGATGAACGGGGCGAGGCCCGTCGGCCACGTCTCCAGTGGCCCTTCGCCGCCTTCGCGGAACACGCCGAAGAAGCTGAGCAGGCGGTCGGCGCGGGAGACCGCAACGTAGTTGGAACACACGCGCGAATTATGGCGACCCGAGGCAGCCGCGTCCGCGTGCGGGCCGGCGGCCTCCACTTTGGCCCTAGTCCGACGCCGCGTTCCCCGATGTTGCCTCACCATGGCGGAAAACAACCGCTCCTGAATCCATGCCCGAGGCCACGCTGCGCGACACCGTCCTGAGGATCGGCGAAGAGGCCAACGCGGCCGCGGTCGCGGTCGCGGTGTACGACTTCGAGCACCACACGACCTGGTCGATCAACCCGGCGCGCTGGTTCCACGCCGCCAGCACCATCAAGGTGCCGGTGCTGCTGGCCGTGTACGAGGCCATCGAGCAGGGGCGGCTCGAACCGTACTCGCGCGTGCACGTGCGCAACCGTTTCCTCAGCATCTACGACGGCCGGCCGTTTCGCGTGCCGCCCGGGCGCGATGCGGACGCGGCCGTGTACGCGGCGCTCGGGCGGATGCTCACGGTGCATGAATTGGCCGAGCACATGATCGTGACCAGCAGCAACCTGGCCACCAACCTGCTGCTGGACCTGGTCGGCATCGACGCCGCGCGTGCGTCCCTCACGCGCCTGCACCTCAGCGGCATCGAGCTGCTGCGCGGCGTGGAGGACGAGGTGGCGTGGGAGGCGGGCGTGAACAACCGCGTGACCGCCGCCGGCCTGTGCAATGCCATGCGCCTGATCGAGGAGGGCAAGGCCATCTCGCCGGAGGCGTCGCGGGCGATGCTCGACATCCTGCACCAGCAGCGCTTTCGCAGCGGCATTCCCGCCGGCTTGCCGGACGATGCGCGCGTGGCGCACAAGACCGGCGAGATATCGACCGTGGCCCACGACGCGGGCATCGTGTACCTCGACGGCCGCGATGCCTACGTCGTCGTCATCCTCACCGAGTGGGCCCCGGAAACGAACGGCCGGCAGGAGACGATCGCACGCATCTCGCGCGCGGTGTACCAGTACATGACAGGGCGGACCGAATGAGCACCTTGCCGCTGCCCCTCGCCCTGGCCGACGACCTGCCCCGCGAAGTGCGCCAGGTGCTGCGACCCGGCGAATCGCTGCAGGATCGCTCGGGCGCCGCGCACGTCCTGCCCTCGTCCTTCCTGCGGGTGGATTCCTGGAGCCAGGCGCTGGAAACGCCGCTCACGGAACACTTCAAGCTGTGGGAGCTCATTGGCGTGGACGTGCGGGAAGCACCGCTGCTGCGCTCGTTCCCGCGCTACGTTCCCTGCGCGGTCGTGCTGCTGGCGTCGGCGCTGGAGCTGTTTCGCCTCGCCGTCGGCACGCCCGTGCACGTGGCCGCCAACGGCGGCTACCGCTCGCCGGGCCATGCCCTGAGCCGCCATGCCTCGCGCCACTGCTGGGGCACGGCGGCCAACATCTACCGCATCGGCGACACCTACCTCGACAGCCGCGAAGAGATCGAGAAGTACGCAGCCATCGCGCGCCGCGTCATCCCGGGCGTGTGGGTGCGGCCCTATGGCCCGGAAGACGGGCAGGCCGACGACCACCTGCATGTGGACATCGGCTACACCTTGTTCGACCCGGTGGACGGGCCGGACGACAGCCCCTCCGCGGACGCGAGCTGATGGCGGATCCCAAGAAGCTGGAGCAGGCATCCGCGGCGCAGGCATTGCGTCTTGCCGCGATGGGGATGGAGGCGGAGTGCTCCCTCATGCTCGACGACGAGCCGACGCGGCCCGAAGCCCTGTTCGGCAGCCCGCGCGACTTCATCCGGGGCGAGCTGATGCATCGCCAGGGCACCTCCTATCACCTGCCCACCGGCGGTGCCGTCTACTTCGACACCGGCGTCATCGAGGTGGCGACGCCGGTGGTGGAGATCGAGCGCGGCTGCGCGGCCCGGGCGGGGCGCTCGCTGTGGGAGGCGCTGCAGTTCATTCGCGGCGAACTGGACGCCTGGGACGCGCGCAACGGCCGCCGCACGCGCCTGGTCGGCTTCAGCGCGCACTACAACGTGTCGTTCGAGCTGCCGCCGGGGGAGCCGGCCAACGGGCGCACCATCGAGCAGCTCGCGCGCCTGCTCACGTACATCCTGCCCGCGCCGGTGATGCTGCTGGCGACGAACCGGCGTTCCACGGGCGTCGGCGTGCGGCCGCGCAAGGACCGCATCGAGATCACTTCGGACTTCACGCCCAGTCCCGAGCTGATGATCGCCACTGCGACCTTGATCGTCGGCATCGTGCGCCAGGTCATGACCTGGCCCAGTTATGGGCTGGACGAGCTCGCCCGGCACGGGATCCCCGTCATCGGCGGCTTCCGCCCCATGCCCCACACTTCGCGCAAGGGCTGGCTGGCGCGCTTCACCTGCTATCCCGACAACCCGTTCACCTGCGATATCGACAGGCAGATGTGGCCGACGGAGCGGCACGGCGAACTCAGCCTGCGCGCCATTGCCGCGCGGGCGGTGCGCCCCTTCTGGCGACCGATCGGCCGCATCTCGGACCCCGCCACCTTCCGGCTGATCGGCGCCGTCCTGCGCCGACGCAGTCCGTCGCTCCTGGAGCTGGACGACCGCCCTGCGGCTTACGAGGACGTGGGCAAGCTCTGTGTCTGGGATGGGCTGGCCCCGCCGGCGCAGCTGGCCCGCTCGCGCTACGAGCGCGTGGTGATGCGCGCGGTCTCGGGCCGGCACCTGCGCCTGGACGGCCGGCGCCTGCGCCCGGTGGGCATGAGCGGCTGGTCGGGGATCGTGTTCGAGCGCGAGGACAGGCGGCGCGAGGTGATCGCGATCGACGACCTGCTCGCGCACCTGGACGACTGGGAACGGCAGTAGCGGAGGCCGCTGCTGTAGGCGGATGTCGCCAGAAGGGTCCATGGGTCCGCCACCGTACAGAGCGCGGGTCCCCATGCGGGGTAGCCTGTGCCATGAACTTCGCACCCTCGCAATTCCTGCGCAATGGGGCGGCGTTTGCAATCGAACGGGATCCCGATGAAATACGCAGCAGCTCTCTCGATGGCCGTGATGGCCGTGACCCTGGCGGCCTGCGGCCGCGACGTCGTCGTCACCCCGGCACCGGCCCCCGTCGTGGAGGCGCCCGCCCCGACGACCACCGTGATCGCGGTGCCCGGCCCGGCCGGCCCTGCAGGCGCCACCGGCGCCACCGGGGCGACCGGTAGCATGGGCAACACCGGCAACACCGGCAACACCGGCAGCACCGGAAGTACGGGCAGCACCGGCAGTACCGGCAGCACCGGCCTGACGGGTGACACCGGCGCCCCTGGCCTGACCGGCAGCACGGGCAGCACCGGCGACACCGGCGCCACCGGCCAGCGGGGCCGCACCGGCGACAACATCGTCGTCGTGCCGGCGCCGTCACGCTGATCGTTCAGCGCACGGGCTTCGGCGCGCGCGGCGGCGACCCCGCCGCGCGCGTCACTCGAAGTACGTCATGATGTAGTTCCTGCGATTCGGCCGCTGGTTGTTGCGGCCGATGAAGCAGATGCGCGAGTGGCGCTCCGCCACCTGCAGCATGGCCAGCGCGTCGTTCATGTCGTGGGCGACCAGCATCCAGTGGTCGCCCTCGTGGATGCGCCAGCCCTGCGCGTCGATGTCCAGCGCCTTCACGTTCGCCGGCTGGTAGGGAATACCGTCGGTGCGCGTCAGCGGCTCCCGCGGCAGCCCGCTGTTGCCGGCCCAATATTCCAGGATGTAGTCCATGCGGTTGCTGCGGGGGTTGTCGCGCCCGACGAAGCCCTGCCGGTTGTGGCGCCGCGCCACGCGCAGGCCGTTGCGCGCGTCTTCGGCGTTGTCGAACAGGCGCATCGACATGCGCCCGTCGGTCAGCATCCAGCCCAGCGCGCCCCGGTCCACCACCACCAGGCGGCAGGGGTCGTAGGGGATCTCGTCGACGGTATAGGTGTCCACGGGATCCTGCGGCACGTACATGCGCGCGTCGATGCCGCACTGGCCGTAGCCGATGAGGAAGCAGCCGTCGCCGTGCGTGGCGGAACTGCCCCAGCTGTTCTTGCAGATCCAGGCGTTCTGCCCGTCGTCGTAGCCGACCACGCAGACCGCGTGCCCGCCGGCCACGTTGCCGGTGAGGTGCTGGTACACGCCGGTGCCGCCGTTGAAGAAGGCGAAGAAGTCGTCGAACACGGTGAAGGCCGTCACCAGCGGCCCCTCCTCGACCAGCCAGCGCTTCATCTGCGTGGTGCTGGTGCTGGAGTCGTAGCCGCGGACCTTGATCGTGCGCGCCGTTCCTTCGGGGATGTCGGCCGCCTGGTTCACGGGAATGTAGGGGTACTGCGCCTCGAAGCACAGGCCTTCGTTCATCGCGGCATCGAGCCCGCTGGGCACCCACCAGCCATAGTTGGGGTCGCCGAAGTTGCACTGCCGGTTGGCCACGAAGAACAGGCTGGCCTCGGACAGGTTGGCCGCGGCGGTGGGCTGGTTGGTGTCGATGCGGTAGTGCGCCTCCACGGCGGCGGTGACGCCGAAGGACACGCAGGAGCCGCAGCCGCCCTGGTCGCGCACCGCGCTCACGTAGTTCTGGCCGTTCACGTTGCGCCAGTCCCATGAGCGGGGCAGGGCCCCGCCACTGACGCTGCCACGGCGCAGCAGCCGCTTCACTTCGGGCTGCGCGGGCACGACAGGCGCGTCCAGCGGCTTGCGGATGCGCGGCATGCGCGTGACGGGCATGTGCTGCGGCACGGGCAGCGAGCCGAGCTTGTAGCGCCGGCCCAGCTCGCCGAGCGTGGTGGTGTCCGCGACGTCCTTGGCGATCGTCCAGGTGGCACGCTTGTTCGCAAGCAGTTCGCGCAGCGACTTGATGTTCAGGTCCGACATGGCTTCCTCTCCGGTTCCGGGGGTCGGGCGCGAAGGGATTCGCGGGTGCCGACGGGGATGGTTGTATTGAGGAAGACCGGTGTTGCAGTTAACGCGTTGGTGCTAATGGGGTCGCGGGTTGGGGCCACTACCGGGTGGCATAGCGCGAGGGCGTCACTCTGCGGGTCGTTGATCTACATCTAGGAATCGTGATGAAGCAACTGTCTCTCATCGGAGTGGCTTGTCACAACTTGTTCTATCACCCATCATCCCGCTTCAGGGGGTGCTCGGAAAGAACATGTGGCCACAATGATTCCGGTCCCTGGTCTCGTGCGTTGCCCAAACGCTTCCGGGGAAGGCGGGCTGCGGAACGTCCGAGCAAGAGCTCGACGACGACAACTCGCTCTGATGCGACGTTCCTGCTAGGCCCCATCGGATACGCCCGCGTTTGTCATTGTTAGCCCCCGCCGCGGCCTACGGCTCCTGAAGCACTGGCAGCCGGACGCCATCAAGGACGCCGCACGCGAGCGGTTCGGCGAAAGTGCCTATTAAGGCCAGGAGGGGACATGCGCATTGAAAAGATCGCCATCGAAAACTTCAGGCTACTAGAGAGCGCTGAAATGACGTTTGAGCGGACGACGACACTGATTGTTGGTCGAAACAACAGCGGCAAGACGTCAATCACCGAGTTCTTCGCGCACGTTCTTGGTGACGACCCTAGGAAGCTGCGACTTGAGGATTTCTCCGCAGCCAGGCGGAACGACTTTCTTGCTGCCAAGCAACTACGCGTCGAAGGAAAAGAGGATAAGGAAGTACTGGCCGCCCTTCCAGTTATCGCGGCGACCATCAGCATTTCCTACGACCCTGCGGTAAAGGAGTTGGGCGCGCTCGCTCCCTTTGTGATCGACCTCGATCCCGCATGCAAGTCCGCGACGGTCCGCCTCGAATACCGTCCTGCAGTAACGGCGTTGGCATTGCTGCTTGATTCTCCGATGCCTGAAGCCGGACCCAACGACGCCGCGCAACTCTTCAAGAATCTCAAAGAGGTCATCCCGAAGGCATATGAGTACCACGTTAAGGCAATCGATCCTAACGATGCGACCAACGAGCGTGCGATTGAACTGAAGCAGCTAGGAAAGCTTCTCCAGTTTGGGCTTGTAGCCGCACAGCGGGCACTCGATCAACATAAGCGTGGCGAGCCGAATGTCCTTGGAAAGCTGCTTGAAGCACTGTTCACGACGGCTACGAGTGCAGCAGCAACGACCGCTGACCAAGCGATTGCCGCCGAACTGAAGGCAGCCGTCTCGGACATCGAGCAGAACATTCACGCGGGGTTCAACGAGAAGCTGACCGCGTTGCTACCGAAGATCAAGAGCTTCGGGTATCCCGGCCTTAACGACCCGGACTTAAGGACCGAGACAGCGCTCAATGTTGTCAGTCTTCTCAGCGAACACACCAAGGTGTTTTACACAGGCGCGCACGGTGTGCATTTGCCTGAAGGATATAACGGCCTTGGGCCGCGCAACCTGATCTACATCCTTCTTCAGCTTCTCAGCTTTCACAAGTCATTCCGTACTAACCCCACACTGCCCGCGGTGCATCTAATCTTTATTGAGGAGCCGGAAGCGCACTTGCATCCGCAGATGCAAGAGGTTTTCATAAAGCAGCTGACTGCCGCGGTTCAAGCTTTTTCGGCCGAGTACAAAGACCAAGAGTGGCCCGTTCAATTCGTCGTCACCACGCATTCCTCTCACATTGCCAACGCAGCCCCGTTTGACGCAGTGCGCTATTTTCTCACCAAACCTTCTGCCAACGGAGATGCGCGACATACAGTTATCAAGGATTTTCGCAAAGGCGCCGACAAGATCGGTGAGCCTGATAGAAGCTTTTTGCATCGCTACATGACGTTGACAAAGTGCGACTTGTATTTTGCAGACAAGGCGATACTGATTGAAGGCCCGACCGAACGCCTCTTGATGCCTCGAATCTTCCAGTTGATTGACGAGGCACTAGACGACACCAAGAAGCTATCGCGGCAGTATGTGTCCACAGTAGAAGTCGATGGCGCGAATGCAAAGATCTTCTCCCCTCTGCTCGATTTCTTGGAGCTACGAACTCTAATCATCACAGATCTAGATTCAGTGAAGATGGGCGACAAAGGTCGATACGTTAAATGCCCGTACTCACAAGGCGAACGCTCTTTGAATACGACTCTTCGTGAATGGTTCAAGGTCAAGGACGGGGAGGCGCTTACTCTAGAGGTACTGAAGGGCAAGACAGCAGCAGACAAGATTCAAAGCTACAGGCGAGTCGCCTACCAGATTCACGAGGAAAAGTTGGAGTTCTGTGCGCGAACGTATGAGGATGCCTTCGTTCTCGCGAATCCAACGCTCTTTG
This sequence comes from Ramlibacter sp., assembly GCA_022844525.1. GTDB lineage: Bacteria > Pseudomonadota > Gammaproteobacteria > Burkholderiales > Burkholderiaceae_C > Ramlibacter. The sequence continues at coordinate 11,880 of JALHLO010000077.1, forward strand.
ATCTGAAGGAGGGTGACCATTGGGGGGACCTCTCTTTCGACATTGCCGCAGACATGGGAAAGGTGGAGACAGCTTTGAAGTACGGTCTTTCCGACAAACCGTGGAAGGTGCCTGCGTATATCAAAGAAGGCCTTGTTTGGTTGGCAGATTCTGCATCTCTCTCGCCGACCGCGCTTCCTCAGGACGGAGCCGGAGCCGGTGCCGATGGCAACTAAAGCACTGAGTCCTGCCGTCGAGGCGGCGAGTAAGGCCCAGGCGTTGGTCAATCGATGCATCGACCAGCAGCAGTGCTTTCGCCTAGAAGCTGGCGCTGGGGCGGGAAAGACCTACTCCCTAGTTTTAGCACTACAGCGCTTGATTGCGGAGCGTGGCGCCAACTACATGCGGCGCGGACAGAAGGTTGCATGTATCACCTATACAAACGTCGCAAAAAGGGAGATTTCTCGCGACATCGATGAACATCCGGCCGTGCTGGTTGAAACCATTCATGCGTTCTGTTGGGGGTGCATAAGGCAGTTTCAATCCGTGCTTAGGACCGAAGTCGGTAAGCTTGAGAGACATGCCGATAAGCTTGCAGAGGCGGGCGGGGTTGGTGCGCGGAGAATTGAGTACGACCTTGGCTTCTTTGGCATTCACGATGATCGCATTACTCTCCATCACGACGACATTCCTGACTTGATGTCGCGGCTGTTGGCGATGCCGAAGTTCCGGCAGATCTTCACCGCGTCTTACCCAGTGGTCTTCATTGACGAATACCAAGACACGAACAAGGAGTTTATGGGCGCATTGGCAATGCACTTCCTTGAGCCCAAGACGGGACCACTGATCGGGTTGTTTGGCGATCACTGGCAAACGATTTACCGCGATGACTTCGACTTGGCGGCGCTGCCGAATGTTCAGGGGATCGATAAAGGATCAAATTTCCGGTCAGTTCCCGCAGTGGTTGATGTGCTCAACCGCCTGCGGCCGGCATTGCCCCAGGTCGTGGACGACGAAACTGCCCAAGGGGAGGCGCGTGCTTTCCATGCCAATAGCTACACGGGTGAGCGGACAGACACTGCCCACTCGAAGCTAGACACGCCGTGTGATATCACGCGCGCCTATGTGGCAGCGCTCCGCAAGCAGTTGGAAGGCGAAGGGTGGGACTTCTCTCCGAAGATCACGAAGGTCTTGATGCTCACGCACTCTGCCTTGGCGGCCGAGCAGGGCTACCCCTCAATCGTCGAAATCTTCAAGGCTCACCAAGACGCGATATCCAAGCTCGATGACGCGACTCTCGAATTTCTTGGAAGGGTCGTTGAGCCCACGTGCGCCGCGTACAAAGCTAAGAAGTACGGGCAGATGTTTGATGTGCTGGGTCGAGCGGGCACTTTGCGAAACCCATCGGAGAAGCAAGGTTGGGCTGTTGACATGCAGTCCCTCGACACCCTTCGCGAGACCGGCACAGTGGGAGCGGTACTGGACCTTCTCAAGAAAACGCGACGCCCGCGCGTACCAGACAACGTCATGCGCCGCGAGGAAGAGATGGCAGCTTTTGACCCTGGTGCGGGTGAGCCGGAGAAGCCTTCGGCGGATCGCCATCGCCGTCTGCGGGACGTGAAGTACCAAGAAGTCGTGCATCTCGTGCAGTTTGTCGATGGATTCACGCCTTTCGCTACGCAACATAGTGTCAAGGGGGCGGAGTTTGAGAACGTCCTTGTGGTGTTGGGTGGTGGCTGGAACCACTACAACTGGCCGCGCATGTTGGATTACATGGCCCCTGGAGCAAAGCCTACCGCCGCACACCTTAAGGGCTTCAATCGGGCTAGAAATCTCTTCTACGTAAGCTTGTCCAGACCGAAGCGCCGTCTCGCGGTCCTCTTTACTCAGACGATGACGGAGAGATCTCTTGCAGTGCTAAGTAGGCTGTTTGACAACCAGGTTGCTGGGGTCACCCTGGGCTAAGTTCGCTTGCGTTGATGCTTGCGAAGCATCCATTGCCTGTTTGCCTGGTGCGGCGGTTTACGCACCTGGCCGCCGGACTGGCGCACGAAGCCATAGATCATCGACGCTGCTGGAAGTGCATGCGCCGCTTGCCCTCACCTCCGCCCTCTCCCAGAGGGAGAGGGAGCAAGACAGGTCAGGGGGCGAAGGTCACCCGCGCAGGACGGCCCGCGACCTGGAGTTCCGCCGCCACCTCCGGCGTCTGCGCCACCAACTCCCTCTTCCGCCACACTTTCAACCGATTCGCCCGCAGCCGAATCGCCTCGACCACATCCTTTGCCTGCAGCAGCACGAAGCTCGCATCGCACCCCGCCTCGATCCCGTACCCCTCCAGGTGCATCACCTTCGCCGCATTCCCCGTCACCGCGTCGAAGCAGGCCCTGATCCCCTTCTGGCTCGTCATCTGCGCCACGTGCAGCCCCATGTGCGCCACCTCCAGCATGTCGCCCGAGCCCATGCCGTACCACGGGTCCATCACGCAGTCGTGCCCGAAGGCCACGTTCACGCCGGCGGCCATGAGCTCGGGCACGCGCGTCATGCCGCGGCGCTTGGGATAGGTGTCGTGCCGCCCCTGCAGCGTGATGTTGATCAGCGGGTTGGCCACCACGCTCACGCCGCTTTCCGCGATCAGCGGGATCAGCTTGCTCACGTAGTAGTTGTCCATGCTGTGCATGGACGTGCAGTGCGAGCCGTTCACGCGTCCCTGCAGGCCCAGGCGCTGCGTCTCGAAGGCCAGCGTCTCGATGTGGCGCGACAGCGGATCGTCGGTCTCGTCGCAGTGCATGTCGACCAGCTTGCCGCGCTCGGCGGCGAGCTCGCACAGCAGCTTCACGCTGGCCGCGCCTTCGCCCATGGTGCGCTCGAAGTGCGGGATGCCGCCGACGATGTCCACGCCCAGGTCCAGCGCGCGCTTGAGGTTGTCGACGCCGCCGCGGGTGCGCAGCACGCCGTCCTGCGGGAAGGCCACCAGCTGCAGGTCGAGGTAGGGGGAGACGCGCTTCTTCACCTCCAGCATCGCCTGCACCGGCAGCATGGAAGGGTCGCTCGTGTCCACGTGGCTGCGGATGGCCAGCAGGCCGCGCGCGACCGCCCAGTCGCAATAGGCCAGGGCGCGCTCGATCATGTCCTCGGCCTTCAGCAGCGGCTTGAGCTCGCCCCACAGCGCGATGCCTTCCAGCAGCGTGCCGCTTTCGTTGACCCGCGGCAGGCCGTAGCTGAGCGTCGCGTCCATGTGGAAGTGCGGGTCGCAGAAGGGTGGGGTGAGGAGCTGGCCGGCGGCGTCGACGGTGTCGCGGGCGGGGGCGGTGAGGGCGGGAGTGACCTCGGTGATGCGGCCCGATTGGACGGCGACGGACATGCCGGTGCGGCCGTCGGGGAGGGTGGCGTTGGTGACGAGGAGGTCGAGCATGGGGTCTCCGCTGCGCGGGAACGACGATATCAGGCCGGGGCCAGGTCGAAGGCGCGCTGGATGAACCACCAGCCGGCCAGCGCCGCCACCGCCAGCGAGCCGAAGCGCAGCACGCCGATGCGGTAGAAGCCGGTGGCGCGCAGCGCGAAGGCCGCCGGCAGGAAGACGGCGACGATGGCCAGCTGGCCCAACTCCACGCCGACGTTGAAGCCCACCAGCGCCAGCGCCAGGGCACCTTGCGGCAGCCCGAGGTCGGCCAGCACGGAAGCGAAACCGAAGCCGTGCACCAGCCCGAACGCGAAGGCCATCACCCAGCGCCGCCGGTCCACGGTGCCGCGCAGGTTGTTCAGGGCGGCGAGCACCACCGAGGCGGCGATCACCGATTCCACCAGCCGCGAAGGCAGGCTGACGAAGCCCAGCACCGCGAGGCTGAGGGTGATGGAGTGCGCCACCGTGAAGGCGGTGACGACCTTCAGCACCTCGATGCTCGCGCTTCGCAGGC
>JALHLO010000078.1 GCA_022844525.1 Ramlibacter sp.
TGCGCCGCTCACCACGACCTACACCTAGCGCATCCCAGCGTTCACCCGTAGGTCGTGGTGAGCGGCGCAGCCCGAACCGCGACACCCATCACGCATCCCACCCCACCGCATCCCGATACGCATGCCAGGTCGCATGCCCCAGCCACGGCCCCACCGCCAGCACCCCCAGCGCCCACGGCCACAGCGCCAGCAGCGTCAGCGCCACCACCAGCGCGCCCCAGAACAGCATCGCCGGCGTGTTTTCCAGCACCACGCGGAAGCTGGTGAGCGCGGCGGTCACGGCATCGGTGTCGCGGTCCAGGATCATCGGGATGGCCACCACCGTGGTGCAGAACACCAGGCCCGCGAACACGCCGCCGACGAGCACGTACACCGCCAGGAACTGCCAGTTGCGCGGGTTGAACACGGCGTCCAGCACGCTCGCGGTCGACGGCATGCCGGTGTCGAAGAACACCGCGAACACGACCAGCGAGGCGCGGCCCCACAGCAGTTCCAGCACCGTGAGGACCAGCACCAGCAACCCCATGCTGCCCAGGTGGCGGTCCCAGCAGGTCAGCGACTCCGACAGGCTGGCCGCGATGCCCTGCTCCCGTCGCCGGCTGGCCTCGTACAGGCCCATCGCCAGGAAGGGCCCCACCAGCAGGCAGCCCGAGACGAGGGTCATCGTGTATTCGGGCTTGTTGCGGAAGACCGCGCCGAGCGCGGCAGCCATGGCCCAGAAGGCAATGCCGTAGAACGCCGCGATGCCGGGCGTGGCCACCAGGTCGCGCGCGCCGCGCGCCAGCCAGCGCAGCGGCGCCCCGGGCGTGATCCTGCGCACCTGCGGCTTCGCGGGCGCGGGCTTCGCGGCGGGATCGGGCGATTCGGCGACCGGGTGGTCCATGCGGCAAGAGTCCTCCTGCCTCAGGGTAGCCGCGCGCGCACGCACGGCCCATCCGGGATCACCCGGGGCGGTGCAAGGCCTCGAGCGCCCGGGCGAGATCCGCCTGCAGGTCCGCCACGTCTTCCAGCCCGACGGAAAAACGCACCAGCACGCCCTTGTGTTTCCAGGTCCCCAGCTGCGCGCTGCGCATCGCCGGGATGTCGTAGGGCACCACCAGGCTGACCGGCCCGCCCCAGGAGTAGCCGAGCTTGAACAGCTGCAGCGCATCGCAGAAGGCGTCGACCTGCGGCGTCGTGAAGCGCTCGTCGAAGACGATGGAGAACAGGCCGGCGGCCAGGCCGTCCGCGCCGCACAAGGCCTGCCAGTGGGCATGCCCCGGCGAGCCGGGCAGCGCGGGGTGCAGCACCTGCACGACTTCGTCGCGCGCAGCCAGCCAGCGCGCCAGCGTGCGGGCCGCCTCGTCATGGGCGCGGTACCGCAGCGCCATGCTGGGCAGCGATCGCAGCACCGCTTCGGCGTCGTTGCCGCCCACGCCCCAGCCCAGGCGCATGTGCGTGAGCTTGATGCGCTGGTGCAGCTTCTCGTCGCGCGTGACGATGCTTCCCATGAGCACGTCGCCGCCGCCGCTCGGGTACTTGGTGAGGGCGTGCACCGAGATGTCGGCGCCGAGCGTTTCGCCGGGGACGAGGTCGAAGGCCCGGAACGCGAGGCCCGCGCCCCAGGTGTTGTCCAGCGCGCAGGTCACGCCCCTGGCGCGGCAGATGCGCACCAGCGCCGGCAGGTCGGGAAACTCCATCGTCACCGAACCGGGCGCCTCCAGCCACACGAGCCTGGTCTTCGGGCCGATGCGGGCTTCCAGGTCCTGCGGCTTCAGCGGATCGTAGAGCTGGTGCGTGATACCCCAGGCGGCGAATTCGCCGTCCGCCAGGGCGCGGTTCGGGCCGTAGACGTTGTCGGGCAACAGCACCTCGTCGCCCGCCTTCAGCAGCGCCATGCCGACGTTGGCGATGGCCGCCAGCCCGCTGGGCACCAGGATGCAGTGCCGCCCGCCTTCCAGCGCGGCGATGCGCTCCTCCAGCAGGAAGGTGGTGGGCGTGCCGTGCAGGCCGTAGGTGTAGCCGTTCTTGTGCTTCCAGTCGCGCGCGCGCATGGCGGCGACGCTGGGGAAGATGACGGTGGAGGCCTTGAAGACCCCGGGTTGCGGCGCGGTGAAGCCCGCGGGGGGCTGGTAGGGGTGGTGGATGAGGTCGGTGACCGGCTTGCTCATGCCCGGATGCTACCGCGCAGCGGCACGGGGACCGCCCGGAACGGCATGCGGTGAAGGATCACACCTTCCACTTCTCCAGCAGCTTCTCCGGCCGCATGCTGTCGTAGCTCTCGAACGGCTGGTGGATCCACGGATTCGTCGGCAGGAACTCCACCGAGTAGTCCGGCGTGAACTTGCTGAGGCCCTTGGTCCACAGCACCGCGGTGCGCAGCTCGGTCACCTTGGTGTACTTGCTGCGCAGCATGTCCACCACCTTGTGCAGCGTCAGGCCCGAGTCGGCCAGGTCGTCCACCAGCAGCACCTTGCCGGCGATCTCGCCCTTGGGGGTGGTGATGTAGTGGGCGATGTCCAGGTGGCCCTGCACCGTGCCGGCCTCGGCCCGGTAGGAGCTGGTCGACATGATCGCCAGCGGCTTGTCGAAGATGCGCGAGAGGATGTCCCCGGGGCGCATGCCGCCGCGCGCCAGGCACAGGATGGTGTCGAACTCCCAGCCGGACTGGTGGATCTTGATCGCCAGCTTCTCGCAGAGGTTGTGGTACTCGTCGTAGCTCACGTACAGGTGCTTGCCGTCTTCCGTCAACATTCCGTGCTTCCTCTGTTTCAGGCCAGGTAGGGGTGGCGCATCATGATCGTGTGGTCGCGATCGGGGCTGGTCGAGATGATATCGACCGGCACGCCGGTCACCTGCTCGATGCGCTGCAGGTACAGGCGCGCGTTCACCGGCAGCTTGTCGTAGTCGGTCACGCCCACGGTGGAGTCGCTCCAGCCGGGCATGGTCTCGTACACCGGCTTGCAGCGGGAGATCTCGTCGGCGCCCAGCGGCAGGATGTCGGTGTACTCGCCGTCGAGCTCGTAGCCGGTGCACAGCAGCAGCTCCTTCAGGCCGTCGAGCACGTCCAGCTTGGTGATGCACAGGCCCGTGAGGCCGTTGACCTGCGCGCTGCGCTTCAGGAGCGCGGCGTCGAACCAGCCGCAGCGGCGGGAACGCCCCGTGGTCACGCCCTTTTCCGCGCCGACGGTGGACAGGTGGTAACCCACCGTGCCGGGCGTCTGCCAGTCGAGTTCGGTGGGGAACGGGCCGCCGCCGACGCGCGTGCAATAGGCCTTGGTGATGCCCAGGATGTAGTGCAGCATGCCCGGGCCGACGCCGGCACCGGCCGACGCATTGCCGGCCACGCAGTTGCTGGAGGTGACGTAGGGATAGGTGCCGTGGTCCACGTCCAGCAGCGTGCCCTGCGCGCCTTCGAACAGCAGGTTGTCGCCGTGGATGTGGGCCTCGTTGAGCTCGCGCGAGACGTCGGCCATCATGGGGCGCAGGATCTCGCCGTGGCGCAGCGCCTCGTCCAGCACCTGCTGGTAGTCCAGCGGCTGGGCCTTCAGGTACTGCGTCAGCACGAAGTTGTGCAGGTCCAGCAGTTCCTTGAGCTTCTCGGCGAAGCGCGCCGGGTGCTTCAGGTCCTGCACGCGCAGCGCGCGGCGGGCGATCTTGTCCTCGTAGGCCGGGCCGATGCCGCGGCCGGTGGTGCCGATCTTCTCGGTGCCGCCCTCCTCGCGCCGCGTCTCGCGCGCGATGTCCAGCGCGGCGTGGAAGGGCAGGATCAGCGGGCAGGCCTCGCTGATGCGCAGCCGCGACCTGACTTCCACGCCGGCCTTCTCCAGCCCCTCGATCTCTTCCAGCAGCTTGGCCGCCGACAGCACCACGCCGTTGCCGATGTAGCACTTCACGCCGGGCCGCATGATGCCGCTGGGGATCAGGTGCAGCGCGGTCTTCACGCCGTTGATCACCAGCGTGTGGCCGGCGTTGTGGCCGCCCTGGAAGCGGACCACGCCCTGCGCCATCTCGGTCAGCCAGTCGACCAGCTTGCCCTTGCCTTCGTCGCCCCACTGGGTGCCGACCACGACCACATTGCGGCCCTTCGTCTTCGTCATGACTTGCTCTTCGCGGAAAAGGTGAATCGGGGGATCAGAGGGCGCGCACGGCCCAGCCGCCGGCGGCGTCGCGCGCCAGCTCGCGGTCGCAGTGGAATTCGTCCACTTCGCTCTCGTGGCCGGGCAGCACGCACACGACCGTCTCGCCGCCGCGCCGCAGCGCCGCGATCGCGGAGCGCAGCTCGGCGGCGTCGGCGCCGGTGTCCAGCCAGGGCGCGCGGATGGCGGCCTTGAGCTGGCGCCTGGCCGCCACGCCCACCAGTTCGCGCACGTCCAGGCTGAAGCCGACGGCGGGCCGGTTGCGGCCGAACACGGCGCCGACCTCGTCGTAGCGGCCGCCGCGCACCAGCGCGTCGCTTGCGCCCGGCGTGTAGATGCCGAAGCGCACGCCGCTGTAGTAGGCGTAGCCGCGCAGGTCGGCCAGGTCGAAGCGGATGCGGGCGCCGTCCACGTGGCGCGAAAGCCATTGCAGGTGCTCCAGCGCCTGCCGGACCAGCGGGGTGGCGGGCAGCACCCGGCCCGCCTCGGCGAGCACCTTGGCGTCGCCGTAGAGGCCGATCAGGGCCAGCAGCGCCTCGCGCGCGGGCTTGGGGAAGTCGCGGGTCAGCGCGGACAGCTCGGTCGCGTCCTTGGTCGCCAGGGCGGCATGCACCTGCGCCAGCCGTTCGCCGGCGACGCCGGTGCCGGACAGGAGCGAGCGCACGATGCGCGCGTCGGCCATGTCCACGGTGAGCGGATCGACCTTGGTCGCCTTCAGGCAGTCCAGCACCAGCAGCAGCGCCTCGAGGTCGGCTTCCAGCCCGGCATGGCCGTAGATCTCGGCGCCGAACTGCAGCGGCTCGCGGGTGGCGTGCGGGCGGTCGGGGCGCGTGTGCAGCACGGGGCCGCAGTAGCACAGGCGGGTGACGCCCTGGCGATTGAGCAGGTGGGCGTCGATGCGGGCCACCTGCGGGGTGGTGTCCGCGCGCAGGCCCAGCATGCGGCCGGAGAGCTGGTCGACCAGCTTGAAGGTCTGCAGGTCGAGCGCCTCGCCGGTCCCCGTGAGCAGCGACTCCAGGTGCTCCAGCAAGGGCGGCATCACCAGCTCGTAGCCGTAGCCACGGGCCGTATCGAGCAGTTCGCGGCGCAGTTCTTCGATGTGCCGGGCCTCGGAAGGCAACACATCGGCGATGTGATCCGGCAGGACCCAGGCGGACATGGGGAACAGGGGGGCTGTTAAAACGGGGATTGTACCGGCCTGCGCCTTACGGCTGACCTGCGGGGGTGTCGCGGTTCGGCTTCGCGCTCACCACGACCTGCCGGGAGCGACGGCGCGTCCCGTAGGTCGTGGTGAGCGCGCGGAGCGCCGAACCGCGACTTCAGCTTACGAACGCGGAGCGCCGAGTCGCGAGTTCAGCTCACGAACCAGAGCGTCACCAGCCCCAGCAGGATGCTGGTGAGCCCGAAGAACCGCAGCTGCCCGTCCTTCAGCTGCGTCAGGCGCATGAAGGTGCTGCGCCAGCCGCCCGGCGACAGGAAGGGGAACAGCCCCTCGAACACCAGCACCAGCGCCAGCGCCGCCCACAGGACGTCGGAGTCCAAGGCCGCTTACCGGCGGGTGCCGGACGCCGCCGGTGCCGCGCCACCCCCGCCGCCGCCCGACATGCCGCCGCGGAAGGTGCGGAAGAACTCGGTGCCGGCCGGGTCGACCACCAGCACGTCGCTCTTCTTGCTGAAGCTCGCCTTGTACGCTTCCAGGCTGCGGTAGAACTGCGCGAACTGCGGGTCGCGGCCGAAGGCCTCGGCGTAGACGGACGCGGCCTGCGCGTCGCCCTCGCCCTTGATCTTCTGCGCATCCCGGTAGGCGTTGGCCACGGTCACCTCGCGCTGGCGATCGGCGTCGGCTCGGATCTTCTCGCCCTCTGCCGCGCCGGTGGAACGCAGCTCGTTGGCCACGCGCTTGCGCTCGGCTTCCATGCGGCGGTAGACCGACTCGGTGATCGCGTCGACGTAGTCGGCGCGCGTGATGCGCACGTCGATGATGTCGATGCCCCATGGCTTGGCGCCCTTCACCGTGTCCTGCACCTCGCGCCGCACGTCCTGCATCAGCTGTTCGCGACGGGAAGACAGGATTTCGCGCACGGTGCGGCGGTTGATTTCTTCCTGGAAGATGTTGCGCACCACCCGATTGAGCTGGTTGGCGCCGGCGGCCTCGTCGAGGCCGACGTTGCGGATGTAGGCCAGCGGGTCGGTGATGCGCCAGCGCACGTACCAGTCGATCACCACGCGCTGCTTTTCCAGCGTGAGCATGGGCTCGGTGTCGACGCTGTCCAGCGTCAGCAGGCGCTTGTCGATGTAGCTCACGTTCTGCAGCGGCGGCGGCAGCTTGAACTTCAGGCCGGGCTCGCTGATCACTTCCTTGACCTGGCCCAGGGCGTAGACCACGCCGAACTGGCGCTGGTCCACCACGAACAGCATGGAGCTGAGGAGCGCCAGGGCGACCAGCAGCGAGGTGACGATCAATCCGATCCGGTTCATCAGCGTGTCTCCCTCTCGCGGCCACGGGCGTTCTCGCGGGCGCGGGCGTCGGTCGGCGAGGACGTGGCGGGCGGGGCCGTGCTGGAGGGCACCTGCGACGGCGGGGGCGTGTCCTGCGGGGCGGCGACGCCGCCGGCGGACACCTGCTGCAGGATGCGGTCCAGCGGCAGGAACAGCATGTTGCCGCCGCCCTGCCGGGACTCCACCATCACCTTGGTCACGTTGCTGTAGATCTGCTGCATGCTTTCGAGATAGAGGCGGTCGCGCGTGACCTGCGGCGCGCGCTGGTATTCGGTGAGCAGCAGCTTGAAGCGCTGCCCGTCGCCCTGGGCCTGCGCGACGATCCGCGCCTTGTAGCCTTCGGCCTCCTGCGCCAGCCGCGAGGCCGCGCCGACCGCGCGGGGGATCACGTCGTTGGCGTAGGCCTGGGCCTCGTTCTTGGCCCGCTCGCGTTCCTGCGCGGCGCGCAGCACGTCGTCGAAGGCCGCCTGCACCTGCTCGGGCGGGCGCACGCCGCCTTGCTGCAGGTTGATGCCGACGACTTCGGCGCCGATCTTGTAGCGGTCCAGGATCTGCTGCATCAGCACGCGCACGCGCGGGCCGATCTGGTCGCGCTCCTCGGCCAGCGCGGTGTCCATGCGCATCTTGCCCACCACCTCGCGCACGGCGGTCTCGGCGGCCTGCACCACGGCTTCCTGCGGGTTCTTGCTCTCGAACAGCCAGGCGCGCGCGTCGTTCAGGCGGTACTGCACGGCGAACTTGATCTCGACGATGTTCTCGTCTTCCGTGAGCATCGCCGATTCCTTCAGGCCGGTGGCGCGGATCACGTTGTCGCGGCCGACGTCCACCGAGCGGATCTGGGTCACGTTCAGCGTGTCGTGGCGCTCGATCGGGTACGGCAGGCGCCAGTTGAAGCCGGCGCCGACGGTGGCGCTGTACTTGCCGAAGCGCGTGATGACCGCCTGCTGGCCTTCCTGCACGATGAAGATGCCGGTGCCCATCCAGATGACGACCACCACGACGGCGATCAGCCCGGCGCCGACGCCGGCGCTCTTGAGGTCGGGCTGGAAGTTGCCGCCGCCGCCGCCGCCGAAGCCGCCGCCGTTGCCCCCGCCGCCGCGCCGGCCGCCGAACAGGCCGCCGAGCTTGCGGTTGAAGTCACGCCACAGCTCGTCCAGGTCGGGCGGGCCCTGGTTGGGGCCCTTGCCGTCGTTGTTGCGCTGGCCGTCGTTCTTGTCTTCGCCGCCGCGCCCCCAGCGGGGATCGTTCAGGTTGAACATCCCGCGGATGCGGCCTCTCAGCCCTGCAAAGGTCAGGCTGGGGAAGGAAAAGTTCATGCGTTCGTTTTCTCTTTCGGTGGTCGGCATCCGCATTGTGCCCAAACAGTCTGACGTCAGGATGAGCCAGGAGTTTCACTGGCCGCCTCGCGCGCGGCCGAAACGATGCGCACGAGTTCACGGCGCAGCTCGGGAAGGCCGTCGCCCGTGCGGCTGCTGACGAACACGCGCGGCAGCTGCGCGCCCTCCAGCTCGAAGGTGTCCACCAGGTTGCGGGGGCGCTGTGTCGGGTCCAGGGCGTCGGTCTTGTTGAACACGAGCAGCTGCGGGACCTGGCCGGCGCCGATCTCGTGCAGCACGCGCTGCACCTCGCCGATCTGCTCCAGGTGGTGCGGGTTGGCGGCGTCCACCACGTGCAGCAGCAGGTCGGCATCGGCCGCCTCCTGCAGCGTGGCCTGGAAGGCGTCGATCAGCCCGTGCGGCAGGTCGCGGATGAAGCCGACCGTGTCCGACAGCGAGACCGAGCGCCCGGTGGTGCCGCTGGTGCCCTCGCTGTCCTGCAGGTAAAGCTGGCGGGTGGTGGTGTCCAGGGTGGCGAACAGCTGGTCGGCCGCATAGGCGCGCGCCTTGACCAGCGCGTTGAACAGCGTGGACTTGCCGGCGTTGGTGTAACCCACCAGCGAGATGCTGAAGGTCTCCCGCCGCTCGCGCTGGCGCCGCTGGGTGGCGCGCTGGCGCTTGACCTTCACGAGGCGCTCGCGCGTGTTCTTGATCGAGCTGGCGATCATCCGCCGGTCGAGTTCGATCTGCTTTTCGCCCGGGCCGCCGCGCACGCCGGCGCCGCCGGTCTGGCGCTCCAGGTGCGACCAGCGCCGCACCAGCCGGGTGCTCAGGTACTGCAGCCGCGCGAGCTCGACCTGCAGCTTGCCCTCGTGGCTGCGCGCGCGCTGGGCGAAGATCTCCAGGATCAGCAGGGTGCGGTCGTTGACCGGGAGCCCCATGTGGCGCTCCAGGTTGCGCTGCTGCGCCGGGCTCAGGGACTGGTCGAACAGGATCTCGCTGGCGCCGGTTTCCTCGGCCAGCTGCTTGATCTCGTCGGCCTTGCCGCGCCCGACGAAGAGCGCGGCATCCGGGGCCTTGCGCTTGGCCGTGACCCGGGCGACCGGATCCATCCCGGCGGTCTGGGCCAGCAGGCCCAGCTCCTCGAGTTCGGCGTCGAAATGGGGCAGTCCCAGGTCCACCCCCACCAGGATGGTGGCGGCGGCCGGGCGGTCGGGGGATGCGGTCAAGCCGGCAACCAGGAGGGACGACGGGACGGGGCCCGCGGGGGCGGGCCGGATGGCCTCGGGCGCGTCAGGTCGGTGCGCCTTCCCCGGTTTCGGCGGGCGAGAAGTTCACCGCGCGTCCCGGGACGATCGTGGAGATCGCGTGCTTGTACACCATCTGCGTCACCGTGTTGCGCAGCAGGACGACGTACTGGTCGAAGGACTCGATCTGGCCCTGCAGCTTGATGCCGTTGACGAGGTAGATCGAGACCGGCACGTGCTCCCTGCGCAGGGTGTTCAGGAAGGGGTCTTGTAGTAATTGCCCTTTGTTGCTCACGATATTCTCCGTGTTCCGGCGTTGTTGGAACTTGCACATTACCACAGCAAGCGGCTGCGGCGGTCGAACCGAGGCTGACCAGTTGCAGCCGTTCGGGCGGAAAACAAGACCGGCAGGCGGCGCCGCAGCGCCTTTGGCCTTTATTCCTTGCCGGCCGCGCGAGCCGCCGGGCGGGGCCTATTCCTTGTCCGCGTACGGGTTCTTCGAAGTGCGCATCTCGATGCGCAGCGGCGTGCCCACCAGCTTGAACTCCTTGCGGAAGCGCCCCTCGAGGAAACGCTTGTACGCATCGGTCACATGTTCCAGCGAGTTGCCGTGGACCACGATCACCGGCGGGTTCATGCCGCCCTGGTGCGCGTAGCGCAGCTTGGGGCGGAACATGCCGGCACGCTTGGGTGACTGGAACTGCACCGCCTCCTGCACCAGCCGGGTGAGCACCGGCGTGGTCATCTTGACCATCGCGGACTTGTAGGCGGCCGTGATGGAGGCCCACACGGGCCCGAGGCCCTGGCGCTTCTGCGCCGAGATGAAGTGCAGGTCGGCGAACTTCAGGAAGGCCAGGCGCTGTTCGACCTGGCGGCGCACGAGTTCGCGGTTGTACTCGTCGATCGCATCCCACTTGTTGATCGCCAGCACCACCGCGCGGCCGGACTCGAGGATGTAGCCGGCGATGTGCGCGTCCTGGTCGGTCACGCCCTGCGTGGCGTCCAGCAGCAGCAGCACGACGTTGGCCGATTCGATCGCCTGCAGCGTCTTGACCACCGAGAACTTCTCGATGGCCTCGAACACCTTGCCCTTGCGGCGCAGGCCGGCGGTGTCGATCAGCTCGAACTTCTGCCCGTTGCGCTCGAAGGGCACCGCGATCGCGTCGCGGGTGGTGCCGGGCAGGTCGAAGGCGACCAGGCGCTCCTCGCCCAGCCAGGCGTTGATCAGGGTGGACTTGCCGACGTTGGGGCGGCCGGCGACGGCCAGCTTGATGATCCCGCTTTGCTGCTCCTCGGCGCCGTCCTCGTCCTCGGGCAGGTTCAGCGGGTCGAACACGGCTTCCACCAGGCTGCGGATGCCCTGCCCGTGCGAGGCGGAGATGGGGTGGACCTCGCCCAGGCCCAGCTCGTAGAACTCGGAGACCTGCTGGGCGCCTTCGGTCATGCCCTCGGCCTTGTTGGCCGCCAGCACCGTCGGCTTGCCCAGCTTGCGCAGGTAGTCGGCGATGTCGTGGTCCTGGGCGGACAGGCCGCCGCGCGCGTCGACCACGAACACCACCACGTCGGCCTCGGCGACCGCCTGCTTGGTCTGCTTGGCCATCTCCTTGTAGATGCCGCTCTCCGCCGTCGGCTCGAAGCCGCCGGTGTCGATGACGATGAACTCGTAGCGGCCCTGCTTCGCGTTGCCGTAGTGGCGGTCGCGCGTGAGGCCGGCGAAGTCCGCCACGATCGCGTCGCGCGACTTGGTCAGCCGGTTGAACAGCGTCGACTTCCCCACGTTGGGTCGGCCGACCAGGGCCATCACCGGCTTCATGGGACCTTTACTGGGGAAGGAAGGCGAACACGCCGCCGTTCGCGGTGACGGCGATCAGCGTGTTGCCGACCGCCACCGGCGCTCCCACGATCGCGGAGCCGTCGGTGGCCAGGCGGGTGAGCAGCGTGCCGTCCTCGCGGTTCAGCAGGTGCAGGAAGCCGAAGCCGTCCCCGACCACCACCGAGCGGCCGAGCGCCAGCGGCGTGCCGACGCCGCGGTGCAGCAGGCGGTCGGTGGTCCAGGCGCGCTGGCCGTTGTCGCGGCGCCAGGAGACGACCTTGCCGTCGCGCTCGGTGCCGAAGACGTTGGCTGCGTCGCCGTGCACGCCATCGGTGCCGTCGGCGCGCTGCGTCCACAGCAGCTGGCCGCGGGCGGCGTCCACGCAGCCCACGGCGGCCTGGAAGGCGCGCGCGCAGACCGTGTCGCCCACCCGGCTCACGCGGCCGACCAGGTCGACCAGGCGCTCCACGTCGTTGATGCCGCGGGAGGTGGCGATCGCCGTTTCCCACCGGACGCTGCCGTTGAGGGGATTGAGCCCGGCGAGCCGGCCGCCCTGCCCCACCACGAGGGTGTCGCCGAAGGGAAGGATGACGCCGGCCTGGCGCAGCACCAGCGGGTCGCCGGTGCGCTGCTGGCTCCACAGCCGCCGGCCGGTGCCGCCGTCGTAGGCGGTGACGGAGCGGTCGGCGGCCAGCACGAACACGCGGGCACCCGCCACCAGCGGCGGCGTGTACGACAGCGCGTGCAGCTTCTGGCGCCAGACTTCCTTGCCGCTGGCGAAGGCCACGACCTCGTTGCGGCGGGTGACCACGGCGGCGGTTCCGCCGTCGAAACCCACGCCCGCGGCCAGCGGCGTGCCGGCGCTGCCGCGCCACTGCTCGCGTCCCGTGGTGGCGTCCAGGCCCACCACGGTGCCGTCGCTGGCGGCCACGGCGGCCACGTTGCCGCTGACGGCCACGGCCAGCGGGAAATCGACCGCGCCGATCTTCGCCGTCCACGCCGGACGCACGCCCAGCAGGTTCGGGTTCGGCTGCAGTTCGGCGGGCTTCGGCTTTTCCACCGTGCCACCCAGGCTGGCGGGCAGGAAGGAGCAGCCGCCGGCCAGCGCCAGCACGGCCGCTGCCAGCGCCACGCGCAGCGCGAACGCGTTCAGGCGGCGCGTCATGACTTGGCGCTTTCCGCCGTCGGCTTGGCGGCAGGCACCTCGGCGCCCAGCGCCGTGAGCTTGACCTCGACCAGGCCGCGGTACTCCGACTCGGGGCTGAACGCCTGCCAGGCCTTCAGGTACTCCAGCTTGGCCTGGTCCTTCTTGCCCTGCAGGTTGTAGATGTCGCCCCGGCGGTCGGCGGCCAGCGCCTCGAACTCGGCGGGCATGCCGGTGTTGAGCTGCTTGAGCGCCTCGTCATAGGACTTGGCTTCCACCAGCATTCCCGCCAGGCGCAGGCGCGCGAGCGCCTTGTAGCCTTCGTCGGAGGCCTCGCCCGCCACCCATTGGAGCGCGGAGCGGGCGGCGTCGGTCTTGCCGGTCTGCGCCAGCACCCGGCCCGCCAGCAGGCCCGCCTGCTGCGCGTACGAGGTGCGGCCGAACTTGTCCTGGATGTCCTTGAACGCCTGCTCCACGCGGCCGGTGTCGCCGCTGGCCGCCGCGCGCTCCACCTCGTCGTAGAGGACGGAGGCCTGCACGGCCTGCCGGCGCTGCCAGAACTGCCAGCCGTTCCAGGCGGCGAACGCGCCGAACACGGCGATCAGGAACCACGTGATGAGGTTGCCGTACTGGTTCCAGAAATGCTTGAGCTCGTCAAGCTGTTCCTGTTCTTCGAGATCGAGGTGTCGTGCCATTTATTGCTCAGGTCAAGCGGCGGATTGTAGTTTTAGTGCGCCCGCCCAGGCTGCGGTGGCGTCAAGCGGCCGCAATTCCTGGGCCCCGGCGCCGTCGCGCAGCGCCTTGACGGTGACCATGCCCTGGGCGAATTCGTCGGGGCCGAACACCAGCGCGAAGCGCGCGCCGCTGGCGTCCGCGCGCTTGAACTGCGACTTCATGCTGCCCGCGCCGTCGCGGCCGCCGGCATGCTGCAGCACGCGCAGGCCGGCGCCGCGCAGGGTTTCCAGCGTGGCCACCACGGCCGGCAGCGGCACGCCGGCCGGGACGATGGCGTAGACGTCGGGGGCGCTGTCGGGCACCGGCAGCTTCAGCTCCTGCAGCAGCAGCAGCAGCCGCTCGATGCCCAGGCCGAAGCCGACCGCGGGCGCGGGCTTGCCGCCCAGCTGCTCGATCAGGCCGTCGTAGCGGCCGCCGCCGCAGACGGTGCCCTGCGAGCCGAGCTGCTCGGTCACCCACTCGAACACGGTGAGGTTGTAGTAGTCCATGCCGCGCACCAGGCGCGGGTTGACGCGGTAGGCCAGGCCGACGGCGTCGAGCGTGGCGCGCACCGCGTCGAAGTGCGCGAGCGACTCTTCGCCCAGGAATTCCAGCAGCTTGGGCGCGCCTTCGATCAGCGGCTGCATCGCGGGGTTCTTGCTGTCCAGGATGCGCAGCGGGTTGGTCTGCAGGCGGCGCTGCGAATCGGCGTCCAGCGCCGCGACGTGCTGCTGGAAATAGCGCACCAGCGCCTCGCGATGCGCGTGCCGCTCGCCGGCCTGGCCCAGGCTGTTGATCTCCAGCCGCACGTGCTCGCCCTCGACCAGCCCCAGCTCGCGCCACAGGGCGCGCGCCATCAGGATCATCTCGGCATCGACGTCCGGGCCGGCGAAGCCGAGCGCCTCGACGTCGAGCTGGTGGAACTGCCGATAGCGCCCCTTCTGCGGCCGCTCGTGGCGGAACATGGGGCCGACGGTCCACAGGCGCAGCGGGCCGTTGTAGAGCGCGTTGTGCTCGTTCATGGCGCGCACGATGCCCGCCGTGGCTTCGGGCCGCAGCGTCAGGCGGTCGCCGTTCATGGAATCGACGAAGGAGTACATCTCCTTCTCCACGATGTCGGTCACCTCGCCCAGGCCGCGCACGAACAGCGCGGTGGGCTCGACGATGGGCGTCAGCAGGTACTGGTAGCCATAGCGGCCCATCACGGCGCGCACGGCGGTCTCGAACCATTGCCACAGCGCCGAGTCCGGCAGCTTCTCCGTGCGCGGCACGGAGGCCGGCAGGATGTCGTTCATGCCCTTGACGGCAACGAGCTTCTCCGCCTTCTTCGCGGCGGTGCTGTTCTCTGTGGTCATGTCGCTCAGGCGGTTTCGGCCACGTGGCCGAAGCGCTTCTCGATGTAGTTCTCGACGATCTGGTGGAACTCGCGCGCGATGTTCTCGCCGCGCAGGGTCATCGCCTTCTGGCCGTCGATGAAGACGGGGGCGGCGGGCGCTTCACCGGTGCCGGGCAGGCTGATGCCGATGTCGGCATGCTTGCTCTCGCCGGGGCCGTTGACGATGCAGCCCATCACGGCCACCTTCATCGTCTCGACGCCGGGGTACTTCGCGCGCCACACCGGCATCTGGGCGCGCAGGAAATCGTCGATCTGCTTGGCGAGTTCCTGGAAGGTGGTGCTGGTGGTGCGGCCGCAGCCCGGGCAGGCGGTCACGCTGGGCACGAAGCTGCGCAGGCCCAGGGCCTGCAGGATCTCCGAGGCGATCACCACTTCCTGCGTGCGCGACTCGCCCGGCTGCGGCGTGAGCGACACGCGGATGGTGTCGCCTATGCCCTCCTGCAGCAGGATGCCCAGCGCCACCGAGGAAGCGACGGTGCCCTTGGTGCCCATGCCGGCTTCGGTCAGGCCCAGGTGCAGCGGGTAGTCGCAGCGCTTCGCGAGCTCGCGGTACACGGCGATGAGGTCCTGCACGCCGCTCACCTTGCAGGACAGCAGCACCTGCTCGTGGCGCATGCCCAGCTCCTCGGCGAGCTTCGCCGAGCCGATGGCGGAGGTGATCAGTGCCTCGTACATCACCTGTTTCGCGTCCCAGGGCTGCGCGCGCTGCGCGTTCTCGTCCATCAGCTGGGCAAGCAGTTCCTGGTCCAGGCTGCCCCAGTTGACGCCGATGCGCACCGGCTTGTCCCACTTCAGGGCCGCCTCGATCATCTGCGCGAACTGGCGGTCCTTCTTGTCGCCCTTGCCCACGTTGCCGGGGTTGATGCGGTACTTGGACAGCGCCTGCGCGCAGTCGGGGAACTCGGTGAGCAGCCGGTGGCCGTTGTAATGGAAGTCGCCGATCAGCGGGACGTCGATTCCCATGCGATCGAGCTGCTCGCGGATGTAGGGGACCTGTTGCGCCGCCTCCGGCGTGTTGACGGTGATGCGCACCAGCTCGCTGCCGGCGACCGCCAGTTCCTTGACCTGGATGGCGGTGCCGATCGCGTCGACCGTGTCGGTGTTGGTCATCGACTGCACGCGCACCGGCGCGTCCCCGCCCACCGTGACCACGTTCGCGCCCCAGGCCACGCGCGCCTGGGCGGAGCGGCGCGCCAGGGGCGCCGCGGGTGCGATCGGGAGGCAGGGGACGGACATCACTTCACTTCGAAACGCGCGACGTTGTCCTTGGACACCGGCGCCAGGTTGTAGGGCTTGCCGCGCACCTGCACTTCGGTGGCCTCGACGCTGCCGACCGTGACCGACAGCGGCAGCGCGCCGGAGGCGCCCGCGCTCTCGCCCGGTTCCATCAGCTTCTGGAACACCGTGTTGCCGGTGGCGTCGGTCACCTGCACCCAGGACTGCGCCCGGGTGCGGAAGGCGACGATGCCGCGCGCGTTGATCGGGCCCGACGCGGTGGCCTGCGGCGCGGCGGCGCT
>JALHLO010000079.1 GCA_022844525.1 Ramlibacter sp.
CACGGGCGCGGCCTCGTCCGCGCCGAGCCGCGCTGCCAGCAGCTCCAGGCTGCCGACCGCGTCCTGCGTGGGCGACGCGAGTTCGTGCAGCGTGCAGCCATCGGGCACCAGCCAGCTCTTCTTGCCGGGGTAGGCGAAGAAGGACACGGGCGGCCGCGCGTCCACCAGCACCAGGTTCTGCAGCCCCGCGAGTTGCACCGAGGCCATTTCGGCCAGGTAGGCGATGCGCTCCACGTGCGGCAGGCCCGCGCCACGCTCCAGCCGGGTGGGGAACACCTCGGCGAAGAGCGTGGCGCCGGTCCGGGCGGCGATGCGCGCGGCGGCCAGCAGGCCCGGCTCGCGCAGTGCCCGTCCGCCCAGCAGGAGCGCGCTGCGGCCGCCCGCCTGCAACGCGCGCGCGATGGCATCCACGGCGTCCTCGCCAGCGCGGGGCGCCGCGGCGGTCTCCGGTGGCGGCTGCGGCACGCCGCCTTCGGACCAGGACACGTCGGCCGGCAGGATCAGCGTGGCAACCTGTCCCGGCGGCCCCTTCGCCGCGGCGACGGCTTCCACCACGTCCCGGCAAAGGGCCGCCGTGCTACCAGAGGTGCGCACCCACGAGGACACGTTGCGCGCGGCCGTCTCGATGTCGGACTGCAGCTCCACGTCGTACTGGGTGTGGTGGGTGGCGTGGTCGCCGACGATGTTGACCACGGGCACCCGGCCCTTGCGCGCGTTGTGCAGGTTGGCCAGGCCGTTGCCCAGGCCGCAGCCCAGGTGCAGCAGCGTCGCCGCCGGCTTGCCCGCCATGCGCGCATAGCCGTCGGCCGCGCCGGTGGCCACGCCCTCGAACAGGGTCAGCACCGCGCGCATGCCCGGCGCGGTGTCCAGCGCGGCGACGAAATGCATCTCCGAGGTGCCGGGGTTGGTGAAGCAGACGTTCACGCCTGCGTCGAGCAGGGTGCGCAGCATCGCTTGGGCGCCGTTGGCCATGGGTCTCCTCCTTGTCGTTTCAGCGTCGCGCGGCTTCGCGCGACACGGCCTTCACCAGCGCGGCCGCCGTGCGGGTGAGCTGCGGCAGCTCGTCGGCCTTGCCGTCCTCGATCGCCTGCAGCATCAGCTCGTGGATGCCGCCCACCACGGCCATCGCCAGTTCGGGCGTCACGCGGTCCCGGCCCACCACCGCCACCATGTAGTCGGCGATCTCCAGGTTCACCGCCCGGCGGGCGGCGAAGCCTTCCGGGCCCAGGTGCAGGATCTCGATGAACAGCGTGCGCAGCAGCGCGGGCTCGGCGGCCATGCAGGCCAGGTAGGCGCCGATCGCGCGTTCGAGCTGCTCCTCCCAGCCGTGCGCGGGATCGATCGCGTCGCGCAGCACCTTCAGCGCGTTGCGGCTGGCGGCTTCGTACAGCGCGATCAGGCACTGCGGCTTGCCCTCGAAGTGCTCGTAGAAGGTGCGGCGCGACACGCTGGCTTCACGCACGATGTCCGCGATCGTGGTCTCCGCGTAGCCCTTGCGCGCGAGCGCGGCTGCCATGCCTTGCAGCAGGCGGCTGCGGTGGCTCTCCACCGCCGGGCCCGACTCCAGGATCGCAGGATGGCGCATGGGCTGGAATGGTACTTGACAGTACCAGTTGGCGATGCGAGCATGGTACGCCTTCGTACCGCCGGCGCCACACCGCCAACACATGACCGACCTCGTCGTCCGCCGCCTCCTCGTCGACATGGAACAGCCGATCGCGCGCCACTGGTGCGCCGGCGACGCCTTCCGCACCGCCCTGTTCAACGCGCTGTCGATGAGCTTTCCGGTCGGCGAGCAGTTCTTCATCGATGCCGTCCGCAACGGCCTCAAGGCGCTGCCGACGGAGAAGCAGGAGCGCTTCCGCGCCGAGGTCCAGGGCTTCATCGGCCAGGAAGCCACGCACCGCCGCCTGCACGCGCTCTACAACGCGCATCTCGACAAGCTGGGCCTGGTGAACGACTGGGAGCCGCGCGCCCGCGAGCGCCTCAAGGAGATGGAGGGGCTGGACGTGCGCCACTGGCTGGGCATCACGGCGGCCAACGAACACTTCACCGCGATCCTCGCGGACTTCATGCTGCACAACGCGGACCTGCTGGGCGAGCAGGATCCGCGGCTGGCCACCCTCTGGCTGTGGCACAGCGCCGAGGAATCGGAGCACAAGAGCACCGCCTTCGACCTGTACCAGGCGCTGGGCGGCAGCCACGAGTGGCGCGTGAAGTGGATGCGCACGGTCACGATCTTCTTCCTCACCGACACGCTGCGCCAGACGGTGAACAACCTGCGCCGCGACGGCACGCTGTGGAAGTGGAGCACCTGGAAGAGCGCCGCCAGCTACCTGTTCGGCAAGCGCGGCCTGGTACGGCTGACGTACCGGCCCTGGCGCGACTACTTCCGCCGCGACTTCCACCCGAACCAGCAGGACGCCACCGCCTCGCAGCGCTGGCTGCGCGAGCACAGCGACCAGTTCGCGCCCGTGGGCGGCTAGGCCCGAACGGGGGCAAAATCGCCCCCATGCAGTTCCATTACATCGGCAACACCCCCGTGCGCTCCTCGTCCGAGCGCACCCTTCCCGTCATCGACCCTTCGGACGGCCAGACCTACGACACCCTCCAGCGCGGCACGCCGGACGACATCTCCGCCGCCGTGAGCGTGGCGCGCCAGTGCTTCGAAGGTCCCTGGAGCAAGCTCAGCGCCGCCGAGCGCGGCCGCCTCCTGATGCGCCTGTCGCTCAAGGTGTCCGAGCACGGCGACGAACTCGCGGCCATCGAGCAGCGGGATTGCGGCAAGCCCACGAAGCAGGCGCGCGCCGATGCCGTGGCGCTGGCCCGCTACTTCGAGTTCTACGCCGGCGCCTGCGACAAGCTGCATGGCGAGACCCTTCCCTACCAGGACGGCTACACCGTGCTCACCTGGCGCGAGCCGCACGGCGTGACCGGCCACGTGGTCCCCTGGAATTACCCGATGCAGATCTTCGGCCGCAGCGTCGGCGGGGCGCTGGCCGCGGGCAACACCTGCGTGGTCAAGCCCTCGGAAGATGCCTGCCTGTCGCTGATCCGGGTGGCGGAACTGGCCGCCGAAGTCGGTTTCCCGCCGGGCGCGATCAACATCGTCACCGGCCTCGGCCACGAAGTGGGCGACGCACTGGCGCGGCACCCCGGCATCGACCACATCAGCTTCACCGGCAGCCCGCGGGTGGGCACCTTGATCCAGCAGGTGGCGGCGGAACGGCACTGCCCGGTGACGCTCGAACTGGGGGGCAAGAGCCCGCAGATCGTGTTCGCCGACGCCGACGTCGACCAGGTGTTGCCGGTCGTGATCAACGCGATCGTGCAGAACGCCGGCCAGACCTGCTCGGCGGGCTCGCGCCTGCTGGTGGAGCAGAGCCTGTACGAGCCGCTGCTGGAGCGCCTGGGCGAAGCCTTCACCAAGCTGCGGGTGGGCCCGGCCGCGATGGACCTGGACGTCGGGCCGCTGATCCGCCAGTCGCAGCAGCAGCGCGTGTGGGACTTCCTGTCCGACGCGCAGCATGCCGGCATCCCGGTGGTGGCGCAGGGCACGGTGGTGGACCAGGCGCCGGAGTCCGGCTACTACCAGGCCCCCACGCTGCTGCGCGACGTGCCCGTGACGCACCGCCTGGCGCAGGAGGAAGTGTTCGGCCCGGTGCTGGCCGCCATGAGCTTCCGCGACGAGGACCACGCCGTGGAGCTCGCCAACGCCACCCAGTTCGGCCTGGTCGCCGGCATCTGGACCCGCGACGGCTCGCGCATGCTGCGCATGGCCAGGCGCGTGCGCAGCGGCCAGGTCTTCATCAACAACTACGGCGCCGGCGGCGGCGTGGAGCTGCCCTTCGGCGGCGTGAAGTCCTCGGGCTACGGGCGCGAGAAGGGCTTCGAGGCGCTGTACGGGTTCACGACGCTGAAGACGGTGGCGATCAGGCACGGCTGATCGCCGGGTGTCGGGGTTCGGGCTGCGCCGCTCACCCCGACCTACCGCACTAGCGAAGGCCTCTCGTAGGTCGGGGTGAGCGCGCGCAGCGCCGAACCCCGACACCCATCAGCCCTTCGCGGGCTTGATCCGCGCGCTCTGCACAACGTCCTCCGCCATCGGCAGCAGCCGCTGGTAGAACGCCAGCTTCGGCGCCACGAAAGTAGCGGCATACAGCTCCTCGCCCCAGGTGGGATCGGCCTTCACCGCGACCCAGCCCACGCCCCGCATGTCGAGGTCGTCGCGCCGGCGCGCCAGCGTGAACTCGAAGCGCACGCCGTTCTGGCCGGCGAAGACCGCCGGCTGCACCTTGGTGATGGTCACCGTGCCCGCGGTCGCATACAGCTCCTCGAACAGGCTCACCAGCTTCTCCGGCGGCAGGCCCGGGCGGAAGGTCGGCACGCGCGGCTCCTTCGCGTCGGCGGCGCGGGAGAACACCGCGGGCTTCGTCATCAGCGGTTGCCCCGGGCGCACGCCGCCCCAGAAGCGCAGGTGGTCCAGGGGAATGCCTTCCTGCGTCCAGGTGTCGTAGGGATCGATGTCCCAGGGATCGCTCACCTTGTTCCAGGCATCGGTGAGGTGCACGGCCAGCCGTTCGTTCACCACCTGCTCGCCGTCCATGCGGCTCACGTTGGCGCAGGCGGCAAGGACCAGGGCCAGGGCGAAGGGGACCAGGCGCTTCATCGCTTCATCTCCGCCAGGTAGCCGCGCAGGAGGTCGGCGTCGGGCGCCTGCGGCGCCTGCGCGAGGTAGGTTTCGAAGGCCTGCACCGCGGCGCCGCGGTCGTTGCGCTGCTTGTGCAGCAGACCCAGCGAGCGGAAGGTTTCCGCCGGCGGCCTGGCCAGGCGGCTGGCGCGGTCCAGGTCGGCCAGGGCCTTGTCGGCGTCGCCGCCGTCGTCGCGCAGCCGGTACACCTCGCCGCGCGCGAACAGCACGTCGGCGTCCTGCGCATCCTTGCCCACCATGCGGTCGAACAGCACCAGGCTTTCCTCGTACTGGCCGCGCTTGACCTCGTCCTGCAGCCAGCCAAAGCGCAGCGGCGCGATCGCCTTGCGGTAGCTGTCGGCGCCCAGCTCGCCGCCGGCGCCGCCCGCCAGCTGCAGCAGCTCGTCGCGGCGGCCGGCGGTGGTCGGGTGGGTCTCGAACATGTCGCCGCGCTTGCCCGCGTCCTTGCCGCCGGTGACGCGCAGCTCCGCCAGCAGGTTGTCCCAGACCGCCGCGGCTTCCCGGCCGTCGTAGCCGGCATGGCGCATCAGGCGCATGCCCATGCGGTCGGCGCGGGTCTCGTGCTCGCGCGAGAAGGCGAACATGTTGGCCAGCAGGCCGATCTGGCCGACGAAGGTGCCGATGCCGCCGACCATGCCGACCATCGTGGACAGCACCGCGCGGTCCTTGGCGGCGCGCAGCTGTTCGACCTGGTGGCGCTCGAGGTAGTGGCCCAGTTCGTGGCCCAGGATGGCCGCCAGCTGCGCCTCGTTCTCCACGCGCAGCATGAGGCCGCTCCACACCAGCATCATGCCGTTGGGCGCCATCAGCGCGTTGAAGTGCGGCACGCGCACCGCGTGCACGCGGATGTCCGGGCAGTGGCCGTCGCTCAGGCGGCAGACCATGTCCGTCAGGTAGTTCTTCAGCGCCTCGTCCCTGATCATCAGCGGGCTGCGCTTGATGCGCGTTTCCTCGCGGTCCACCAGGCCCCAGAGGCCCCCTTCGTCGGTGTCCGCGGCGGGACGGCTGAAGCGCGGCGGCACCTTGATGGCGGAAAGGTCCTGGGCGAGCGCCGGCAGGCCCGCGAGCCCGGCGAAACCGAGGCAGTGGCGGCAGGCCGAGCGCAGGAAGCCGCGGCGGCCGGGGGTGTCGGGGGTGTTCATGGCGGGCTCACTGCTGGAGGGTGGGAAAGCCCTTGAGCAGGGTCTCCACGGTTTCGACGGCGGGCTCCGGCTCGCGCAGGTCGCCCGACATGCGGTCGAGCCGGTTGAACCAGACGATGCGGCCGGTGTTCAGGTCCACCAGCGAGGCGTAGCCCACCTGCTCGCCGCCCAGGCTGATCGCGCCCAGGGCCGCCAGGCCGATCATCATGGCCTTGCGCTCCGTGCTGGCGTAGCTGTCGCGGACCCAGGTGAAGAGCGCGTAGTCGGCGCCGGTGCGTTCCCTGAGCGGCCGCACCGCGTCGCCCAGGGACCAGTCCAGGCGCTCCTGCTTGGTGGGCAGCTGCATCAGGCCGCGGCCGTAGTGGTGCAGCATCACCGCGTCGGCGACGGCGCGGTGCAGGGTGGCGATGTCCGCGAACTCGTCGGCCTGCGCCGCGTCGAGCCGGGTGACGCGCGCTCCCAGCCGCTGGCGCTGCGCCTCCAGGGCCGCCACGAAGTTCCTCTGCGCGGCCCGGGTCCAGTCGTCCCGCGGTTCCACCACGCCGCCGGCGCTCATGGAGAACAGCTCCATGTCGGCGGGCAGGATGACGAGGCGCGAATCGGCCGCGCGCGCCGTGAAACCGGGCGCGAGCTGTTTCGAAGTGGCCTCCTGGGCCTGGACGGCGGCCGCGGCCAGCAGGATGGCCAGCAGCAGCGGGCGGGTGATGCGTGATGCGAACGCGGGCATGTGGAACTCCTGCCTCTGGGCCGGAGACCGCGGCACCGGGAAACAACGCCGCGGAATCGGCGAGAACCGAACTTTATGCAGAGGCACGCGGGGGTCCAGGGCTTCCGCGCGGGCGCGGGTAAATCTGGCCCGGCCCCACGAATTTTCACGGGGGCGCCCGGGTTAACCCCACAGGTCCGCCCCGCCCCCGGGAGCCCCCGCGGACCCTCGGACTTGACCGCGGACAATTGGAATCCGGCCGCCCCGGCCCCACAATGCGGCCATGGCTGAACGCGTGATCCCGCTGGTCGACCAGCGCCTGACGGCGCTGCGCGCCGCCGTCCCCGCCCAGTCCGTCCCCGCCACCGGCCTGCTGGCCGACACGCTGGGCCGGCCGCTGCGCGACCTGCGCATCAGCGTCACGGACCGCTGCAACTTCCGCTGCAGCTACTGCATGCCCAAGGAGGTGTTCGACAAGGACTACCAGTACCTGCCGCATGCGTCCCTGCTGAGTTTCGAGGAAATCACCCGCGTGGCGCGCCAGTTCCTGGCCCACGGCGTGCGCAAGCTGCGCCTCACCGGCGGCGAGCCGCTGCTGCGCAAGAACATCGAGATCCTGGTCTCGCAGCTGGCGCAGCTGCGCACGGTCGAAGGCACGCCGCCGGAACTGACGCTCACCACCAACGGCTCGCTGCTGGCGCGCAAGGCGAAGTCGCTCAAGGACGCCGGCCTGCAGCGCGTGACGGTCAGCCTCGACGGGCTGGACGACGCCGTGTTCCGCCGCATGAACGACGTGGACTTCCCGGTGGCGGAAGTACTGGAAGGCATCGCCGCCGCGCGCGAGGCGGGCCTGGGGCCGGTGAAGGTCAACATGGTGGTCAAGCGCGGCACCAACGAGCACGAGATCCTGCCGATGGCGCGCCACTTCCGCGGCACCGGCATCGTGCTGCGCTTCATCGAGTACATGGACGTGGGCGCCACCAACGGCTGGTGCATGGACGAAGTGATGCCCTCCGGCGAGGTGCGGGCCCTGCTCGCCACCGAGTTCCCGCTGGTGCCGCTGGAAGCAGCCGCCCCGGGAGAGACCGCGCAGCGCTGGGGCTATGCCGACGGCCAGGGCGAGGTCGGCTTCATCAGCAGCGTCACGCAGGCCTTCTGCGGCGACTGCAACCGCGCGCGCCTGTCCACCGAGGGCAAGCTCTACCTGTGCCTGTTCGCCAGCAACGGCTACGACCTGCGTTCGCTGGTCCGCGGCGGCGCGTCCGACGAGGAACTGGCCTCCGCCATCGGCCACATCTGGCAGGGCCGCGGGGATCGCTATTCCGAGCTGCGCGGCACCCTGGCCGCCGAACCCGGCACCGGCCGGCGCCGCGTCGAGATGAGCTACATCGGCGGATAATCCGCCGATGATCGACAAGGACCAGATAACCGGCGTGATCCTCGCCGGCGGCCGCGGCTCCCGCATGGGCGGGGTCGACAAGGGCCTGCAGAACTTCCGTGGGATGCCCATGGCGATGTTCACCATGCTGCGCCTGGCACCGCAGGTGGGCGAAGTGATGATCAACGCCAACCGCAACCTCTCCGCCTACGAGTCCTTCGGCGTGCCGGTCTGGCCCGACTCCATCTCCGACTACGCGGGGCCGCTGGCCGGCTTCCTCAGCGCGCTGGAGAACTGCGAGACCGAGTACCTGCTCACCGTGCCTTGCGACACGCCGCTGTTCCCGCAGGACCTGGCCGCCCGCCTGGCCGAGGCGCTCGAGCGCGAGGACGCCGAGATCGCCATGGCGGCGGCGCGCGAGGAGGACGGGCAGGTGCGCTCGCAGCCGGTGTTCTCGCTGATGAAGCGCGAGCTGATGGAAAGCCTGGTGCGGTTCACGCACGGCGGCGGCCGCAAGATCGACGCCTGGACCGGTCAGCACCGCACCGTGCTGGTCCCCTTCGACCGCGAAGGCGACGACCCGGCCGCCTTCTTCAACGCCAACACGCTCGCTGAGCTGCACCGGCTCGAACAGTCGCGATGAACCGCAGCATCGCCGAGATCGCGGCGCAGCTGCAGGGCTACGACCCGCAGGCGCTGTCGGCCGAGGGCGTCGGCGACTTCCTCGCGCGGCTGGTGGCGCCGGTGGCGCAGACCGAGAATGTCGGTGTGCTCGATGCCCTGGGCCGCGTGCTGGCGCGCGACCTGGTGTCGCCGATCAGCGTGCCGCCGCACGACAACTCCGCCATGGACGGCTTCGCCTTCGCCGGCGCGCAGCTCGCGCAGGGCGCGCTGCAGCTGCAGGTGGTGGGCACCGCGCTGGCCGGCAAGGCGTGGCAGGGCGAGGTGCGCGCCGGCCAGTGCGTGAAGATCATGACCGGCGCGATCATGCCGGCCGGGCTCGACACCGTGGTGCCGCAGGAGTTCACCAGGACGCTGGCCGACGGCCGCATCGAGATTCCAGCCGGCCTGCTGCAGCCCGGGGACAACCGCCGCTTCAAGGGCGAGGACCTGATGGAAGGCCGCCCTGCCCTGCGCGCCGGTGAGCGCCTGGGCCCGGCGGCCTGCGGCCTGATCGCCAGCCTGGGCATCGCGCAGGTGGAAGTGTTCAGGCGGCTGAAGGTCGCGTACTTCTCCACCGGCGACGAAATCCTGAGCCTGGGCGAGGCGCCGCGCGAAGGCGCCGTGTACGACAGCAACCGCTACACCGTGCACGGCCTCCTGGCGCGCCTGGGCTGTGAGGTGATCGACCTGGGCGTGGTCCGCGACCAGCCGGAGCTGCTGGAGCAGGCCTTCCGCGCCGCGGCAGCGCGCGCCGACGCCATCATCACCAGCGGCGGCGTGAGCGTGGGCGAGGCCGACTTCACCAAGGCGATGATGAAGAAGCTGGGCGACGTGGCCTTCTGGAAGATCGCGATGCGTCCCGGCCGGCCGATGGCGGTGGGCCGCATCGGCGATGCCGTGCTGTTCGGGCTGCCGGGCAACCCGGTGGCCGTGATGGTGACCTTCCTCGCGTTCGTGCGCCCTGCCCTGCTGCGGATGATGGGCGCGAGCGCCACGCAGCCGGTGCTGCTGAAGGCGCACAGCGGCGAGGCGATGCGCAAGAAGCCGGGGCGCACCGAGTACCAGCGGGGCGTCGTCACGCGCACGGCCGAGGGCCGGCTGGAAGTGCGGACCACGGGCAACCAGGGCTCGGGGGTGCTCAGCTCGATGGTGCAGGCGAACGGGTTGGTCGTGCTGCACCACGCGCAGGGGAATGTCGCTGTCGGCGACCAGGTGGACGTGATGATGTTCGAGGGAGCCTTGTGATCCGCAAGTCGCGGTTCGCCTGCGGGCTCACCACGACCTACGGCAGCCGAACCGCGACGCCGCCAAACCGTAGGTCGTGGTGAGCGCGAAGCCGAACCGCGGCACCCACCCCGCAAGGTTCACGCGAACCGCACCACCGCCAGCGGCGGCAAATCCCGCGAAACACACTCCCACCGTTCGCCCCCATCCTCGCTGATCCACAACCCGCCCGTCGTCGACCCCATCGCCAGCGTCCGGCCATCCGCCGCGCACGCCAGCCCGTGGCGATACACGAGGTGGTACGCATCGTGCGCCGGCAACCCCTCGCCATGCGAAGCGAAGCTGGCCGCGCCATCCCGCGTCACGTTCACCACCATCCGGCCGTCCACCGGCATGCGCTGCGCGTCCGAATGCGCGGGCACGAACCAGGCGCATCGCGGATCGGCCGGATGCGCGGCCACGGCGAAGCCGAAGCCGCTCGGCTGCGGCGCGGGGATGTTCGTCCAGTGCTGCCCGCCATCGGTGGACCGGTAGAGGCCGCAGTGATGCTGCCCCCACAGCACGTCCGGCTGCGCCGCGCAGGCGGCGATGCGGTGCACGTCCTGGATGTTGCCGTCGAAGCGGCGCTCGTCCGGCATGTAGGCCCCGGCGTCCATGCCTTCGGAAGTGTTGGCCCAGGTTCCGCCGCCATCGTGGGTCTGCCACACGCCGGCGCAGGAGATCGCCAGCGTCACGTGCGCCGGATCGCGCGGGTCGACCACGATCGAATGGATGCCGGCGTGGTCGTAGCCGCCGCCGAACCAGTCCTTGCGGTCCGGCCGGTCCCACAGGCTGTCCACCAGCCGCCAGCTCGCGCCGCGGTCGTCCGACACGAACAGGCCCGCCGGCAGGGCGCCGGCCCACAGCCGCCCGGGACCGGCTTCCAGGGCCCAGACCATGTCGACGGTCCAGGGCGTGGGGTCGTCCTTCCAAGGTCCTTCGGTGGGCTTGGGCGGAAAAGCCGGCGTGGCGACCTCTTCCCAGCTGGCGCCGCGGTCGCCGCTGCGCTTGAGCTTCACCCCGAAGTGGCCCAGGCGCAGCGCGGCATACCAGTCGCCGCCGTGCGGGTCGGCCAGCACCTGCGTGACCGGCTCGCCCGGAAAGTGGGGCGGGCCCAGGCGCCAGCCGGCGGCCGTGCGCTGGACGACGAACAGGCCCTTGCGGGTCCCGACCTGCAACTGCTGCATCTCAACCTCCCGTGAGGGCCTGGATCACCATCACCCGGTCGCCGCGCTCGAGGCCGCGGTCCAGCGCCGTGGCGCGACCGAGCATGTCGCCGTTGACGAACACCGCGACGTGCTTGCGCACCCCGCCCTGCTCGTCGAGCACGTAGCCCTTCAATGCGGGCGCGGCCGCGAAGGCGGCCTCCAGCGCGTCGCGGACGCTGGCCGCCTGCACGTCCTGCGGGGGACAGGGCACGTGGCGCGTGAGCGCCGGGGCGAAGGTGACGCTGGGCATGTCCGGCGCATTGCACACCGGGGTGGAGGGCGGGTCAAGCCCGTCAGGGCCTGCCGACGCCGCGCCTACTTCGCGACCAACGGGTGCGGATGCGGCTGCGCCTGCTCCCGTGCCTCGGCCTTGTTCGCGCCCGGCACCTCGCGGCGCGCGAACAGCATGTACATGGTCGGGACGACGAACACCGTCAGCAGCGTGCCCAGCGACATGCCGCCCACGATCACCCAGCCGATCTGCGTGCGGCTCTCGGCGCCGGCGCCGGAGGCCAGCGCCAGCGGCAGCGCCCCCAGCACCATCGCGCCGGTCGTCATCAGGATCGGGCGCAGGCGCTGCGAGGCGGCCTTGACGATCGCCTCCACCATCTCCAGCCCCTGTTCGCGCAGCTGGTTGGCGAATTCGACGATCAGGATGCCGTGCTTGGTGATCAGGCCCACCAGCGTGATCAGCCCGATCTGCGAATACACGTTCAGCGACCCCCCGGACCATTTCAGCGCCAGCAGCGCGCCGATCATCGACAGCGGCACCGACAGCATGATCACCAGCGGGTCCACGAAGCTCTCGAACTGCGCCGCCAGCACCAGGAAGATGAAGAACAGCGCCAGCACGAACACGATGGCCAGCGCGCCCTGGGAATTGCGGAACTCGCGCGAGGTGCCGTTGAGTTCCGTCGTGTAGCCGGTCTTGAGCACCTTCGTGGCCGTCTGGTCGAGGAAGGTCAGCGCCTGGCCGAGCGAGTAGTCCGGCGACAGGCTGGCCGTGATGGACACGGAGCGCCGCTGCCCGAAGTGGTTCAGCTCGCGCGGACTCACGCTCTCGCGCACCTTCACCAGCGCCGACAGCGGGATCATGGTGTCGTTGCGGCCGCGCACGTTGATGCCGTCGATGTCCTCCGGCGTCGTGCGGCCGCTGGCCTGCGTCTGCACGATCACGTCGTACTGCTCCGCGTCGCGCTTGTAGCGGGTGACGATGCGGCCGCCCAGCATGGTCTCCAGCGCCTTGGCCACGACCTCCACGCTCACGCCCATGTCGGCCGCCTTCTCGCGATCCACGTCGATGCGCAGCTCCGGCTTGTTCAGCCGCAGGTCGATGTCGGGCGAGACGATGCCCGGGTTCTTCGCGATCTCGTCCATCATCTCCCGCGCCACGCGGGCGAGGTTCTCGTAGCTGTCCGAGGTCTGGATCACGAAGTTCACCGGCCGCTCGCGGAAGCCCTGGCCCAGCGAGGGCGGCGTGATGATGAAGGCGTTCACGCCCGGCAGCGAGTTGGTCTTGGGCGCGAGCTCGCGCGCCATCTCCAGTGTGGTGCGCTTGCGGTCCTCCCAGTCCACCGTGCGGTAGATGACGCTCGCCTGCGAGACCGTCGGGTTGCCGATGCTGCCGAAGATGCGGTCGAACTCCTTGTAGTCCTGCCCCAGCCGTTCCAGCTCGCGCGCGTAGCGGTTGGTGTATTCGAAGGTGGAACCGTCCGGCGCGTTGACGCTCGCGAGGATGGTGCCGCGGTCCTCCAGCGGCGAGAGTTCCTGGCGCATCGTCGGCCACACCAGCGCGATGCCCGCGGCGCTGGCCGCCATCACGCCGATCACGAGCCACCGGGCCTGCAGCAGCGTGCGCAGGAAGCCGGGGCGGCCGGCACGCGGGCTCCAGCGGGTCAGCAGCACCCAGCGCAGGGCGCGCGCGTAGCCGGCCTGTACCGCCGTGAGCCAGCGCTCCATGTGGCTGTCGAACCAGCTCGGGTTCGGGTTGTGCCGCAGCAGCTTGGAGCACATCATGGGCGTGAGCGTCAGCGCCACGAAGCCCGACACCAGCACCGCGCCGGCCAGCGCGAGCGCGAACTCCACGAACAGCCGCCCGGTGCGGCCGGGCGTGAAGGCCAGCGGCGCGTACACCGCCACCAGGGTCAGCGTCATCGTGATCACCGCGAAGCCGATCTCCCGCGCCCCCTTGATGGCGGCGGAAAACGGGTCCAGCCCTTCCTCGATGTGCCGGAAGATGTTCTCCAGCATCACGATGGCGTCGTCCACCACCAGCCCGATGGCCAGCACCAGCGCCAGCAGCGTGAGGGTGTTGATGGTGAAGCCGGCCAGCGCCATCATCGCGAAGGTGCCGATGAGGCTGACGGGGATGGTGACGATCGGGATGATCGAGGCGCGGAAGGTGCGCAGGAACACGAAGATCACCAGCGCGACCAGCACGATGGCTTCCGCGATGGTCTTGTAGACGTTCTGCACCGAGCGGTCGATGAACAGCGAGTTGTCGTTGGCGACCTCGATCTTCACGCCCGGCGGAAGGTCCTTCTCCAGCTGCGGGATCATGTCGCGCACGCCGCGCGACAGGCTCAGCGGGTTGGCCGTCGCCTGGCGGATGACGCCGGCGCCGATGGCCACCTTGCCGTTCAGGCGGACCTGGCTGCGCTCGTCGGCCGCGGCTTCCTGCACGCGCGCCACGTCGCGCAGCCGAACCGGGAAGCCGTTGACGTTGCGGATGACGACGTTGCCGAACTGCGCGGGACTCGCGAGGTCGGTCTGCGAGGTCACGCTGAACTCGCGCTGCTGCGACTCGATGCGGCCGGCCGGCAGCTCCAGGTTGCTGCGGCGGATGGCATCCTCCACGTCCTGGGTCGTGAGGCGGTGGCCCGCGAGCTTCTCCTGGTCCAGCCACACCCGCATCGCGTACTTGCGCTCGCCGAAGATGCGCACGTCCGCTACGCCGGTCACCGTCTGCAGGCGCGGCTTGACGACGCGGTTGACCAGGTCGTTGATCTGCAGGGGCTGCAGCGAGTCGCTGGTGAAGGCCAGCCAGATGACGGGGAAGGCGTCCGCCTCCACCTTGGCGATGACCGGCTCCTCGATGGCCTGCGGCAGCTTGTTGCGCACGCGGGCGGTGCGGTCGCGCACCTCCGCGGCCGCGGCATCGGCGTCCTTCTCCAGGCGAAAGCGCACGGAGATCTGGCTCTGCTCGGCGCGGCTGATGGACGTCAGCACGTCCACCGCGTCGATGCCGGCGATGGAGTCCTCCAGCGGCTTGGTCACCTGCGACTCGATCACCTCGGCCGACGCGCCGGGGTAGCGCGTGGTGACGGTCACCACCGGTTCGTCGATCTTGGGGTATTCGCGCACCGACAGGCGCGTGAAGCTCACCAGGCCGACCAGCAGCACCAGCAGCGACAGCACCGTGGCGAACACCGGGCGCCGGATCGCGATCTCGGGCAATTGCATGGAAGGCTCCTGGCGTCAGCGGGCCGGGCTGCCGCGGCTGGTGTTGGGCCCCTGGCCCGAGCGGCTCAGCGCGGCCACGGTGCACGGGTTGCCGGCCGCGGCCGGCGCCGGGACCGGCTCCAGCGTCGCGCCGGCAGGACGCCGCAGCGCCCCCGCCTCGGCCGGCCCCGCGCCGGACGCGGCCGTGCCGCCGTTGCCCACCTTGCTGAGATCCAGCACGCGCACCGGCGTTCCATCCTTCTGGATGCGCTGCTGGCCGGCCGTGACCACCACGTCGCCGGGCATCAGGCCCTCGACGATCTCCACCTTGCCCGGCTGGCGCACGCCGACCTTCACTTCCACGCGCTGGGCGATGCGCGTGTCCTGGTCGGGGCCGTCCACCAGCTTGTAGACGAACTGGCGGCCGCCCTGAGGGACGATCGCTTCCTCGGGGATCACCCTGGCGCCCTCGCGCACGCCGAACACCGGCGTGACGCGCGCGAACATGCCCGGTCGCAGTTCCAGCCGGCGGTTGTCGATGCAGCCGCGCACGCCCACCGAGCGGCCGTTGGCGTCCACCAGCGGGTCCACGGCCAGCACCAGGGCGCTGAAGCGGCGGCCCGGCAGCGCGTCGACGTCGATCAGCGCCGTCTGCCCGGGGCGGATCTTGGTCTGGTAGCGCTCGGGCAGGCGGAAGTCGACGAACATCGCGTCGAGGTCCTCGATGTTCACGATGTCGGCGCCGTCCTTGAGGTAGTCGCCCACGCTGATGTTGCGGATGCCGGCGACCCCGTCGAAGGGGGCGACGATCTTCAGGCGCGCGAGGGTCGCGCGGGCCAGCGCGAGCTTGGCCTCCGCCACCTGCAGGTTGGCCGCGCTCTCGTCCACGGCCCGCTGGGCGATGAACTTCTCCTCCACCAGTTCCTGGTTGCGCTTGTGGTTGGCGCGCGCGATGGAGACTTCGGCTTCGGCCTGCTTCACCTGCGCCAGCGGCAGCTGGTCATCGAGCTGCACCAGCAGCTGGCCGCGCCGCACGCGCTCGGCGTCGCGGAAATTGATCTGGACGACGCGGCCCGACACTTCGGGGCGCAGCATCACGCTCTGGCGCGAGCGCAGGCTGCCCACCGCCTGCGCGTCGTCGGTCAGGCGCAGCGTCTCCACGCGCGCCACTTCGACGGCCGGCGGGCGGCCCGGCCCGCCCGCGGCGGGGGC
>JALHLO010000080.1 GCA_022844525.1 Ramlibacter sp.
CGCAGCGGGGCGCCGGCGGCGACCCAGCCCCAGTCGGCAGCCAGCAGGCGGGCGGCGCGCTGCGCCACTGCCGCGATCGTCAGCGCCGGGTTCGCGCCCAGCGAGGCCGGGATGATGGAGCCGTCCAGCACCACCAGGCCCTCGTGCACGGGAGCCGCGCCGGCGCGGGCGTCGGGGTCGAACACCCGGCCGCGATCGTCCACCACCCCTTCGTCCGGCGATGCGCCCATGGGGCAGCCGCCCAGGGGATGCACGGTGAGCACGGGACCGCGCTCGCCCTGCACCAGGAACTCCATGTCGCGGGGCAGCAGCCGCCACAGCGGATTGGGCAGCACGCTGGCGCCGCGGCCGCGCGCCTGCTCCACCAGCGACCTGGTGGCCTCGATGCCGCCGTCCAGCAGTTGCGAATGGCGCAGCTCCGGCCACACGACCTGCAGCCGGCCTTCGGCCTGCCGGCTGTCGTCGCCGCGCACGCGGCGGGGCAGCTGCAGGCGGCCGCAGCTCTCGTCGTGCCCGATCACGCCCAGCAGCAGCGTGCGCTCCATCGCGTCCGCGTCGACGGCGAAGGAATCGCAGCCCCCGGGGCCGGTGCGCGAACTCCGCGGCGGCCGGCCCAGGTCGTCGAGCAGGCGGGCCGTGGTGACGGTTTCCTCGAACAGCCGCTTCAGCGGCGCCGGCACGGCGAATTCCTGCAGCAGCCGCCCCGGCAGTTCCAGCACGGACGTGATGGTGGGGCCGACACGGCGTTCGCGCAGGGGCTCCGATTCCTCGGTCGTCGTGTGCACGGGCTCGGGGCCCTCGTGCACGGCCACCAGGTTGTCGCCGTTGCACGAGAAGTGCTCGCCGAGCTTGGCCGGCAGCGCCAGCTGCGGCGAGCGCGAACGCAGCAGGATCTCCGTGCTGCCCAGCGTGCCGGCCGCCAGGATCACCCGGTGCGCGAGGATCTCCAGCGGCTGGTGGCGGTGGCGCAGCGACTCGTCGGTGAACACCGTGGCCACGCTCCAGCGGGCGTCCTTGACGCCGCTCCTGCGCACGCGCAGGACGCTGCCGCCGACGTAGATCTGCGCGCCCTTGCGCCAGGCTTCGCGCAGCAGCGTGGTGTCCAGCGACTTCTTGGCGCCGACGTTGCAGCCGGTCATGCAGTCGCCGCACAGCGTGCAGGGCGGAACGTCCGGGTCCGACGGGTCGGCGGCGACCTGCACGGTGATCGCCGCCGGCCGGAATTCGGCGGCGCCCGGCTGCGCCAGCCTGCGCAGCGCCTGCGTCTTGGCCAGCCCGCCGGTCGGGACGCGCGGGTGCGCATCGAGCCCGGTCGTCGCGCCCAGCCTCGCCTTCACCTGCTCGAGGTATGCGTCGGTGAGCTGCTCGCGCAGCACCTGGGGCAGGCGCTGGCAGTCTTCCAGCCGGGGCTTTTCCATCACACCCGCATTGACCAGCGAGCCGCCGCCCAGGCCGTTGCCCACCAGCGTGCAGACGTCGGGGCCGACGCGCACGTCCAGCAGGGCGTCCAGCGGGCCGAAGGTCTTGTCCTGGCCCCCGCGGTGCACGCGCAGGTGCGGCGGCAATTCCTGCAGGCTGGAGGCGAACATGCCGGGCGCGTACTCGTTGCCGCGTTCCAGCAGGCAGACGCGCACCGGCCGCGTGACGCCGTCTTCCGTGACCTGGCGGCCGGCCAGTTCGGCCGCCGCCATGGCGCCGCCGTAGCCGCTGCCGACGATCAGGACGTCGAAGGCCAGCCCGTCCCAGCCGGCGCGCAGGTCCGCGTAGTCGCGAGAGAGCCAGCGCAGGCCGGTGGCGGCGGCACCGGGGTCAGGATCCGACGGATGCATGGCGGGGCCCCTTCGCGTCGAGGATGCGCCCGAGTTCGGCCTGCAGCGTGGGCAGGCCCACGGGCTTGTGCAGCAGCGTGATGCCGGCGCGCGTGGCCTCCTGCAGGCGATCCGGGGCGGTGTCCCCGCTGATCAGGACCGCGGGGGTGGCGCCGATGGCGGCCACGATGCTGGAGATGGCGTCGATGCCGGTCTCGCCGTTGCGCAGGCGCATGTCGGCCAGCACCACGTCGGGATGGGACGCGATCGCCTGCTGCGTCGCCTCCTCCACCGAGCACGCTTCCACGAACTGGCAGCCGAGTTCCTCCAGCAGCACGCGCATGCCCATGCGCACCGAGCGCTCGTCGTCGATCACCAGCACCGTGAGGCCGGCGAAGTTCTGGTGGCTGGGGGGCTGCGCCTGCGCCAGCGCCTGGGTGCCGAAAGTCTCCAGCGGGATGCGCAGGGTGACGGTCGTGCCCTGGCCCTCCACCGACTCCAGGTCCAGCGTGATCCCCAGCAGGTCGCACAGGCGGCGCACGATCGACAGGCCCAGGCCGAGGCCCTTGGTGCGGTCCCGTTCCGGGTTGTCGACCTGGTAGAACTCCTCGAAGACGTTCGCGAGTTCGTCCGGCGGGATGCCGCGGCCGGTGTCCTCCACCGAGAGCAGGGCGGTCGCGCCCTCGGCGCGCAGGCGCAGCGCGACGTGGCCCTTCGGCGTGAACTTGACCGCGTTCTCGGTCAGGTTGCGCAGCACGCGCAGCACGAGCGCGGGGTCCGTCCAGCAACGCATGCCGGTGGGTGCGTCGATCACCGCGCGCAAGCCCTTTTCCTCGATGATGGCGCGCATCTCGGCGTGGTGCATGCGCAGCATCTCGCCGAGATCGACCATCTTCTTGTCGGGTGCCACGATGCCGGCGTCCAGCTTGGAGATGTCCAGCAGCTGGTCCAGCTGTTCCGACAGGGCGACGGTCACCTGGCTCAGGAGGTCGACCACCTCGCGGTCGCGGCCCTCGATGGGCCGCAGCGACAGCGCGGCCACCAGCAGGCCGATGGTGTGCAGCGGCTGGCGCAGGTCGTGGCTGGCGGCCGCCAGGAAGCGCGTCTTCGCCTGGTTGGCCTGGTTGGCCTGCGCCAGCGCCTCGCGCAGCTGCGCGGACATCTCGCGGTCCTGGAAGCGGATCTGCACCGATTCGCTGAAGTTGCGCCAGGCGTTGTTGGCCAGCGTGATCAGCACCCACAGGTACAGCACGATCAGGATGCCCAGCGACAGGTCCGTCCAGTCCGCGACCGCGCCTCCCTGGGGATATGCGAGCCACCAGAAGGGCAGCGTGCCGGCGGCGGGCAGGGTGTACGCCAGGAAGATGCGGCGGTGGCCGGCCGTGGTGCCCACCGAGCCGGAGCACAGCCCGAGCAGCAGCAGCGTGAGGAACAGCCGCTCGGTGTCGTGCAGGACCGGGAAGGCCAGCAGCGTCAGGCCATGGATGCTGCCGTTGAGGAGGCTCAGGCGCACGGCGGTGGCCACGCGCTGGTCGGTGGGCACGTCGGCCTGCGTCGGCAGCAGGCCGAGCCAGTGCCGGCGCGCGAGCAGGACCGCGATGGTGACCAGCGCCCAGGTCGCGGGGATCCACGGCGGCATGCGCTGCGCCGCCATCGCCGCCACCACGACCATCATGATGCCCACGGCAATGGGGACCCGCCGGCTCTGTTCCGCCAGCAGTTCCAGCAGCCGCTGGTGGACCTCTTCGCGGGGCGCTAGCGCGCCGGTTGTCTGCATCGGTTTCTTCCTCTCGCGCACCAGGGTCCCCTTCCCCGGCGAGTATGGATCGTGGGGGAGGAAGCTTCCTCTGCTCAATGGGGGATGTACGGGTCCCGCGCGGGCGGGCTCGACCATAATCGGCGCCGGATGTTGGACCTGGAGGGCGGCGCGCGCGGGGGCGCCGCCGGGGCATGAACAAGCACATCGG
Source organism: Ramlibacter sp. (assembly GCA_022844525.1). Taxonomy (GTDB): domain Bacteria; phylum Pseudomonadota; class Gammaproteobacteria; order Burkholderiales; family Burkholderiaceae_C; genus Ramlibacter. The sequence goes on from JALHLO010000080.1 coordinate 3,776, forward strand.
CATCGTCGGCGTCGGCAACATGGGAGGCGGCATGGCCGCGCGCCTGCTCGACTGCGGCTGGAAGGTGCGCGCCTGCGACCTGGTGCCGGAGCGCGTGCAGGCGCTGGTGCGCCTCGGTGCCGCCGCCGCGGCTTCTCCGGCCCAGGCTGCGGAAGGTGCCGATGCCCTGGTCGTGTGCGTGGTCGATGCGCAACAGGCGCAATCGGTGCTGTTCGGGCCGGAGGGCGCCGCAGGCGCGCTGGCGCCGGGCCGTGCCGTCCTGCTGTGCCCGACGATCGCGCCGCAGGACGTCGAGCGCTTCGCGCAAGGCCTGGCCGAACGCGGGCTGGCGGCGATCGACGCGCCCATGTCCGGCGGCCCGGCCCGCGCCCGCGACGGCAGCATGAGCCTCATGGTCGCCTGCGGCGACGCGGTGTTCGAGGCCCAGCGTGAGCTGCTGCAGGCGATCAGCGCCCGGCTGTTTCGCGTCGGCACCCGGCCCGGCGACGGCGCGCGCACCAAGCTCGTGAACAACCTGCTGGCGGGCATCAACCTGGCCGGCGCGGCCGAGGCGATCGCCCTGGCGGAACGCCTGGGGCTGGATCCGGGCCGCACGCTGGACGTGATCGAGCAGTCCAGCGGCCAGAGCTGGATCGGCTCCGACCGCATGCGCCGCGCCATCGCCGGCGACTTCGCGCCGCGGGCGCACGTCACGCTGCTGCGCAAGGACACGGGCCTCGCCCTGGACGCCGCCCGTGCCGCCGGCTTCGAAGGCCGGCTCGGCCCGGTCGCCCACCAGGCCTTCGACGACGCCGCGCGGGCCGGCTACGACGGCCTCGACGACGCCGCGCTGGTCAAGCTGTTCCGCCCATGAGCACCGTCCTGGTCGTCGAGGACGACGCCGCCATCCGCAACAACGTCGCCCGCCTGCTCAGGCTCGAAGGCTACGAGGTCCACGTCGCCACCAGCGGCACCGAGGGCCTGGAGCGCGCCCGCGCGCTGCGGCCCGACCTGGTCGTGAGCGACATCAACATGCCCGGCATCGACGGCTTCGCTCTGGTGGAGGCGCTGCGCGCGGATCCCGCCCTGGCGACCACGGCGGTGCTGATGCTCACGGCGCTCGACGACCGCGCCAGCATGCGCCGCGGCATGACGGCCGGCGCCGACGACTACCTGGCCAAGCCGTTCACGCGCGTGGAACTGCTGGACGCGCTCCAGGGGCTGCTGAAGAAGCGCGGCCGCATCGCGCACACCATCGACTCCGCCGTGCAGGAGCGCGAGGACCACCTGCGCCGCGCCTTCACCGACAGCCTGGGCGGCCACGCCAGCACCGAGCGCTTCGCCTTCGAGCCGCCGCAGGGGGCGGTGGCCGACCAGGTGCTGGGCGCCACCGTGCTGTTCTCCGACATCCGCAACTTCACCTCGATCGCCGAGAAGCTCGATTCCTCCGAGGTCGCGCAACTGCTGACGCAGTACTTCGAGCGCACCGCCGCGCCGGTGCTGCGGCAGGGCGGCCGGCACCTGAAGTTCGGCGGCGACGGCTTGATGGCGGTGTTCACGGACCCGGGCAGCGACTCGCCCTTGCCGGCCGCGCGCCGCGCGCTCTCCGCCGGCCTGGCGGTGGCGCTCGCCGCGCACGAATTCCGGGGCTGGCTGGAGCAGCGCTTCGCCGACCGCGGCCTGCCGCCGTTCGCGATCGGCGTCGGCCTGCACGCGGGGGAAGTGACGATCTGCCGGCTGGGCACCACGCAGGTGAAGGAAACCACGCCGATCGGCGACACGGTCAACACCGCGGCGCGCCTGCAGGGCGCCAGCAAGGAACTCGGCTGGACGGTCGTCGCGAGCCGCGCGGTGCTGGAGCAGGCGGGCGAGGGCGTGCAGACCGGGGGCATGACCTCGCTGGAAGTGCGCGGGCGCAACGGCTGGGTGGACGTGGCGGAGATCGTCGGGCTCGAAGCGAGCGCGCATGACCGCGAGCACGGGATGGCGGAAGTGGCGCAACGGGCCGCGGAGATCCGGCTGGCCGTGCAGGCCAATTCGGAGATCACCGCCCGGGCGGTCAAGGGCGCGCTGCGCAACAAGCTGTCGACGCTCAAGCACCACCAGTTCGCGCCGGGCGAGGCGCCGCTGCGCCTGAAAGGCGTCCGGTTGCTGCGCAAGCTGGCTTCGGGCAGCACGACCGAGGTGTTCCTGGCCGAGCGCGAAGGCGACAGCCTGCCGCTGGTGCTCAAGGTGCTCTCCGCCACGGGCACCTCCGCCGGCGCCAGCCTCACGCGCTTCATCCAGGAATACGCGCTGCTCTCGCGCATCGCGCATCCCAACGTGATCCTCATCCACGACCAGGGCTTCTCGGACGACCACGCCTATATCGCGATGGAGTACTTCGAGCGGGGCGACCTGCGGGGGGAACTGCGCGCGGGCATGTTCCCGGAGCGCGCGCTCGACGTGGTGCGGCAGGTCGCGCAGGCCCTGCGGGCCGTGCACGCCAAGGGCATCATCCACCGCGACCTGAAGCCGGAGAACGTGATGCTGCGCCCCGACGGCACGGCGGTGCTCGCCGACTTCGGCGTGGCCAAGCCGCTGGAGGGCGACGCGGCGCTGGGCCTGGCGCAGACGCGCCACGGCGAGGTGGTCGGGACGCCGTACTACCTGAGCCCCGAACAGGCCAGGGGTGGCGACGTCACGCCGGCCAGCGACCTGTACAGCCTGGGCGTGATGTTCTACGAGATGCTCACCGGCGAGCGCCCCTTCACCGGCGAGACGCTCGACCTGCTGCTGGCGCTCCACCTCACCGCTCCCACGCCGCGCCTGCCCGAGGACCTGCTGGCGCTGCAGCCCATCGTCGACCGGCTCATGGCCAAGCAGCCGGAAGAACGCTACGCCAGCGCGGACGAACTGCTGGACGAACTGGGCCGTCCGGAACTGCTGAGAACGTTTTCGGGATAAACATCTGCACGCCGCGGGGGCGGGGCCCAGTCCCTACAATGGACCGATGATCTCCCGCGAACCCACCATCGAACGCCTCGCCACGGCCAAGGCGCTGCTGCTCGAACCCTTCGGCCTGGACGAAACGCACCTGGCGCGCGCGCTGGGGGAGATCCGCGCGCACCGCGTGGACGAGGCGGACCTGTACTTCCAGTACACGCGCAGCGAAGGCTGGAGCCTGGAAGAGGGCATCGTCAAGACCGGCAGCTTCAGCATCGACCAGGGCGTGGGCGTGCGCGCGGTCAGCGGCGAGAAGACCGCGTTCGCCTACTCGGACGACATCTCGGAAGCTTCGCTGCTGGATGCGGCGCGCACGGTGCGCTCCATCGCCGCCGCGTCGCAGAACGTGCGCGCCAAGGTGCCGGCGCAGCAGGTGGCCGGCAGCCGCTCGCTCTACCAGGGGCTGGACCCGATCACCACCCTCGACAGCACGGCCAAGGTCGAACTGCTGGGGCGCGTGGAGCGCATGGCCCGCGCCAAGGACCCGCGCGTGGCGCAGGTGATGGCCGGCCTGGCCAGCGAATACGACGTGGTGCTGGTCGCCCGCGCCGACGGCACGATCGCCGCCGACGTGCGTCCGCTGGTGCGCCTGTCGGTGACGGTGATCGCGGAGCAGAACGGCCGCCGCGAGATGGGCTCCGGCGGCGGCGGCGGCCGCTTCGGCCTGGCCTACTTCGACGATGCGCACCTGCAGGGCTACGTGGACGACGCCGTGAAGGCCGCCCTCACGAACCTCGAATCGCGGCCGGCTCCGGCCGGCGAGATGGTGGTGGTGCTCGGCCCCGGCTGGCCCGGCATCCTGCTGCACGAAGCGGTGGGCCACGGCCTGGAAGGCGACTTCAACCGCAAGGGCTCCAGCGCCTTCTCCGGCCGGGTGGGGCAGCGCGTGGCCGCCAGGGGCGTGACGGTGCTGGACGACGGCACCATCGCCGACCGCCGCGGCTCGCTCAACGTGGACGACGAGGGCAACCCGAGCCAGCGCAACGTGCTGATCGAGGACGGCATCCTGCGCGGCTACATCCAGGACTCCATGAACGCCCGCCTGATGGGCGTTGCGCCCACCGGCAACGGCCGGCGCGAGAGCTACGCGCACATCCCGATGCCGCGCATGACCAACACCTACATGCTGGGCGGCGACAAGTCGCCGGAAGAGATCGTGGCCAGCATCGGCAAGGGCCTGTACGCCACCAACTTCGGCGGCGGCCAGGTCGACATCACCTCCGGCAAGTTCGTGTTCTCGGCCAGCGAGGCCTACTGGGTGGAGAACGGCAGGATCCAGTATCCGGTCAAGGGCGCCACCATCGTCGGCAACGGCCCGGACGCGCTCACCCGCGTCAGCATGATCGGCAACGACATGAAGCTGGACACCGGCGTGGGCACCTGCGGCAAGGAAGGCCAGAGCGTGCCGGTCGGGGTGGGCCAGCCCACGCTGCGCATCGACGCGCTGACGGTGGGCGGCACCGCCTGACCCCCGGAAACTGCCGCCCGTAGGCGGCAGCCCGTCCACGGCTGGTGCGCGGCGGGCCCGGGGAAGATACTCCGTTTCCCTCAGCGCGCGCCATGAACAGCATCACCATCCCCGGCTCGTCCCGCTTTGCCCCGGCGGGATGGTCGAACCTGCCGAACTCCAACACCTTCGGCGAGCTGAGCAACTTCCTGCGCAACGCGATCGCCGACGAGGACAGCCGGATCTTCTCCGAGAGCATGCAGAACCTGGCGCTGCAGTCCGAGGGCGTGGTGGCCAGCCTGCGCCTGAGCCGCCACCGGGACCGCGCGGCCCCCGTGCTGATGGACCTGCTCACCGTGCTGCGCGACCACCGCCACATGGTGGTGAACCTGGGGCTGGCCTGGCGCGGCCTCTACGAATACGCGGGCTACCTGCAGGCCCTGAACAACTTCCGCGTCCTGATCGGCCAGTGGCTGCTGCACATCGACCCGTGGGACGAGGAGGTGCGCGTCACGCCCGAGGAATTCGCGCTCGTCACCTGGCGCACGCTCGGCGAGGGCCTGCTGCTGATCGACATGTACGAGCAGTGGCTGGAGCGCGAGGCGGAGGCCGGCACCGACCTGGCCGAACTGCGCGAACCCCAGTTGGAGCGCGTGCTCCAGTGGTGGCAGCGCCTGCGGCGCTGATGCAACGCGGCCTGCGCACCTGACGCGGGGCCAACACGGGTCTGTGGTAGATTGGCACCCATGCGTCCCGTTCGCGCCTTCTTTTTTGGCTACTTTTGGTTCTCCAGCGCCCCCGGCGGAAGAGAGATCTGAGCGTACCCGCGACACACGCAAAGAACCTCGAAAAACCGCCGGCACCCCCGGCGGTTTTTTCTTGGCCCCGCGAAAACCCCCTCGAGGAAGAGAAAGCCGTCCATGACCGCCAAAGCCACCACCGCCAGCGATGCCTGGTATGCGAGCCCCGTCGACAAGACCAGCCAGACCGACGACCAACGCATCAAGGACATCACCGTGCTGCCTCCTCCCGAACACCTGATCCGGTTCTTCCCGATCCGCGGGACGCCGGTGGAATCGCTGATCAGCGAGACCCGCCGCGCGATCCACGACATCATGGCCGGCAAGGACGACCGGCTGCTGGTGGTGATCGGCCCCTGCTCCATCCACGACCCGGTGGCGGCCCTGGAGTACGCCCGCAAGCTGAAGGAGGCGCGCGTGAAGTACCGCGACTCGCTGGAGATCGTGATGCGCGTGTATTTCGAGAAGCCGCGCACCACGGTGGGCTGGAAGGGCCTGATCAACGACCCCTACCTGGACGAGAGCTACCGCATCGACGAGGGGCTGCGCATCGCGCGCCAGCTGCTCATCGAGATCAACCGGCTGGGCCTGCCGGCGGGCAGCGAATTCCTGGACGTGATCTCGCCCCAGTACATCGGCGACCTCATCTCCTGGGGCGCGATCGGCGCGCGCACCACCGAAAGCCAGGTGCACCGCGAGCTGGCCTCGGGCCTGTCGGCGCCCATCGGCTTCAAGAACGGCACCGACGGCAACATCAAGATCGCCACCGACGCCATCCAGGCGGCGGCGCGGCCGCACCACTTCCTGTCGGTGCACAAGAACGGCCAAGTCGCCATCGTGCAGACCAACGGCAACCGCGACTGCCACGTGATCCTGCGCGGCGGCAAGGCGCCCAACTACGACGCCGCCAGCGTCCAGGCGGCCTGCCGCGAGCTGGAGGCCTCGAAGCTGCCGCCCACCCTGATGGTCGACTGCAGCCATGCCAACAGCAGCAAGCAGCATGAGAAGCAGGTGGAGGTGGCCCGCGACATCGCCGGGCAGATCGCCTCGGGCTCGCGCAACATCTTCGGCGTGATGATCGAAAGCCACCTGGTGGGCGGCGCCCAGAAGTTCAGCGCCGGAAAGGACAATCCGCAGGCGCTGGAGTACGGCAAAAGCATTACCGATGCCTGCATCGGGTGGAACGAGTCCATGGAGGTCCTCGAAGTACTGGCCCAGTCCGTGAACAAACGCCGTTCCCGTTGACCTCGGCAGCCCCCGGGCGTATTTACATTCAGTAACTCGCTAGGTATATTTGTTTCCGACTCGGCGCAGAGCCCGAGGAGGAACCATGACTATCGAGGTCCCCGTGCTCCGCCTGGGCCTGGCGGGCTATACGGAGGCGCAAACCAAGCTGGCTGCCGACGCCGCGGCAGCGGCGAAGGGGCCGCGCGCTCGCTGGGAGCTGGGCGCGTTCGGCGATGCCGACGCCTGGTGGCTGGAAGGCAGCCGCACCGTGCTGATGCCCAACCAGCACCTGCGCGTGCAGCCTGCCGTGCCCTCGGGCCGCTCGGTCCAGCTCGCCCTGGCGGACGTCGACCGGCCGGTCGCCTTCTCCCTGCCGCTCACGGCGCCCGGCTTCAAGCCGGCGGTCACCTTCGCGATCGGCGACAAGGACGCGGGGGTGCGCGTGCTGAACCAGTTCGCCGAGTGGATGACGACCATGCTGTCGCAGTTCGCGCTGGCCTCGAGCATCGCCGACAACCAGCCCAGCCTCGGCTCCGGCTCCTGGGAAGTCCTGCGCGGCAGCGACCTGCTGGCCGTGGTCGACCTGAAACTGGGCTGCGGCGTGCTGCCCGGCGTCACCTCGAAGGATTTCGCGGAGGCCGGCTGGTGCATCCGGGACCGCGGCGCCGTGGTCATCCCGCCGCACTACCCGCGCGCCAGCGTGTCGCTGCTGATGTGGCAGTACGCGCAGCGCACCGAGCGCGACCTGCTGCCGCCGCACTACCGCGACCAGCCGCTGTTCTTCCGCCGTCCCCCGCGCCTGCCGCAGCGGCAGGTCAAGGACGCGCACCTGCTGATCGTGCGCGAACTGGCCGCCAACCCCGGCATGAACTTCAACGGCCTGCAGCAGGCGACGGGCTTCGCCGCCGAACCGCTGACGCGCGTGCTGTCGGCCCTGTACGTGGTGGGCTCGATCACCTCGAATCCCAAGCGCGCCCTGGCGTCCGGCCCGCGCCTGCCGGCCACGCGGGACTTCGCGGCCAGCAGCGAACAGAGCTCGTTCAGCATCGTCATGGATTCGGCGCCGCGGCCGCCCGACCTGCCGGGCCGCCCGATCTCGGACATGACGGCGCCGCTGCCGCTGATGCCCTCGGACTCCTAGGCGGACGCGGCGCCCAGCGCTTCCAGCAGCTTCGCGTGGATGCCGCCGAAGCCGCCGTTGCTCATGCAAAGCACATGGTCGCCGGGGCGCGCGGCCGCCTGCACCTGCCGCACGAGCTCGTCGATGTTCTGGCCGATGCGGGCCTTGTCGCCCATGGGCGCGAGCACGTCCGCCGGATCCCAGCCGAGGCCGCCCGCGTGGCAGAAGGACAGGTCGGCCTGCTCCAGGCTCCAGGGCAGCTGCGCCTTCATCGTGCCCAGCTTCATCGTGTTGCTGCGCGGCTCGAACACGGCCAGGATGCGCTGCGCCCCGACCTGCCGCCGCAGGCCGTCGATCGTCGTGCGGATCGCCGTGGGGTGGTGCGCGAAGTCGTCGTAGACGGTGATGCCGTTGGCGATGCCGCGCACTTCCATGCGGCGCTTGACGTTGCGGAATTCGCGCAGGGCGGTGGCCGCCGTCGACGGCGTCACGCCGACGTGCTGGGCCGCGGCGATCGCCGCCAGCGCATTGAGCTGGTTGTGCACGCCGCCCACGTCCCACTGGACCTGCGCGACGCGGTGCCCCTGTTCCAGCACGTCGAAGCGCGTGGGCTCGCCTTCCGCGCGGAAATCGCTCACCGCCGCGCCGAAGCTGCGCACCTCGCTCCAGCAGCCCTGGTGCAGCACGCGCGCGAGGCTTTCCTCCAGCCCGTTGGTCACGATGCGGCCGGTCGAGGGGATGGTCCGCACGAGGTGGTGGAACTGCCGCTCGATCGCGGCCAGGTCGTCGAAGATGTCCGCGTGGTCGAACTCGAGGTTGTTCAGGATCGCGGTGCGCGGGCGGTAGTGGATGAACTTGCTGCGCTTGTCGAAGAAGGCCGTGTCGTACTCGTCGGCCTCGATCACGAACGGCGTGAAGGGGCGTGCCATGTTGCCCGTGCGCGCGGACACGCCGAAATTCAGCGGCACGCCGCCGACCAGGAAGCCGGGCTGCAGGCCGGCGTGCTCCAGGATCCAGGCCAGCATCGAGGTCGTGGTGGTCTTGCCGTGCGTGCCCGCCACCGCCAGCACGTGCCGGCCTTGCAGGACGTGCTCGGCCAGCCACTGCGGCCCGCTCGTGTAGCGCAGGCCCTGGTCGAGGATCGCTTCCATCAGCGGATAGCGCGCGGTGCCGTCGGGCTGCCGGGCGCGCGAGACGACGTTGCCCACCACCCAGACATCGGGCTTGAGGGCCAGCTGCTCGGTGCCGAAACCCTCGATCAGCTCGATGCCGAGGGCGCGCAGCTGGTCGCTCATGGGCGGATAGACGCCTGCGTCGCAGCCGGTGACCTGGTGGCCCGCCTCGCGGGCGAGCGCGGCCAGTCCCCCCATGAACGTGCCGCAGATGCCGAGGATATGGATGTGCATGGGTCCGGATTATCCCGGGCGGTACGGCCCAGCTGGTTTCGGGGTTTGTGCCCGGATGGCGGAAACGGGGGGCTGCGCAACTTTTCCCGGGTCCTTGTCCGGGGCGCTGCAAATCCGGGCGTCAGGCCCCCGCCGGACGCTGCCGTGCGGCCCTGGCAGCCCCATGGGCTGCGCGCAGCGCCTGCGCCAGGTGCGACGCCGTCCAGGGCTTGGCGAGCACGGTGAAGCCCTGGCGCGTGATATGGTCCAGCTGCTCCGCGTAGCCGGTCATCACGACCAGCCCCAGCTGCGGATGGCGCTCCCGCACGCGCTGCGCCAGCCCCAGGCCGTCCATGGCGCCCGGCATCACCACGTCGGTGAGGACCACGTCGATGGCGCGAGGCTGGCCATCCAGCCACTCGAGCGCCGGGGCGGCGGCGGCGAAGTGCACCACCTGGCAGCCGAGCGTCTCCAGCACCGGCCGGATCGCGGCGGCGACTTCGCTGTTGTCTTCGACCACCAGCACCCGGCACTCCAGCGGCCGCCCGAGGGGCACTTCGCCCTCCGTGCCGGTCACGACTTCTCCATGCGCCGCCGGCAGCACCATCTCCACCGTCGTGCCCACCCCGACTTCGCTGTGCACGCGCGTCGTGCCGCCGGAACGCTGGCACAGTCCGTACACCTGGCTCAGGCCCAGCCCCGTGCCCTGGCCCACCGGCTTGGTGGTGAAGAAGGGCTCGAACACCCGCGCGAGCACGTCCGGCGGGATGCCCGAGCCGGTGTCCGTCGTGGAGATGACCACCGCGTGCCCGCCCACGACCTGGTCGTCCGCGGCATTGCGCGCCACCACCTGGAAGCGGCCGCCATCGGGCATCGCGTCCTTGGCGTTGACGGCCAGGTTCAGCAGCGCCAGCTCCAGCTCGGCGAGGTCGATCTTCACCGGCGCCGTTTCCGGGTCCACGTCGATCGTGACCGGCACCTGGCTGCCCAGCACGGGCGAGATCAGGTCCTTCAGCAGCGGCAGCCGTTCCTGCAGCCGCACCACCTGCGGCATCAACGCCTGCCGGCGGGAAAAGGCGAGCAGCTGGCGGGTCAGCTTGGTGGCGCCGTCCACCGCGCGGCCGATGGCGTCGGTCTGCCGGGTGCCGATGCCGGGCTGCGTCAGCTTGAGCATGTGCAGATTGGCGCTGATCACCATCAGTGCGTTGTTGAAGTCGTGGGCGACGCCGCCGGTGAGGCGGCCCACCGCTTCCATCTTCTGCGCCTGCCGCAGCGCATCCTCGACCTGCAGGCGCGCCTGCGCTTCCTCGCGCAGCCGGCTGGCCGCATCCAGCGACTGGCGCGCGCGCCGCATCGCCACCAGCGCCGCCACCAGCAGGCCGAGCACCGGGATCGCGCCCAGCGCCCCGAGCACGGCCATCTCGCGCGCCCAGGCCGATCGGATGGCGGACAGCTCCAGCCCGGTGCCGAGGTACACGGGGTACTCGCCGACCTTCCTGAACAGGATCAGCCGGTCCTGCCGGTCCAGCGAGGAAACGCCGCGGATGATCCCGCTGGCCTCGCCGGCGATGACGCGCGAGAGTACCGGGCTGGTCCTGGCCATGCGCGGCGGCGCTGACGGCAACGGGGGCCAGCGCGAATACACCACGCCGTCCTCGCGGAACATGGTGATGGCGAGGCCGGGTTCGTTGGCCGAGAGGTCGGCGTGAAAGCGCAAGAAATAGCTCGGAGCGAGGCTGACGGAAGCGATGCCGGCGAAAGCGCCGTCGGCCCCGGTGCGAGCCTGGCTCACCGCGAACAGGTTTTCCCCGGTCGCCTGGCCCACGATCACTTCCGAAAAATGCACGGGGAACCCGCCCTTGCCCTGCTCGCGATGCCAGGCGAAGTATTCGCGTTGCGCGAACCCGAGTCCCGCCGGCGGCGTCTCGAACCGGTCGGTGGCCAGCGGGCTGCCCTGTGCATCCACGACCCAGATGGACTGGATCTGCGGCTTGTCCCGGGCGATCGCCTTGAGCTGGCGGTGCAGCAGCAGGCGGCGTCCGGCCGGTGCGGACTCGATGCCTTCGGACAGGTCCAGCACATGCCGCAGCATCGTTTCGTTGGTCTCCAGCACCTTCAGCGCGTGCTCGTTGGCGATGCGCAGCGCACGGTCCAGCCGCACCTCCGCTTCCTCATGGGCCTGGCGATAGCGGTAGCCCGCGAAGATGGCATACAGCACCATCGGCACCAGCACGCACAGCAGCAGCAGGGTGCGCAGGGTGCGCAGGCTGGCACGCGCCTCGTCCTCGCTGCTGGCGGGGACGCGGCGGTCCGCGGTTGCCGGGGTGGCCGTCGCGCTCACGGCCGCGGTCCCACGTGCACGCGCCGCAGCATGTCTTCCAGCAGCTTCAGGTCCACCGGCTTGGTCAGGTGGTGGTCGAAGCCGGCCTCCATGGCCCGCCGGCGGTCGTCCTCCGTGCCCCAGCCGGTCAGGGCCACCAGCGTCACGCGCCCGAGCTGCGGCTGCAGGCGCATGGCGCGGGCCACTTCATAGCCGTTCATGCCCGGCAGGCCGATGTCCAGCAGCACCAGGTCCGGCTGGAAGGAAAGCGCCGCCGGGAGCGCCGCCGGCCCGTCGTACACCGCCTGCGTGTGCATGCCGACCATCTCCAGGAACGTGGTGAGCGTGTCGGCCGCGTCCTCGTTGTCGTCGACCACCAGCACGCGCACCGCGTTGCCGGTCGTCGCGCCGTGAGCGGGGCGTTCCGCGGTCAACGCAGCCGCCGGCGCCGCGGCGAGCGCGGGCAGCCGCACGGTGAAGGTGCTGCCGCGGCCCACGCCG
>JALHLO010000081.1 GCA_022844525.1 Ramlibacter sp.
CCCGGCCAGAAGGCCTGCATCAGGCGCTGCGCCACCGGCGGCAGGGCGGCGGCGAACCGGCCGGCGGCGGCCGCGTCGGCCACGTGCACGATCAACGGGTGGTCGCTGGGGCGACCCTTGGCGGCGAAGATCCCCGCGACGGCCTGCTCGTTGCCGGCGTCGGCCCCGAGCCCGTACACCGTTTCGGTCGGGAAGGCCACGAGGCCGCCGTCGGCGAGCACCTGCGCGGCCTGCGCGATGCAGTGGTCCTGGCGGCCGTCGAGGATCATGGACTAGAAGGGCGCGATGCCCAGGAGCCGCGCGGCCTGCAGCGCGGTGGCGCGCACGCGGTTCACGTTCTCGCCGGTCACGGTCAGGTGGCCCATCTTGCGGCCCGGGCGGGCGCTGAGCTTGCCGTACAGGTGCAGGTGCGTGCCGGGCAGGGCCAGCACGCCGGCCCAGTCGGGCGCGGCTTCGCGGCCGGCCTCGCGGAACCAGAGGTCGCCCAGCAGGTTCAGCATGACGGCGGGGCTGTGCTGGCGCGGCTGCACCAGGGGCAGGCCGGCCAGCGTGCGCACCTGCAGCTCGAACTGCGAGACGTCGGCGCCCTCGATGCTCCAGTGGCCGCTGTTGTGCGGCCGCGGCGCCATCTCGTTGACCACCAGCGCGCCGTCCGCGAGGCCGAAGAACTCGACGCACAGCACGCCCACGTAGTCCAGGCCCTGCGCGATCGCGCGGGTCGCCTCCACTGCGCGCCGCGCCTGCGCCGGGGCGACGCAGCCCTCGTGCACTTCGGTCACGGCCAGGATGCCTTCGCGGTGCAGGTTGCGCTGCACCGGCAGGTTCACCATGGCGCCGTCGCGGCCGCGCGCCACCACCACCGAGCATTCGAACGCCAGCGGCAGCATCTTTTCCAGCACGCAGTCGGCGCGCTTCATGCCCTCCCAGGCGGCGCGCAGTTCGTCCCGGCTGGCGACGCGCGCCTGGCCCTTGCCGTCGTAGCCCAGGCGCGAGGTCTTCAGGATGCCGGGCAGCAGCTCGTCGCCGACGCCGGCGAGGTCTTCCTCGCTGGCGATCACCGCGTGGGGGGCACAGGCCACGCCGCAGCGCGCGAAGTGCGCCTTCTCCTGGGCGCGGTCCTGCGCGATCGCCACCGCGGCGGCGCCGGGTGCGACCGGGCGGTGTTCGGCCAGCCGCGCCAGCGCGCCGGCCGGCACGTTCTCGAACTCGGTGGTGATCGCGTCGCTGTAGCCGCTGAGCCTGGCCAGCCCGATCTCGTCGAGGTAGTCGGCCCGCACGTGGTGGTGGCTCACGCGGCCCGCCGGGCTGCTGTCGTCGGGGTCGAGCACCGCCGTGAAGTAGCCCATGCGCTGGGCCGCGTGCACGAACATGCGGCCCAGCTGGCCGCCGCCCATCACCCCCAGCGTCGCACCCGGCAACAAGGGGCTCATGCCGGGTCCCGCGGCGGCAGCGTCATGGCCCGCGCCGCCTCGGTCTGGCGGGCACGGAAGGCGTCCAGCTTCGCCCGCAGCGCGGGGTCGTCCAGGGCGAGCATCGCCACCGCGAACAGCGCGGCATTGGCCGCACCGGCGGCGCCGATGGCGAAGGTGGCCACCGGGATGCCCTTGGGCATCTGCACGATGCTGTGCAGCGAATCGACGCCCTGCAGGTGGCGGCTGGCCACCGGCACGCCCAGCACGGGCACCGTGGTCTTGGCCGCCAGCATGCCGGGCAGGTGCGCCGCGCCGCCGGCGCCGGCGATGATCGCCTTCAGCCCGCGGCCGGCCGCGGTTTCGGCATAGGCGAACATGTCGTCCGGCATGCGATGGGCCGAAACGACCCTGGCCTCATGGGCGATGCCGAATTCCTGGAGAATCTGCACCGCGTGCTGCAGGGTGTCCCAGTCGCTGCTGGACCCCATCACGACCCCGACGGACACGGCGCTCATGTTCATAGAATTGATAAGAAGCCCTGAATTTTACTTTGCCGAGCAGAGGGAGCCGGAATGATCGACATCACCATCCAAAACTTCGAGCAGGAGGTGATCGCCGCCTCCATGAACCAGCCCGTGCTGGTGGACTTCTGGGCGCCCTGGTGCGGGCCCTGCAAGGCGATCGGCCCGATCCTGGAGAAGCTGGAGACCGAGTACGGCGGCGGCTTCAAGCTGGCCAAGGTCAATTCCGACGAGGAGCAGCAGCTCGCCGGCGCCTTCGGCGTCCGCAGCATCCCCACCGTGGTCCTGATGAAGGACGGCCAGCCGGTGGACGGCTTCATGGGCGCGCTGCCGGAAGGCAAGGTGCGCGAGTTCCTCGACAAGCACGTGCAGGCCCTGGCCCCGGAGGAGGGCGAGGAGGAGCCCCTGCTCGAGGAACCAGGGGAGCTCGCCCCCGAGGCGCAGCTCGAGCGGCTGCAGCACGCGGTGGCCACCGATCCCGCGAACGACGACGCGCGCTTCGACTACGTCAAGGCGCTGCTGGCCGCCGGCCGCGAGCAGGACGCCCGCCGCGCCTTCGAGCCGGTGGCGAACAAGACCGCCGTCTCGCGCCGGCTGGACGCGCTCGCGCGCTGGCTGGACGCCGTCGCCTTCGCCGCCGCGCATCCCAACCCGGCCGACGAGGATGCGAAGATCGCGGCCAACCGGCGCGACTTCCAGGCGCGCTTCGACCGCGCGCGGCTGCTGATGGCGCAGCAGCGCTGGACCGCCGCGATGGACGAACTGCTGGAGATCCTGATGCGCGACAAGGCCTGGAGCGATGACCTCGCGCGCAAGACCTACATCGCGATCCTGGAAATCATCGAGCCGCCGAAGCCCAAGGTGGCCGAGGGGCAGATTCCGCCGGACGACCCGACGGTGGCGACGTATCGGCGGCGCTTGTCGTCGGTGGTGCTTTCGTAGGCGGTTGTCGTCGGTGGTGCTTTCGTAGGCGGTTGTCGCGGTTCGCCTGCGGGCACCACGACCTGCGGGCCCCCCTGTAGGTCGTGGTGAGCGGCGCAGCCCGAACCGCGACACCAGCGGACTACCGGCTGATCATCACCACGCGCTCCGCCGGCACGCGCACCCGCAACTCGACGAGCTCGCCGCCCGTGCGCAGCTTCGGGTAGCTCACGCCCTCGACGTCCACCACGCCGCGCGCCAGCGCCGACACCTGCGTCTTCTGCCCGCGCGGCTCGCCGTCGGCGCTGGCCAGCGGCTGGTCGCCGTTGCAGCGCGACAGCAGCGCCGGCTGCGCCAGGCGCACCTGGCTCACCGCCGACACCAGCTGCTTGCTGGCGCCGTTGACGGCCTGCCCATGGGCCCCCAGCAACTGGACGCCGGCAAAGCGCGGCGCCCAGCGGCCCTGATCGTCCAGGCGACCGGCCAGGATGCACTGCGCGTCGGATTGCGCGAACGCCGGGGCAGCCACGGCCGCGGCGGCGACGAGGAGGAGATGCCTGGTTTTCATCGGGCCAGCATAGCGCCCGGGCCCCGTTCCGCGCGGCTTCTTTACATCCTGCCGCACGCCGCGGCGTGCCCGCTTGACGTCGCTCAAGACGCCGGACGCGCTGCGGACTAGCCTTGTCGACGCGTCCCGCAGAGACAAAGGAGGAAGCTCATGAGACACGCGCTCGCACTCGCCGCGGCTGCCGCCGCGCTCGGCCTCGCCCTGGCCTCGCCCCCCGGTTCGGCGCAGCCCGGCCCGGGTTACGGCCCCGGCTACGGAATGATGGCGCCCGGCTACGGGATGATGGGCCCCGGCGGCTACGGCATGCCCGGTTTCGGCATGGGGCCCGGCATGGGGATGGGCCCCGGCATGGGCATGGGCATGGGCACCGGGATGATGGGCGGCCTGCCGGCCAACCTCAGCGCCGAGCAACGCACGAAGATCTCCGAGATCCAGCGCGACCTGCGCAAGCGCCAGTGGCCGCTGATGCAGGAGATGCACGAGCTCATGTGGGCCGAAGCGGAGCAGGGTGCGCCGGACGAGCAGGCGCAGCGCCGCGACTACGAGCGCCACGCGGCGCTGCAAAAGCAGATGTTCGAAAGCATGCTGGATGCGCGCAAGCGCATGGAAGCGGTGCTCACCCCGCAGCAGCGGGACGAACTGCGCCGCGGCCCCCGCCCGCCGGCACGCTGAGGGGAAGCCGCCATGTGGGGCCACATGTGGGGCTGGGACGGCAGCTGGGGCATGGGCTGGGGCTGGTTCGGTCTCGCCCACCTGCTCTGGTGGCTGCTGCTGATCGCCGGCGCCATCGTCCTGGTGCGCGCGCTCGGCGCCGGCCGGCGTGGCCGCGACAGCGCGATGGACATCCTGCGCGAGCGCTATGCGCGCGGCGAGATCGACCAGCGCGAGTACGAGGAGCGCCGCAAGCAGCTGGCCGCCTGAGGGCGCGCCGCGTTCAGGCCGTCAGGCGTTCCAGCGCCTCGCGGTACTTGGCCGCGGTCTTCTCGATCACTTCCCTGGGCAGGCGCGGCGCCGGCGGCGTCTTGTCCCAGGGATGGCCGTCGACCTTGACGCTTTCCAGCCAGTCGCGCACGAACTGCTTGTCGTAGCTGGGCGGGTTCTCGCCCTGCGCGAAGGCGGCCTGGTAGCCCTCGACCGGCCAGTAGCGCGAGGAATCGGGCGTGAGCACTTCGTCCATCAGCACGATGTCGCCCTGCTCGTCCAGGCCGAACTCGAACTTGGTGTCGGCGATGATCAGGCCCTTGGTGAGGGCGAAGTCGGCCGCTTCCTGGTACAGGCGGATGCTGAGGTCGCGGATCCGCGCGGCCCGGTCGGCGCCGATCATCTGCACGACGCGCTCGAAGCTGACGTTCTCGTCGTGGCCGGAGGTCGCCTTCGCCGCGGGAGTGAAGATCGGCTCGGGCAGCTTCGATGCGTTCTTCAGGCCCGGCGGCAACGGCACGCCGCACACCGACCGGCTCTCCTGGTACTCCTTCCAGCCGCTGCCGGCCAGGTAGCCGCGCACCACGGCTTCCACCATGATCGGCTTCAGGCGCTTGACCAGCATGGCGCGGCCCCGCACCTGCGGCACTTCGTCCGGGGTGACGACGCTTTCCGGCGATTCGCCGGTCAGGTGGTTGGGGCAGACGTGGCCTAGCCGCGCGAACCAGAACAGCGCCATCTTCGTCAGGATCTCGCCCTTGCCCGGGATCGGCTCGCCCATGATCACGTCGAAGGCCGACAGCCGGTCGCTCGCCACCATGAGGATGCGGTCCGGGCCGACCGCGTAGTTGTCGCGCACCTTGCCGCGGGCGACCAGCGGCAGGGAGGTGATGTTGGAGGTGTGGAGGGCGGCGGTCATACGGGGGCTCGAAAAGGCGACGGCCCGCGGGAAGGCGGGCCGTCCATTATCGCAAGCGGGCCTGACGCTCAGTTCACCGTCTGCGCGAGCTCGCCCTTGGCGTAGCGCGCGGCCACCACCTGCAGCGGCTCGCCCTTGATCTTGCCGGCCTGGCCTTCGCAGCCGAACTCGATGTAGCGCTGCTTGCAGATCTGTTTGGCCGCTTCGCGCGCCGGCTTCATCCACTCGCGCATGTCGAACTTGTCCGGGTTCTCGGCCAGGAACTTGCGCACCGCGCCGGTCATCGCCAGGCGGATGTCGGTGTCGATGTTGATCTTGCGCACGCCGTGCTTGATCGCTTCCTGGATCTCCTCCACCGGCACGCCGTAGGTTTCCTTCATGTTGCCGCCGTACTGGCGGATCACGGCCAGCAGGTCCTGCGGCACGGACGACGAGCCGTGCATCACCAGGTGCGTGTTGGGGATGCGGCGGTGGATTTCCTTGATGCGGTCGATCGCCAGGATGTCGCCGGTGGGCTTGCGGGTGAACTTGTACGCGCCGTGGCTGGTGCCGATGGCGATGGCCAGCGCATCCAGCTGCGTCTTCTTGACGAAGTCGGCGGCCTGCTCGGGGTCGGTGAGCAGCTGGTCGCGCGTCATGGTCGCGTCGGTGCCGTGGCCGTCTTCCTTGTCGCCGCGCATGGTCTCCAGCGAACCGAGGCAGCCCAGCTCGCCTTCCACCGTCACGCCCAGCCGGTGCGCCATGTCCACCACCTTGCGGGTGACGTCCACGTTGTAGTCGTAGCTGGCGATGGTCTTGCCGTCGGCTTCCAGCGAGCCGTCCATCATCACCGAGGAGAAGCCCAGGTCCATGGCACCCTTGCACACGTCCGGGTTCTGGCCGTGGTCCTGGTGCATCACCAGCGGGATCTTCGGGTAGGCCTCCACCGCCGCCTGGATCAGGTGCTTGATGAAGGACTCGCCGGCGTACTTGCGGGCCCCGGCGCTGGCCTGCAGGATGACGGGCGCGCCCGTCTCCTTGGCCGCCTCCATGACGGCCTGCACCTGTTCGAGGTTGTTGACGTTGAAGGCCGGGATCCCGTAGCCGTTCGCGGCGGCGTGGTCCAGCAGTTCGCGCATGGAGACGATGGGCATGGCAGTTCCTGGGAGGTACGACGGAGGAGGGCACGGTCGGCGTAACCGCGCCGTAACTCCGCAGGATTCTAGCGGCTGGGGCTGCCGCGAAGGCGCGCCGCCAGCAGGGCTTAGGCCGCCCGCACGATCTTCAGCATGTTGGTGCCGCCGGGCGCGCCCATGGGCTCGCCGCAGGTGATCGCGTAGATGTCGCCGGAGGCGACGATGCCGCGCTTCTTCAGGTGCGCTTCCGCTTCCGCCAGCGCCGTGTCGCGCTCGGCGCTCTGGTCCATCAGCAGCGGCGTGACGTTGCGGTACAGCGCCATGCGGCGCTGCGTCGCCTGCTTGGGCGTGAGCGCGTAGATCGGGATGTGGATGCGGTGGCGGCTCATCCACAGCGCGGTGGAGCCGGAGTCGGTCAGCGCGACAATGGCCTTGCAGCCGAGGTGGTAGGCCGTGAACAGCGCGCCCATGGCGATCGACTGGTCGATGCGCGAGAAGGCCATGCCGGTGAAGTCGGCGTCCAGGCGCACGTCCTCGGCCATCTCCGCCTCGGCGCAGATGTTGGCCATCTGCTGCACCACTTCCACCGGGTACTTGCCGGTGGCGGTTTCCGCGCTGGTCATCACCGCGTCGGTGCCGTCGAGCACCGCGTTGGCCACGTCGCTCACCTCGGCGCGCGTGGGCACCGGGGCGGAGATCATGGACTCCATCATCTGGGTGGCGGTGATCACCACCTTGTCGTGCTCGCGCGCCATGCGGATCATGCGCTTCTGCAGCGCGGGCACCGCGGCGTTGCCGACTTCCACCGCGAGGTCGCCGCGCGCCACCATGATCGCGTCGCTGGCCTTGAGGATCTGTTCCAGGTTGGGGATCGCCTCGGCGCGCTCGATCTTGGCGATCAGCGCCGGCTTGTGGCGGTACTCCGCCGCCGCCACGTTGCACAGCTGGCGCGCCATCTCCATGTCGGTCGCGCTCTTGGGGAAGCTCACCGCCACGTAGTCGGCCTGGAAGCTCATGGCCGTGCGGATGTCCTCCATGTCCTTGGCGGTCAGCGCCGGCGCGGTGAGGCCGCCGCCGTGCTTGTTGATGCCCTTGTTGTTGGACAGTACGCCACCGAGCTTCACCGTGGTGCGGATCTGGTCGCCCTTGACGGAGTCGACGGTCAGCACGATCAGGCCGTCGTTCAGCAGCAGCGAGTCGCCCGGCTTCACGTCGCGCGGCAGCTCCTTGTAGTCCAGGCCCACGGCGTGGATGTCGCCCGGCTCGGTGCGCCCCGCGTCGAGCACGAACTTCGCGCCCGGCTCCAGGTTCACCTTGCCTTCGGCGAACTTGCCGACACGGATCTTGGGGCCCTGCAGGTCCGCCATGATCGCCACTTCGCGGCCGGCGGCCTGCGCGGTCTTGCGCACCAGTTCGGCCCGGGCGATGTGGTCCTGCGCGGTGCCGTGGCTGAAATTCAGGCGCACGACGTTCACGCCGGCACGGATCATCCGCTCGAGGACGGCGGGTTCGCTGGAAGCGGGGCCCAGGGTGACGACGATCTTGGTGGCACGACGGGCCATGAAGGAGCTTCTCCGTGTAATTTAGTTTCGGATTCTCACACGGAAGCGGTTACGGGCGGGTTACCAACACCGCGCGGTCCGGTCGCGGTTGACGAAGATCAGCCGGGGCTGCGGGGCCGAGGCCTAGCATGGCCGGTTCATGTCGACCACCTCCGCCCCCATCCCCCCGTCCGCGGCGATGCCGCACCGCAAGGAGATCCGGCAGTGGCTGCTGCCGCTGTCCACCCGCGCCACGCTGTACCCGGTCGCGCTGCTCGCGTTCGACTCCGCGCTGCTGCTCGCCGCCCTTGCGGGCGCGGTGCTGCTGGACGCGTGGTGGGCGCGGGTGCTGTGCGGCCTGGCCGCCGGCTTCGTGATCGGGCGGCTGTTCATCATCGGCCACGACGCCTGCCACCAGAGCCTCACGCCCAACCGGCGCCTGAACCACTGGCTCGGGCGCATCGCCTTCCTGCCCTCGCTCACCCCCTACAGCCTGTGGGAAGTGGGGCACAACGTGGTGCACCACGGCTACACCAACCTCAAGGGCTTCGACTTCGTGTGGGCGCCGCTGACCGCGCAGGAATTCGCGGCGCTGACGCCGGCGCGCCAGCGCCTGGACCGCATCTACCGCAGCGGCTGGGCGCCGGGCCTGTACTACATGGTGGAGATCTGGTGGAAGCGCATGTTCTTCCCCAACGCCAGGCAGATGCCCACGCGGCGCAGCGTGTTCCTGCTGGACAACCTGCTGGTGTCGGGCTTTGCCGTGCTGTGGATCGGCGCGCTGGCGCTGGTGGCGTACGGCACGGGCCGCGCGCTGCTGCCGATGCTGGTCACGGGCTTCGTGCTGCCCTTCCTGTCCTGGTGCGCGATGATCGGCTTCGTGGTCTACGTGCACCACACGCACACCGAGGTGCAGTGGCACGACGAGCGCGGCGAGTGGTCGCGGTCGCAGCCCTTCGTCTCCACCACCGTGCACCTCACCTTCCCCCGCGGCATCGGCGGCGCCATGCACCACATCATGGAGCACACGGCGCACCACGTGGACATGACGATCCCGCTGTACCGCCTGAAGGACGCCCAGGAGCGGCTGGAGCACATGCTGCCCGGGCGCATCGTCGTGCAGCCGTTCTCGTGGCGCTGGTACTTCGACACGGCGCGCCGCTGCAAGCTGTACGACTTCGAGCGGCGCTGCTGGACGGACTACGCGGGGCGGGCGACGAGCGCGGGCGCGACCTAGGTGTCGCGGTTCGGGCTGCGCCGCTCACCACGACCTACAGGAGTGCCCACATTCGTAGGTCTTGGTGAGCGGCGCAGCCCGAACCGCGACAAACAGCCTCAGGTAAGACCGAGCCCGGCGAAGGTACTCAGCTGCGAATTCGCCCGCGGCGGCAGCGTCAGCGACGCCGCCGTCATGCAGTCGCCCTCGTACTCGGTGGTCATCATCCAGTGCGGCATGCCGACGATGTCCTCCTGCAGCAGCGCGAAGGTTTCCGGCGCGATGCGGATGGTGCCCGGCGACGCCTGCCGGGTGACCGCCTCGGCACGCTCCACCGTGTCGCCCACCAGCACGCGCAGCACGAGCCCTTCCAGCTGCAGCGCGGCCAGCGTGCAGTCGCCCGACACCAGCCCGACCTGGAAGCGCACGTCGCACATCATGTTCTGCATCTCGCGCGCCATGTCCAGCGCCGCCTGCGCGTCGTCGAAGCGCACCAGCGCCGTCGATTGCGGGCAGGGATCGAGGTCGCCGCCGTGGGTGGCCGCCAGGAAGCTCAGCTCGGAGAGCACGCTGGCCCCGGCGCTCCACGCCGGCACCTGCATGGCGGCGCACAGGAAGGTCCCGCGGGCGGGGGTGAACTGCATCACCTCGTGGTGTGGGCGCAGGAACAGCTTGCGCCACGCGCTCGGCGACAGGGTGCGCAGCACGCGATTGGACAGCGCATCGAGCACCAGGGACGGATCCTGAGTGGACTGCATGGACTCCTCACGACGACGTTGTTTCAGTGGAGCCAGTGTCCTGCGTGTTACTGGTGCACACAAGGCGTAAACATATGTAAGCGACTGAAGGGTTTGACGTAACCCAAAAGCTCGCCGGCGCAGCTCAGCCCGCTGCCCGCCTCTCCAGGATCTCCAGGGCAGGCAGCTTCCTGCCTTCCAGCACCTCCAGGAAAGCGCCGCCGCCGGTGGAGATGTAACCCACGTCCTGTTCGATGCCGTACTTCGCGATCGCCGCCAGGGTGTCGCCGCCGCCGGCGATGCTGAAGGCCGGCGATTCGGCGATCGCGCGCGCGATCGCCTCGGTGCCCTTGGCGAAGGCATCGAACTCGAACACGCCCACCGGTCCGTTCCAGACGATGGTGCCAGCGGCCTTGAGCTGGTGCGCGAGCCGCTGCGCGGTCTGCGGGCCGATGTCCAGGATCAGGTCGTCGGGCGCCACGTCCTGCGCTGCCTTCACCGTGGCCGGCGCGTCGGCCGCGAAGGTCTTGGCCACGACCACGTCGGTCGGGATCGGCACCTCCGCGCCGCGCGCCTTCATCGCCTGCATCACCGTCTTCGCTTCGTTCACCAGGTCCGCTTCGGCCAGCGACTTGCCGATCGGCAGGCCCGCCGCCAGCATGAAGGTGTTGGCGATGCCGCCGCCCACGATCAGCTGGTCGACCTTGTTCGCCAGCGACTGCAGGATGGTCAGCTTGGTCGACACCTTGGAGCCGGCGACGATGGCCACCAGCGGCCGCTTCGGGTTGGCCAGGGCCTTGGTGATGGCATCGATCTCGGCGGCCAGCAGCGGGCCGGCGCAGGCGACCTTGGCGTACTGCGCGATGCCGTGGGTGGTGGCCTCGGCGCGGTGCGCGGTGCCGAAGGCGTCGTTGACGTAGATGTCGCACAGCGCCGCCATCTGCTGCGCGAGCGCCGGGTCGTTCTTCTTCTCGCCCTTGTTGACCCGGCAGTTCTCCAGCAGCACGACCTCGCCCTGCTGCACGTCCACGCCGCCGACCCAGTCCTGCTTGAGTGCCACCGGGCGGCCGATCAGCTCGGACAGGCGCCTGGCCACCGGCGCGAGCGAGTCTTCCGGCTTGAGCTCGCCTTCGGTCGGGCGGCCCAGGTGCGAGGTCACCATCACCGCCGCGCCGCCGGCCAGCGCCATCTGGATGCAGGGGACCGAGGCGCGGATGCGCGTGTCCTCGGTGATGTTGCCGGCCTCGTCCTGCGGCACGTTGAGGTCGGCCCGGATGAACACGCGGCGGCCGCGGGCGCGGCCCTGGTCGCACAGATCGGAAAAGCGCAGGACGTTCATGACAGCTTCTGGTTGGGGAGGGGGAAACCTCCCATTCTAGGAAGCCGCCGCTACGCGCGGCTTACCAGCCCAGGCCGAGATGCAAGGGGAGGTAGACCGCCATGCCCAGCAGCAGCGTCACCAGCACGCTGCGGCGCCAGAAGTACACGGCGGCGCCGGCGAGCGCGGCGAACAGGCGCGCGTCCTGCCAGGTGGTGACCAGCTGGCCGTTGCTCATCACGACCTCGGGCACCACCACCCCGGCCAGCGCCGCCACCGGCGCGTAGTGCAGCGCCCGGTGCGCCCACGCGGGCAGCGACCACGGCCGGTCGAGGATGAAGAAGAAGCAGCGCGTGAGCACCGTCACGCCCGCGAGGCCGGCGATCACCAGCAGCGTCCAGAAGTCCGTCACGCCCCTCATGCGGTGCGCTCCCGCGGCGCCGGCGGCATGCGCCCTTCCAGCCAGAAGCAGGCGATCACCGCCACCGCGATCGCCGCCACGATGTTCAGCTTGAACGGCAGGCTGTACGCCGCCACCGCCGCGGCGCCGGCCACCAGCCCGGCGAGCACGCGCAGCCGCGTGTTGGCCAGCGAGCACAGCACGCCGACCAGGCACAGCACGCCGGCGAAGCCCAGGCCCCACTCGCTCGGGATGGCGTTG
This sequence comes from Ramlibacter sp., assembly GCA_022844525.1. Lineage (GTDB taxonomy): Bacteria > Pseudomonadota > Gammaproteobacteria > Burkholderiales > Burkholderiaceae_C > Ramlibacter. Next base: position 11,851 of record JALHLO010000081.1, read on the forward strand.
CCCAGCGCCACCCCCAGCAGGCTGGCGCCGGTCCACGCCACCCAGGTGACGAAGTAGTTGCCCGCGAGGAAGGACTCCTGCGCCAGCCGCGCGGGCGGCTCCGCGCCCGGTTGCGGGAAGCGCGCGGTGAAGACGGCGTAGCTCAGGTCCGCCGTGAGGAAGCCGTTGACCAGCCGCCGCCAGCGCGGCAGGTGCATCAGGTAGGTGCGCAGGTGCAGGCTGAAGACGACGAAGCGCAGGTTCACGCAGAAGCCCGTGGCCCACACCACCCAGGCCGGCGCTCCCGCGACGATCAGCGGGATGGCCGCCAGCTGCGAACTGCCCGCGTAGACGAACAGCGTCATGGCCACGGCCTCGACCACGCTCATGCCGGACTTGACCATCGCCACGCCGGTCATCAGCCCCCAGGCGGCGATGCCGGGCGCGACCGAGGCCGTGGCCTTCATGCCTTCCCGGAACTCCGGGTGGCGGTGGATCTCGCGCAGGAAGAACATCAGGCTTCGAAGCGCATGCCGGCCGCCAGTGGGAAGCCGCGCAGGAAGTCCGCCGCCGCCAGCCGCTTGCCGCCGGCCCGCTGCAGTTCGGTGAGTTCGAGCCGGCCGCCGTCGCCGCAGGCGACGCCGATGCCGTGTTCGTCGACGGACACGATCGTGCCCGGAGCCACCGTTCCGCGGCCCGCCACGGCGTTCGCGCGCCAGACCTTCACCGTCTCGCCGTTCACCCGCGCGGTGGCGCCCGGGAAGGGATCGAAGGCGCGGATGCGCCGCTCGATCACCGCTGCGGGCTGCGACCAGGCGATCGCCGCCTCGGCCTTCTCGATCTTGTGCGCGTAGGTGACCCCCTCGGCGGGCTGGCGCCGCGGCTTCAGCCCGCCGCAGGCCGCCAGCTCCAGCGCCTCCACGATCATGCGACCGCCCAGGGCCGCCAGCTTGTCGTGCAGGCTGGCCGTGGTCTCCTGCGCGCCCACGGCCACGCGCTCCATCAGCAGCATGTCGCCCGTGTCCAGGCCCGCATCCATCTGCATGATGGTCACGCCGGTCTCCGCGTCCCCGGCCTCGATGGCGCGGTGGATGGGCGCGGCGCCGCGCCAGCGTGGCAGCAGCGAGGCGTGGATGTTCAGGCAGCCCAGGCGCGGCAGGTCCAGCACCCATTGCGGCAGGATCAGGCCATACGCAGCGACCACCAGCACGTCGGGCTTGGCCTGTACCAGCGCGTCCCGCGCCGCGGCGGCGTCTTCCGGGTACTTGCCGTCCAGCCGCAGGCTGCGCGGTTGTGCGACCGGGATGCCATGGCTCACGGCGAACTGCTTGACCGCCGACGGCTGCAGTTTCATGCCGCGGCCGGCCGGGCGGTCCGGCTGCGTGAGCACCAGCACCACGGCGAAGCCGGCGGCGTGCAGGCGCTCCAGTGCCGCCCGGGCGAATTCGGGCGTGCCCGCGAAGGCGACCCGCATCAGTCCCTGGCGTCCTTGTCGTTGCGGAATTCCATGCCGGGATGCGCGCGCTGCACCATGCCCTGGGGATCGACATAGACCCAGTAGTACATGTCGGCGCCGCCCAGGTCGCGCCAGCGGTAGGTCAGGATCGAGCCGCGAAAGCTCGCCACGCCTTCCACGCGCGCCGGCGGCCCGAACTCACGCTGCACGTCGGCGACGGTCCAGCGGCCCGGCTCGATGCGCGCGAACTCGCGCTCGGTCAGCACCTGGCGGCTGCGCACGACCCGGCCGGCGGGGTCGAGGTCCACCATGAAGGCCTGCTGCCCCATGGGCTGCAACGTGTACTGCATGCGCTGGCCGCCATCGGGCAGCGGCAGGACCGCGAAGGGCTGGCCGGCACTGGCGACCACCTGCTCGCGGGTGCTGCCGGGAGGGATGTCCGCCGTGTTCCAGGGGTGCGCGCAGGCCGCGAGCAGCAGTGCCGGGGCCAGGACGGGGAGCCAAGGGCGCATGCGGCCTCCTTCAGACCCGCTCGGTGTCCCGGCGGGCTTTGAGCATCTTGGTCTTGATGCGGTTGCGCTTCAGGGGCGACAGGTACTCCACGAACACCTTGCCCATGAGGTGGTCCATCTCGTGCTGGATGCACACGGCCAGGATGCCTTCGGCGCTGATCTCGCGCGACTTGCCGTCGCCATCGAGCGCGCGCACCTTGATCGCGCTGGAACGCTCCACGCCGTCGTAGATGCCGGGCACCGACAGGCAGCCTTCGTCGCCGACCTGCTTGTCCTCGCTGGCCCAGGTGATCTCGGGGTTGATCAACACCAGCGGCTGGTTGCGTTCTTCCGAGGTGTCGATCACGATGAGGCGTTCGTGCACGTCGACCTGCGTGGCGGCCAGGCCGATGCCATTGGCCTCGTACATGGTTTCCAGCATGTCGGTGACGAGCGAGCGGACGCGCGCGTCCACGGCCTGCACGGGTTTGGCGACCGTGTGCAGGCGCGGATCGGGATAGGTGAGGATTGAAAGGAGTGCCATGGACGACGGATGGGGCTCTTGTCGCTATTTTCGCCACTTTTGCCGTTGTGATCAGCCCACATAGGGAATAAACATTGCCCAATCAAGGACTTGAAGCCAGAATCGGCAGCAACTTGTCAAGAGCGGACGAAAACGAGATGGCTCCAACCAAGGCAGCTTTTGGCCTGACAACCCGCACGATCGCAGCCTGCGCCGCGCTGCTCGTGGGAGGCGGGTTCGCAACGACGGCCGCGGCTCAGAATTTTCCCATCACGCCCGCGCAGCGCTCCACCGCGCAGCAGGTCGCGTCGGCCGGCGTGCCGCTGTCCGAGCTCGCGCCCGACGCGCCGGACAGCTACACGGTCAAGTCCGGCGACACCCTGTGGGCCATCTCCGGCAAGTTCCTCAAGAGCCCCTGGCGCTGGCCCGAACTCTGGGGCATGAACATGGAGGAGGTGCGCAACCCGCACCTCATCTACCCGGGACAGACGCTGTACCTGGAAAAGATCGGTGGACTGGCGCGCCTGCGCTTCGGGCAGCAGCCCGGCGGCGCCGAAGGGATGCCGACCGTCCGCGTGTCGCCGCGCACCCGCATGTCCGGCCTGGTGGACTCGTCGATCCCGTCGCTGCCGCCGCACATCATCGAGCCTTTCCTGAACGAGGCGATCATCCTCAACGAGGGTGACATGGACCGGGCGCCGCGCATCGTCGGCATGGGCGAGCACCGCGTGCTGATCACGCAAGGCGACCGGGCCTACGCCCGCGGCCGCGACGGCTCGCCGCTGGTGGAGAGCGACCCGCGCCTGGTCGACACCTACCGCATCTACCGCAACGCCGAGCCCCTGAAGCACCCCGTGACCGGCGCCGTCCTGGGCTACGAAGCCAAGTACCTGGGCAGCGCGGAACTGGTGCGCAGCGAGTCGGTGCAGCCCGTGCTGACGGCCAGCGGCGACAACCGCCCGACCATCGTGCCGGCCACGCTGGACATCACGCGGGCGAAAGAGGAAATCCGGGTCGGCGACCGCCTCCTGCCCGAGCCCGTGCGCGGCTTCGGCAGCTACACCCCGCGGGCGCCGCAACTGCCCGTGGACGGCCTCATCGTTTCGGTCTACGGCGATGCGGTGAACCTGGTGGGCCAGAGCCAGGTGGTGGTGCTGAGCCTGGGCATGGTGGACGGCCTGGAGCCGG
>JALHLO010000082.1 GCA_022844525.1 Ramlibacter sp.
AGCCGCTGCGGCGCATCCGCCATCGCGGCGCAGGCTTGCCAGCCGCCGGGGGCCTGCGCGTGCAGGCACAGGGGCAGCAATGCCGCGGCGAAGGCGGCGAGGGTTCTCGGCATGGCGCCATCCTAAGCTGCCCGCCTTCCCCGGGAGGGCGGGCAGGCCGCAGCAGGCCGCCGCCCGCCGGGAGCGACTAGCCCTTCCTGCCCCCGAGCAGCAGCAGGGCGCCGCCGATCACGATCGCGCCGACTCCGGCCCAGACAGGGAAGTTGACGGTCTGGCGCTCCTTCACCGACAGCTCGATCGGCCCCAGCTTGGCCGCGGTGGTTTCCTTCGTCCAGCTGAAGCTGCCATAGACCAGGCCCAGCGCCCCGGCGACGATCAGGACGATGCCTGCGATTCTTGTGGCGTTCATGTTTGCTCCCGGGCGCATGGTCGCGCCCATCGCAATCTACTGCGCCAGGGCTCCTTGCGCGAGCGAATTCGCCACACCGGCGCCTGCCGTTGACGTGGCGCAACGCCGGGCCGACCCGGACTACTGCTTGCGCAGGACGAAGGCGCGGCCGGTCGCTTCGCCGTCGATCGTCCAGGTGCCGCGGATCTCGCGCCCGCAGGACCCCTCGACCACCTCGCCCAGCCAGGTCGCGGAAATGCGCTTGCCGTCGGCGCTCTCCTCGAGGGTGAGCTCGCCGTCCTCGATGTCGCCGGCCACCGGCCGCCGGTCGCCATTGCGGTTGATGGTGCCGCTGAGGCTGCCGGCATAGACCGCGTGCTTTTCCAGCAGCAGCGTGCCGGCATGCCCCAGGCCTTCGAGCTCCGCGCGCCACAGGCCCAGCATCTGCGCCTGCCCCACTTCGCTCGCATGCGGGCACGGCTCCTGCGCCCAGGCCGGCGCCGCGCACAAGGCCGCGACCAGGAACCAGCGCTTCATGCCGCCCCCGGTGACGCGGCGGCCGCGGCGGCCGCCGCCGCATCGGCGCTCTTCTTGGCGAACTCCGCGCGCAGGGCCTTGAGCTTCTCGCGCGGGTCTTCCTTGACCGTCGTCTTGTCCAGCGCCATCTCCGCGATGAAGCGGCTCGGCTGCGCGGCGATCATCTCGCGGCCCTTCTTGCGCTTCCTGCTCCAGCTGACCGCCAGCGAACGCTGCGCGCGGGTGATGCCCACGTACATGAGCCGGCGCTCTTCCTGCAGGCGCAGCGCGAAGGACTCGCTGACGGCGCCGCCGTTCTCGTCCTCCGGCTTGAAGGGCAGCATGCCTTCCACGCAGCCGGCCAGCACCACGTGCGGCCACTCCAGGCCCTTGGAGGCGTGCAGCGTGGACAGAGTCACCACGTTCTCGTCCTTCTCGCGCTCGCTGATGGTGGACAGCAGCGCGATCGTCTGCGCCACCTCCAGCAGGTTCTTGCGCTCGCTCTCGGTGGTGACGCCGGCCGTGTCGTCGATCTGGCCGCCGCAGCGCTGCGCCATCCAGTCGCAGAACTCCAGCACGTTGGTCCAGCGCGCGGCCGCGACCTTCTCGTTGTCCTCGCTGTCGTACAGCGATTTCTCGTAGCCGATGTCCTTGAGCCACTCGCCCAGGAAGGCGCGCGCGTCCTCGGCGCCCACCGTGTGGCGCGCGCGGAACTCGAGGTCGTTCACGTAGCGGCCGAACTCGTGCAGGCTGCCCACGGCGCGCGCGTTCAGCACGCTGGGCAGCGAAGGCGAGAACAGCGCCGCGAACAGCGACAGCTTGTACTGGCTGGCGAACACGCCCAGCGAGGACAGCGTCTGGTGGCCGATGCCGCGCTTGGGCGTGGTCACCGCGCGCAGGAAGGCCGGGTCGTCGTCGTTGTTGACCCACAGGCGCAGCCAGGCGCACAGGTCGCGGATCTCGGCGCGGTCGAAGAAGCTCTGGCCGCCGGAGACCTTGTAGGGGATCTGCGCGCGGCGCAATGCCTGCTCGAACACGCGCGCCTGGTGGTTGGCGCGGTACAGCACGGCGAAGTCCTTCCAGTCCTTGCCGAGGCCGTTGGCGCGGATCGACTGGATGCGCGCCACGATGCGTTCCGCCTCGTGCTCCTCGTTGTCGCAGTCCACCACGCGCACCGGCTCGCCTTCACCGAGTTCCGAGAACAGCGTCTTGGGAAAGAGCTTCGGGTTGGGCTGGATGACGTTGTTGGCCGCGCGCAGGATGGCGCTGGTGGAGCGGTAGTTCTGCTCCAGCTTGATGACTTTCAGGTTCGGGTAGTCCTGCGGCAGCTTGCGCAGGTTGTCCAGCGTGGCGCCCCGCCAGCCGTAGATCGACTGGTCGTCGTCGCCCACCGCGGTGAAGCGGCCGCGCTCGCCCACCAGCAGCTTGAGCAGCTCGTATTGCGTGGCATTGGTGTCCTGGTACTCGTCCACCAGCACGTGGCCCAGCGCCTTCTGCCACTTCTCGCGCACCTCCGGGAAGTCGCGCAGCAGCTTCAGCGGCAGGCCGATCAGGTCGTCGAAGTCGACGCTCTGGTAGGCGGCCAGGCGCTCCTCGTAGCGCGCCATGATCTTCGCCGTGATCTTCTCGTGGTCGTCCTTCGCCTGCGCCTCGGCCTGCGCGGCGTTCAGGCCGGCGCTCTTCCAGGCGCTGATGGCCCACTGCCACTGGCGGGCGGTGGCGGCGTCGGTGGTGCCGCCGGCGTCCTTGAGGATGCTGGTGACGTCGTCGGTGTCCAGGATGGAGAACTGGGGCTTCAAGCCCAGCACGGCGCCGTCCTGCCGCATCATGCGCACGCCCAGCGCGTGGAAGGTGCAGATCAGCACCTCCTTGGCGTCGCGCCCCACCAGGGACTTGGCGCGCTCGCGCATCTCGGCGGCGGCCTTGTTGGTGAAGGTGATGGCGGCGATGCGCTTCGCCTCCGTGCCGCTCTGGATCAGGCGGCCGATCTTGTGCGTGATCACGCGCGTCTTGCCCGACCCGGCGCCCGCCAGCACGAGGCAGGGCCCATGCATGTAGTTGACGGCTTCTTGCTGCGCGAGGTTCAGTCCGGAGGACATCGGATGGGACAAACGGGTACTGCGGGGGACAGCGGCAGATGATAAGCGGCGCCGCGGTGTTGCGATTGCGCGATCCGGGGTACCCGCGCAAGTCGCAAACGAAGGCTTGCAGGGACAATACGGCCCGTGCTAAGCGTCCTCGCGGTCACCTTTCCCTTCTTCGCGCTGGTGCTCGCCGGCTACCTGGCGGCGCGCCGGCGCATGCTGCCCTTCGAGGCCATCGCGGGCCTGAACACCTTCGTGCTGTTCTTCGCGCTGCCCTGCATGCTGTACCGCTTCGGCGCCAGCACGCCGATCGCGCAGATGCTGGACCCGGTCGCCATGGGCGTCTGGCTGGCCTGCGCCCTGCTGGTGGTGGCCGGGACCGTGAAATTCAGCATGAACGAGCGCATCCGCTGGAACGACGCCTCGTTCGGCGCCCTGGTCGCCGCCTTTCCCAACACCGGCTTCATGGGCGTGCCGCTGCTGGTGGCGCTGCTGGGGGCGCAGGCGGCGGGACCGGCGATCCTGACCATCCTGATCGACCTGGTGATCACCAGTTCGCTGTGCATCGCGCTGTCGCGCCTGGACGGTGCGGACGAACACGGCGCCTCGACGGCGGCGAAGAAGGCGCTCAAGGGCGTGGCGCTGAACCCGATGCCCTGGGCCATCCTGCTGGGCGGGCTGTCGTCGGCCCTGGCCTGGAAGCCGGTGGCGCCGGTGATGAACACCATCGGCCTGCTGGCCGACGCCGCCTCGCCGGTGGCCCTGTTCACCATCGGCGCCGTGCTGGCGCGTTCGCAGTTCGTGGCCGCCCAGGGCGTGCAGGGCACCTTGCCGGCGCGCGACTTCGTGCCGGTGTCGCTGACCAAGCTGGTGCTGCATCCGCTGCTGGTGTGGGGGCTGGGGATGGCGGTGCGCGCGGCGGGCGCGCCGCTCGATCCGTTCACGCTGCAGGTGATGGTGCTGGTCGCCGCGCTCCCGAGCGCGAGCAACGTGTCGCTGCTGGCCGAGCGTTTCGGCGCCGACACCGGGCGCATCGCGCGCATCATCCTGCTGACGACAGCGGCCGCCTTCCTCACGTTTTCGGCGGCGGTGGCGCTGTTGAAGGGATGAGGAAGCTGCTCGCCGCCGCCGCGGGCCTGCTGCTGGCCGGCTGCGTGCTGGTGCCGCGCACCGTGCACACCTACGACGCCCAGTGCCGGGTCACTGTGCGCCACATGGAACTGCAGCCGGTGCAGCTCGCCTCCATCCAGCACTGCGCCAACGAGGGCTGCCTCGTGCTGCTTGCCGCGGCTGGGGCCACCGTGGCGGCCAGCGCGGTGATCTCCGGCAGCATCACCATCGCCGGCAACGTCGTCTACTGGCTGGAGAGGCAGGGAAGCTGCCGGCCCGCGTCGTAGCGGCGCCAGCGTGAACGGCAGCGCGGCGCCGACGGACGGAGGCGCCTGTGCGGTTCTGCCAACACGCGAACGTGCGCGCGCGAGCGGCGCTTACGCATTGCATGGTCCGCCGATATATTGCCTTCAAGGAGGCCGCCGTGAGCCTCGCAGGAGGAGCACGATGAGCACAGAGGGTGGGTTCTATGCGCTGTCGGACGAACAGCTCAAGCGGCTGCTGGCCGGCGACTTGCCTTACGTGGCCTTCCTGCAGGCCGGGGGCGGCGAGAAGCCGCGCGAGACCCACACCGACGCGATCCAGGTCTGGTACGAGCTGAGCCAGGTGCTGCAGGGCGAAGCCGCCTGCGGCGCGGAGCAGACCGACAAGATCCCGACGATGGTGGGCTACTCCTATTCGCCGCAGGTGCAGGCCACCGCCACCAAGCTGGCGGCGCTGGCCGACGCGGAGATCCGCACCCGCTGCGAAGGCGCTCTGATGGAGGCGACGCCCGACCAGGTGCTCGCCGCGGTGCAGGGCCTCAAGGCCTTCTACCAGCGCGCCGCCCAGAACAAGGACGCGGTGCTGTTCCGCGTCGCCTGATCCCCGATCACAACCCCGCCGCGCAAGCGGTGCAGTCCCCGCCATGTCGGCCCACACCCAGATCCGTTTCGCATCGCTGGCTTCGGCCACCTACGGCGCGCTCCTCGCGAGCGGCATCCTCTACCACTTCCAGCGCACCGGCAGCCTGCGCGCGCTGGCCAACAGCCTGTCGCAGCCGACCGTGTGGATCGCGCTGCTGGTCGCCGCGCTCGTGACCTTCGGCCTGTGGAAGCGGTATGCGTGGGCCTGGTGGCTGGGCGTCGGGGCGGCCGGATTCCAGTTGTTCCGCATCGCCAGCGCCTACGTGCAGGGCCGCGGCTTCGGCCACATGCCCGGCGTGGCCACGCTGCTGGCGCTGGCCCTGCTGCTCCTGGTGCTGGCGCTGCTGCTGCCGCGCCGCGCGCGCCTGGGCTGCAACCGCTGATGCCATGCCATGAAGCAGCGCCTGAAGTCCTGGAAAGGCAACGCCCTGCTGGCCTGGTTCGCGCTCCTCGCCTTCGCGGCGGCGGCGCTGTGGCCGCGCCTCTTCGGCACTGACATCCCCCTGCTCGGGCTGCGCGCGCTGTCCGACCTGCGGCTGGGCGTGCCCCTGGCGCTCGTGGCGCTGGCCATGGCGGTCTTCCTGTCGGTGCCGCGCTGGACCACGCGCGACGCGCTGCTGGTGTGCGCGGGCGTGTCGCTGTGCCTGTTCGCCGTCGTCACCTATTCGGTCGGCGCTTCCGTGGCGCTGCCCTTCGCGTTCATCGGCGGCAACATCCTGCGCGAATCGCGCAGCGCCCCCGCGCGCCCGGCGCCGCACTGGGCGGAAACACAATAGGGAGGCACCATGCCCATCGTCGGTTTCGGACTGTATTTCGCGCTCGCGATCTTCTGCGCGGTGCACGTCGTGCGCACCGGCCAGCCCATGTACTGGCTGATGATCCTGTTCGCCTTTCCCATCGTCGGCAGCCTGGTGTACTTCGTCGCCGTGTACCTGCCGAACTCGCGGCTGCGGCGCAATGCGCTGAAGGCGGTGTCGGCCGCCGCCAACGCCCTGGACCCGCAGCGCGAGGTGCGCGCGGCGCGCGTCGCCTTCGAGGAAACGCCCACGGCGCAGAACCACATGCGCCTGGCCGCCGCGCTGCTGGAGGTGGGTGAGGCCCCGGCCGCCGCCCAGGCCTACGAAGCCTGCCTCGCCGGTCCGTTCGCCCGCGATCCGGCGATCCGCTTCGGCGCCGCGCGTGCCTGCGTCGAGTGCCGGCGCTACGACGACGCGCTGCGCCACCTGGAGCCGCTGCGGCGCGAGCAACCCGATTTCCGCCCCGAGCCGGTGGCGCTGCTGATCGCCCGCGCGCTGGCCGGCACGGCGCGCACCGCCGAAGCCCGCGCCGAGTTCGCCGAAGCCGAGGCGCGCTTCGGCACCTACGAGGCGAAGGCGGAGTACGCGATCTGGGCCTACGCCATCGGCGACCGCGTCACGGCGCAGCGGCTGCACGCGGAGCTGGAAAAGATCGCGACGCGCTGGAATCCGCTGGCGCGGGAACTGAACGGGCCCGCGCAACGCAGGCTGCAGGCGGCGCGCGAGCTGGCGGGCAAGCAGGGCTAGCCCGCGCCGGCCCCTACAGCACCGGCGCCAGCCAGGCCGCCATGCGCTCGCGCGCCTTTTCCAGCGCGGGCCGGCGCTGCCAGTCCTGCAGCGTCGCGCGCTTGCAGCGCTGCAGGTCCTGCTCGAACACGCGGGTCAGGTGGGCGGCGAAGTCCCGGTCGTAGACGTTCAGGTTCGCCTCGTCGTTGAGGTGGAAGGAACGCGGGTCGAAGTTGGTGGAGCCCACCGAGGCGAGCAGGCCGTCGACGATCACCACCTTGCAGTGGTACATGGTCGGCTGGTAGACGTACATCTCCATGCCGGCCTCCAGCAGTTCGCCCCACAGCGCGCGCGAGGCATGGCGAACCGTCTGCTGGTCGATCTTCCTGCCGGGCGTGATCACGCGCACGCGCACGCCGCGCCTGAGCGCCGCGATCAGCGCCACGCGCGCCATCTCGTCGGGCACGAAGTAGGCGCTGGAGATGTCGATCGTCTTGACCGCCGCGGTGATGGCGATCAGGTACATCAGCTGCATGCTCTCGCTGCCGCCGCTGGGCGAGCTGTGGAACATCTGCGCCTGCTGCGTGCCCGCTTCGGCGAGCGTCGGGAAGTAGTCCTCGCCGTGCAGGATGCGGCCGGTGGTCTTGCTCCAGTTGGACAGCATCACGCTCTGCATCTGCGCCACCACCGGCCCTTCCACGCGGTAGTGCGAATCGCGCCAGTGCTCCTCGTCCTGGGCGTGCCCGGTCCAGGGCGAGGCGATGCCGACCCCGCCGGTGAAGCCGAGGCGGCCGTCGACGATCAGCAGCTTGCGGTGCGTGCGGTTGTTGATGCGGCCCAGGTTGTACCAGCGCAGCGGGTGGAAGCGGTGCACCTCCACCCCGGCGTCGCGCATGGTGTCCACCAGCCGGTTGTCCACCTTGATGCTGCCCACCCAGTCCAGCAGCACGTGGACCTTTACCCCGGCGCGCGCGCGGTCCGCCAGCGCCTCGGCGAACTGGTCGCCGATCTCGCCCGACCAGTAGATGAAGGTCTCGAACAGCACCGTCTTCTCCGCGCCGCGGATCGCCTCCAGCATCGCCGGGAAGATCTCGTCGCCGTTGTTCAGGGCGTGGATCCGGTTGCCCTTGACGATGTCGGGGCCCAGCAGCATGCCCATGGCGCGGTAGAACTGCGGATGGTCCACCGGGTACAGGTGCGGGATCTCGTGCGTGACGCGGCGCTCGCCGGCACTCAGGTTCACGTAGAGCAGGGCGGCGATCAGGGCAAGGGCGACGCCAAGGGCGATGGTCATCGGGGGGCACGGCGGTGGAGGAAGCCGCGATGCTACCCAGCCGCGACGCGGCCGGGGGCTGGCCGTTACCAGGTGTCGATGAGCGGCGGCGGCTCGCTGCTCATGCGTGCGGCGGCGAGGCCGCGCGCAAGCCAGGCGCGCGTCTGCGCGGGGTCGATCACCGCGTCGATTTCCAGGGTGGCGGCCATGTTCATCGCCTGGCCGGCCTCGTACTGCTTGGCCACCAGCTGCTCGAACAGCGCCTCGCGCTGCGCGCCCTCGGGCACGGCCTCCAGTTCCTTGCGGTAGCCCAGGCGCACCGCGCCTTCCAGCCCCATGCCGCCGAACTCGCCGCTGGGCCAGGCCACCGTGAACTCCGGCGCATGGAAGCCGCCGGCGGCCATGGCCATGGCGCCGAGGCCGTAGCCCTTGCGCAGAACGACCGCGAAGAAGGGCACGCGCAGGTGCGCCGCCGCCACGAACATGCGGCTGACGTGCCGCACCTGGGCGCGCTCCTCGATCGCCGGGCCCACCATGAAGCCGGGCGTGTCGACCAGGCTGACGATCGGCAGTCCGTGCGCGTTGCACAGCTGCAGGAAGCGCGCGGCCTTGTCGGCGGCGTCGGCATCGATCGCGCCGCCCAGATGCAGCGGGTTGCTGGCCAGCAGGCCGACCGGTCGGCCTTCGATGCGCGCCAGCGCCGTATGGATGCCGGCGCCGAAGCCCGTGCGAAGCTCCAGCAGCGAGCCGGTGTCGGGGATGCCGCGCAGGGCCGCGCGGCTGTCGTAGGCGCGCACGCGCTTCTCGGGCACCACCTGGCGCAGCGCCAGCGGGTCCGGGGCCTCGAAGCGCGCCAGGCTCCCCTGGAAGAAGGACAGGTAGTGGCGCGCCGCGGCCACCGCCTGCGCCTCGTCGTCCACCAGCACGTCGATCACGCCATTGGCATGCTGCACGCCCGAGGGCCCGATGTCCTCGGGGCGGAACGCGCCCAGCCCGCCACCCTCCACCATGGCCGGCCCGCCCATGCCGATGTTGCTGCCGGCGGTGGCGATGATGGCGTCGCAGCAGCCGAGCAGTGCCGCGTTGCCGGCGAAGCAGCGGCCCGCCGCGATGCCGACCACCGGCACCTGCCCGTTCAGGCGCGCGAAGCTGGCGAAGGTCGGGACCTGCAGGCCGGCCACGATCGGCATGTCGGTGTCGCCGGGGCGGCCGCCGCCGCCTTCGGCGAACAGCACCACCGGCAGCTTGTGCTTCAGCGCGAGTCCCAGCAGCCGGTCGGTCTTCTGGTGGTTGCGGAAGCCCTGGGTGCCCGCGAGCACGGTCGCGTCGTAGGCGAGCACCGCCGCCTGCGAACGTTCGGGGCCGAACAGTTCGCCGTTGATGCGGGCCGTGCCGGTCACCATGCCGTCGGCCGGCGTGTTGCGCGCGAGGTCGTCCTCGCCGCGGCGGTTGCGCTGGGCCGCCACGGCCAGGGCGCCGTATTCGCTGAAGGTCCCGGGATCGCACAGGTCGGCGATGTTCTCGCGCGCGGTGCGCAGGCCCAGGGCGTGGCGCTTGCCCACGGCCTGCGGGCGCGCGGCGTCGAGCGTGAGGGCGTGGCGGTCGAGGACGCGTTGAAGATCGCCGCGGGCCTGCGGCTGTTCCTCCCTCCCCCGCTGGGCGAGGGTCGGGGTGGGGGCGCTCGCCGCCGCGGCCTCGCCCGGTTCGATCGCCAGCAGCAGTTCTCCCTGCTGCACCGTCTCGCCTTGCCCGAACAGCCGCTCGCGCACCCTCCCGCTCGCCGGGCTGCGCACCTCGTGCTCCATCTTCATCGCTTCGAGGATCACCACGACGTCGCCCGCGCGCACCGCGTCGCCGGGGGCGACCAGCCACTGGACGACCTGGGCCTGCAGGGGGGAGCGCAGTTCGGTCATGCGCGGCATTGTGCACGGGGCCGCCCCTCACCCCGGCCCTCTCCCCGGAGGGGAGAGGGAGCAGGACCGCAAGCCTGGGTCCGATGGAAGAGGGAGCAGAATTGCCGCATGGCATCGCTCGTTCCATTCGTCGAAACCTTCCGCGGCGGCACGCGCGAATGCGTCCATTTCGGCGCGCTGGCGGTGACGGACACGCGCGGCCGCGTGCTCGCGCAGGCGGGCGATCCGCACTGGGTCACCTTCGCCCGCTCCACGCTCAAGCCGCTGCAGGCGCTGCCCTTCGTGCAGGGCGGCGGGATGCAGCACTTCGGCCTCGCGTCCACCCACCTGGCGCTCCTGTGCGCCAGCCACAGCGGCGAACCCATGCACGTGCGGCAGGTGGAGCAGATCCTCGGCAAGGCCGGCGTGGGCTACCAGCGGCTGCAGTGCGGCTGCCACGTGCCGATGTTCGCGGAGCTGGGGGCATACCCGCCGCCCGCGCCGGGCAGCTACGACCAGCGCCACCACAACTGCAGCGGCAAGCACAGCGGATTCCTCGCGTATTGCGTGCAGCACGAGGTGGACCTCGATACCTACCTGGACCCCGCGCACCCGCTGCAGCAGGCCATCCGCGGCGCGGTGGCCGAGGCGGTGGGCCTGCAGGAGCACCAGCTCGCCATGGGCATCGACGGCTGCTCCGCGCCCAACTACGCCATGCCCCTCGCGCACCTGGCGCAGGGCTTCGCGCGCCTGGCCGGCGGCACGCGCGACCCGCGTTTCGGCGAGAGCTTCGCAGCCCTGGCCGACGCCATGACCGCGCACCCCGAACTCGTCTCCGGCACCGGCCGCAACGACCTTGCCTTCATGCAGGCCGGGCGCGGCGACTGGGTCACGAAGATCGGCGCCGACGGCGTGCAGGTGGTCGCCAGCCGCAGCCGCGGCGAGGCACTGGCGCTGAAGGTCGCCGACGGCAACAAGCTGGCGCTTTACGCCGCCGCGGTGGAGGCGCTGGACCAGCTCGGGTGGCTCGACGAGGCGCAGCGCGAAGCGCTGCGCCCCTGGCGTCAGGAGACGATCGCCAGCGTCAGGGGCGCGGCGGTGGGGGAGCGCAAGGCTGTGTTCCGCCTGGAGCGGGGCTAGCGGCCGATCCATGGCATTGCGGGCTTGGCCCGCAATCCACGGCCGGCGGATCCCCAGGGTCAAGCCCGGGATGACATGTGCACGGCGGACCCTAGGCCTCTTCCCGCTCCGTGCGCATGCGCATCAGCTCGGTGCCCGGCATCCAGCTGTAGGTCGCCGACACCGTCTCCGACGGCGAGCCCTGCGAGTTGATGTGCTCGCGGTAGGCCAGCGAGCTGCGGCCTTCCTGCGCTTCGTCCACGAAGTCGGTGCCGTTCTTGCGCAGCTGCGTCTCGGTCTCGACCACCCGGCGCACGAACTCGCGCTGGCTCTTGAACTCGATGAAGGCCGGCAGCGTGCCATCCCCCAGCAGTTCCGCCGGGTCGCGCCGCTCGACTTCCCGGAACAGCTGCATCGCCGCCTGCAGGTGGCCCAGCTCGTAGTCGAGGAAACGTTCCCACATGGCCTTGATGCGCGGATTGGTCTCCTGCGCGGCGGCGCCGGCGTAGTTCCAGATCTCGCACACCTCGCCGATCAGCAGCTTCTCCAGCGTGGTTTCCTCGGGGTTGAGCATCGAGCCGTAGTGCGTGATGTGCTGCGATTCCACCGAAGCGATCTCCGCGTACAGCTGCCGGGCGATCGGATCCGCGAACACCGGTCCGATGTTCATGTAGTAGTCGTGCGTCTGGTACTCGCCGCCGGTGAGCGTCAGCGCGTGCAGCTTGGTGGCCAGCGCGGCGTCGGGTCCGTACGGCTCCAGCAGCTCGTGCTCCGGCGCCCGGTGGTGGAACAGCGTGGCCCGGGCGGGCACGATGTCCGTGTAGCCCTGGGTGATGTTGTTGGCGTCCTTGCCCTCCAGCCGGTCCAGCAGCGCGCTGTAGCGGTACAGGTGGTCGAAGTCCTCCAGCAGCGCGTAGCGGTAGCCCTGCGCCAGGTAGGGGTCGGGCTCCAGCTGCGCGACCGAGGCGGTCACCTCGATGGCGGTCTGCTCGTAGCCGATCGTGGTCTCGATCGGCGAGTGGTCGGCGCCCACCAGCCAGTTGATGGCGGTGGCCTGGTGCTGCTCGATGCGCATCAGCTGCGCGATCTGCACGCGTGCTTCCCGGTTGCAGCGCAGCGCGACCTGCTTGGTGCGCAGCGAGTCGAGCTCCAGTCCATTGAGGAGGATGATGCGCACGCGCGTGAACGCGTCGTCATCCAGCTTGCTGATCGGCTTGCCGACCAGTTCCTTCCAGGTGAATTTCTGTCTGGCAAGGGGCGTGCCCTTGTCCTTCAGCAGGTTGACCATTGTGTGTTCCCTTTCAAACCGCGGGCGTGGCGGCGCCCTGCGACAGCAGCGCGGTGAGCCAACCCTTGATGACGGCCAGGTGTTCCTGTTCCTGCGCCAGGGCGCCCAGGAAGCGGCCGGCCAGGTCGAACTCGCCGGCATCCTCCGCCAGGCTGATCAGCAGTTCCCACGCCGCGTTGTCGGTGAGTTCGGCGGTCAGCATGGCGTTCAGGCACTGCGCCAGCGTCGTGCGCGGGTCGGTCAGCACCTGCACCAGGCCGATCGACGCGGTGGCCTGCACGTCGGCGCAGGGTGTCATCGCGGTCGGGTCGCCGCCCAGCTGCTCCATCGCCTGGCACAGCAGGTGGAAGTGCTCCAGCTCCTCGCCGCGGATGCGGGCCAGCGTCTGGGCCGGCCGCTCGCCCTGCACGGGCGCGAGCGCGAACATGCCTTCGGCGGTGGAATCCATCACTTCCTCGGCCGGGGGCAGCATCTCCTGCCCCATCTGCTCCACGGCCTGGTGCTTGACGATCAGGGCGTCGTACAGGCGCACGCCGCTGCGTTCGAACGCGATGCGCTCGCCGATCTTGTCGAAGAAGATGCCGGGGTGCGAGCCCTTCATCTTCGCCATGCCGGCCTTCAGCACGCCCTTCATGGAGGCGGGCGGCGGCACCGAGCCGACCGATTCGGCCTCGTTGATGTAGACCAGGCGTTCCGCCTCCGTGGCGCCGGTGTCGATCGGCTCGGGCGGAGCCAGTTCGTTGACGGCCTCGGTCATGGCCAGGGTGCCGGCGGGCGAGAGCTTCGTGCCGGTGCGGTTGAATCCGATGTTCGTGGCTTCCATGGTGTCCTTCCTGAGTTCCGTTCAGCGGCGGCGGCGCCGCTCGTTCATGTACAGCAGCACCCCGACCACCGCCCCGGCGATGAACGCCTTGCGGATGAAGCCGTTGCGGTTGTAGCGCCACTCGGCGGGGCCGCCCATCTCGGTGAAGAGGTTGGGCACGTGGCCGTGCGCGAGGTCGTCGATGATTCCTTCGACCACGTTCACGCGGTCGGCGAACAGCAGCATCAGCCAGTGGCGCAGGTCGTTCTCGCTGAAGCGGAACGCGCCCTTGCGGATCAGGCCCGACACGCCCGACGGCGGCACGCTGGTGCCGAACACCGGCGTGAGTCCCGGCCGCTCGTTCGAGTGGAAGACCTTCACCGTGTGCGGCTGGTGCTCCGGCTGCTCGTGGCGCGGCTGGATGAAGCGCGGCGGCGTGCGTTCCATCGGCACCGCCGGCCGCACCGAAGGATCGAGATCCGCGCCCCAGCCCTGGATGCCCGATGGCGGCTGCTTCTGCCGCTCCTGCGGTTCCGTGTTCTCGACGTAGACCGTGGTGTCTTCCGGATGGTTGCTCATGCGGCCTCCGTTCAGTGCATGGCCGGCAGCAGCACCGGCTTGATGCAGTTGTCCAGCTTGCTGGAGAAGATGTGGTACGCGTCCGAGACCGCTTCCAGCGGGAACCGGTGCGTGATGACCTCGCTGGGCTTGATTCGCCCGGCCTGGATGTGCTCGATCAGCCGCGGCAGGTGGCGCTTGACGCTCGCCTGGTTGGCGCGCAGCGTGAGGCCCTTGTTCACCACGTTGCCGATCGGCACCATGTTGAAGGTCGGCCCGTACACGCCGACGATGGAGACGTTGCCGCCCTTGCGCACGGAGTTGATGCACCAGTGCAGCACGGTGGCCGCGCCCGCCTGCAGCTTGAGCTTCACGCCGGTGAGGTGCTGCAGCGCGTTGCCGACGGCCTCGGCGCCGACCGCGTCGATGCACACGTCGGCACCCAGCCAGTCGGTCATCTTCTTGATGTGGATGGCCATGTCGTCCACTTCCTTGAAGTTGACGATCTCGCACTGGGCGAACTGGCGCGCGAACTCCAGCCGGTACTCCAGGTGGTCCACCACGATCACGCGGCCCGCGCCCATGAGCCAGGCCGACTTGGCCGCGAACAGGCCCACCGGGCCGGCGCCGAACACCACTACCGTGTCGCCTTCCTGGATGTCGCCCATCTCCGCGGCCTGGTAGCCGGTGGGGAAGGCGTCCGTGAGCAGCACCGCGTCGTCCTCGTCCAGGTCCGGCGGCAGCACGGTGGGGCCGACGTCGGCCATCGGCACGCGCACCAGCTCCGCCTGGCCGCCGTCGTAGCCGCCGGTGGTGTGCGAGTAGCCGAAGATGCCGCCCACCGCCGTCGCCTCGGGGTTGACGTTGTGGCAGTTGGAGAACAGCTCCTTCTTGCAGAAGTAGCAGGTGCCGCAGAAGATGTTGAAGGGCACCAGCACCTTGTCGCCCTTCTTGAGGTTCTGCACGGAAGGGCCGACCTCCTCGACGATGCCGGTGAACTCGTGGCCGAAGGTCTGGCCGACGCGGGTGTCCGGCACCAGGCCGTGGTAGAGGTGGAGGTCCGACCCGCAGATGCACGAGCGCGTGACGCGCACGATGGCATCGTTGGGGTGTTCGATCTTCGGCTCGGCTTTCTGCGCGGCCCGCACGCGGTAGGGCCCGCGGTAATTCATCGCCAGCATTCGTGTTTCTCCCTGTGACTGTTGCGGACCATTCTCCCGATCCGAACCCTGCCATTGGGGTGATGGATGCATCCTGTAGCAATCGGCCCGGCTGCCCGGTGCTTGCGCGAGAATGTGCGCTGCTGCCCAGCCGGAGAAGCGCGAGATGACCACTGTGAGCCTCATCGGTGCCCCCACGGACGTCGGCGCCAGCGTGCGCGGCGCGGGCATGGGGCCGGATGCCTTGCGCGTGGCCGGCCTGGCGGAAGCCCTGCGCGCGCACGCCTTCGAGGTGATCGACCGCGGCAACCTGGCCGGGCCGCCGAACCCGTGGCACCCGCCCGTCAACGGCATCCGCCACCTGCCGGAAGTGGTGCAGTGGAACCGCGCGGTGTTCGACGCGGTGGCGACCTCGCTGGCCATGGGCCACGTGCCGCTGCTGATGGGAGGCGACCACTGCCTGGCCATCGGCTCGATCAGCGCCGTGGCCCGGCAGTGCCGCCAGGAACGCAAGAACCTGCGCGTGGTCTGGCTGGACGCGCACACCGACGTGAACACCGAAGCCATCAGCCCCAGCGGCAACACGCACGGCATGCCGGTGTCCTGCCTCCTCGGGCACGGGCCCTCCGACCTGGTGGGCTGGAGCGGCGAACGCGCGGCCGTGACCGCCGACAGCATCGACTTCATCGGCATCCGCAGCGTCGACGCCGACGAGAAGCAGGCGATCCGGGCGCTGGGCCTGCAGGTGTTCGACATGCGCCACATCGACGAGCACGGCATGCGCAACACCATGACCGAGGTGCTGCAGGACGTGGACGAGGACACGCACATCCACGTGAGCTTCGA
>JALHLO010000083.1 GCA_022844525.1 Ramlibacter sp.
CGGCCGACGGGCACGCCAACGCCAGCATCAAGGTCCTGTCCGGCGCCGCCGCCGGCCGCGAGGTGCCCCTGGTCAAGGTGGTCACCACCATCGGCAAGCCCGGCGTCGCCGTGGCCGCCATCACCAAGCGCTCCCAGGGCTTCGTCGTCGCCCATGTCGAAGGCTCCAACAAGCCCACGCTCAACGGCGCGGCGATCGGCTCCGAGCCGGTGGCGCTGAAGAACGGCGACATGCTGGAGCTGGCCGGCACGCAGATGCAGTTCCTGATGGCCGGCTGAACGCCCGCCTTCGCGCGCCTGCGCCATGGGGTTGCTCTCCCGGCACTGGTCCCGCATCGCGATCACGCTGGTCCCGCTGGCGTTCGCGCTGCTGCACGCCGTGGGCGTGCTGCCGATAGGCTTCCTGCAGCGGCTCGACGCCATCATCTATGACGCGCGGCTGCGCGCGACCATGCCCCGGACGATCGATCCCAGGGTCGTGATCGTCGACATCGACGAGAAGAGCTTGGCCGAAGTGGGCCGCTGGCCCTGGGCGCGCAACCGGCTGGCCGGCATGGTGGACGAACTGTTCGACCGCCAGAAGGTCGCCATCGTCGGCTTCGACGTGGTGTTCGCCGAGCCCGATGACAGCTCCGGCCTGAAGCGCCTGCGCGAGCTGGCGCAGGGGGAGCTGAAGGACGCCGCCGGTTTCCAGGAGCGCCTGACCCAGCTGCAGGCCAGCCTGGACTACGACGCGGTGTTCGCCCGCGCGCTGGAAAAGCGCCCGGTCGTCCTGGGCTACTACCTCACTTCCGACCGCGACGGCCGCAAGAGCGGCGCGCTGCCCGCGCCCGTGATGACGCGCGAGGCGCTGCAAGGCCGCCCGATCGCCTTCACCAGCTGGGACGGCTACGGCTCCAACCTGCCGCTGCTGGCCAAGGCGGCGCCGGCGGGCGGCTACTTCAACTCGATCACCGACGGCGACGGCGTGGTGCGTTCCATCCCGCTGGTGGCGGAGCACGCGGGCGCCTATTACGAGTCGCTGGCGCTGGCCGTGTTCCGCATGCTGATCGGCCAGCCGGCGGTGGAGCCCGGCTTCCCGCGCGACCGCTTCGTCAGCCGCAGCTACAGCGGGCTGGAAAGCATCCTGCTCAAGCAGGGCCAGCGGCAGCTGGCGATCCCCGTCGATGCGCGGGTCGCGACGCTGGTGCCCTTCCGCGGGCCGGGCGGTGCCGGCGGCGGTTCCTTCCAGTACGTCTCGGCCTCCGACCTGATCGCCAAGCGCCTGCCGGAAGGATCGCTCAACGACAAGATCGTGCTGGTGGGCACCACCGCGCCCGGCCTGCTGGACCTGCGGGTGACGCCGGTGGGCGAGACCTATCCCGGCGTGGAGACGCACGCGAACGTGATCTCCGGCCTGATGGAGGGCAAGCTGTTCGTCAAGCCGGACTACGCCGTCGGCTACGAGGTGGTGATCCTGCTGGTGTCGGGGCTCGTGCTCGCCTTCCTGCTGCCGCTGCTGTCGGCGACGGTGGCGGTGCTGGTGAGCGTGGGCGTGGTGGCCCTGCTGTTCGCCCTGAACTACTGGCTGTTCATGGCGCACGGCCTGGTGATGCCGCTGGCCTCCGCGCTCGTGATGGCCGGCACCGCCTTCGCATTGAACATGAGCTACGGCTACTTCGTGGAGAGCCGCAGCAAGCGCGAGCTGGCCAACCTGTTCGGCACCTACGTGCCGCCGGAGCTGGTCGACGAGATGGTGAAGGACCCGGACAGCTACAGCATGAAGGCCGCCAGCCGGGAGCTGACGGTGATGTTCTGCGACATGCGCGGCTTCACCAACATGTCGGAGCGGATGGAGCCGACCCAGCTGCAGGCCCTGCTGAACGACGTGTTCAGCCGCCTCACCGGCATCATCCGCGGCAACCGCGGCACCATCGACAAGTACATGGGCGACTGCGTCATGGCCTTCTGGGGCGCGCCGGTCGAGATGGCGAACCACGCCGAACTGGCGGTGAAGACGGCCATGGAAATGTCCCGCGCCGTCCATGACATCAACGAAGAGCACAAGGCCAAGGGCATTCCGCCCATCGGCGTGGGCATCGGCCTCAACACCGGCACCATGTGCGTGGGCGACATGGGCTCGGACATCCGGCGCAGCTACACGGTGATCGGCGACGCCGTGAACCTGGGTTCGCGCCTCGAGGGCCTGTCCAAGGTCTACGGCGTCGACATCGTGGTGAGCGAGACCGCCCGCAAGCAGGCCACGGACTTCGCCTGGCAGGAACTGGACCGCGTGCGCGTCAAGGGCAAGGAGCAGGCGGTCGGCATCTTCTACCCCGTGGGCCCCGCCCAGGGACTGGACAAGCAGACAGCCGAAGAACTCCGCATCTGGGCGGCATTCCTGAAGTCCTACCGCGCCCAGGACTGGGACCAGTGCGACCTGCACATGCTCAATCTGCAGCGTCTCGGCGCCAAAAAATACCTTTACGAGCTGTACTCCGAACGTGTAGCCTCGATGAGGTTGCTGCCTTTCGACCCGGGCTGGGACGGCGCGACCAATTTCGAGACGAAATAAAGGGGCGCTGCCAAATGAGGGTGCGTGTGCTGGGCTGTTCCGGCGCGATCGCGAAGGACTGCCGGACCACGTCCTTCCTGATCGACGGCGACCTGCTGGTGGACGCCGGCACGGGCGTCGGCGACCTCTCGCTGGCGGAAATGAGCGGCATCCGCCACGTGGTGCTGACGCATTCGCACCTGGACCACGTGGCGGCGCTGCCGCTGATGGTGGACTCCATCGCCTCCCAGCTGGAAGAACCGATCCACGTGCACGCCCTGCCCGGCACGCTGGCCGCGCTCAAGACCCACGTGTTCAACGACGTGATCTGGCCCGACTTCAGCCGCATCCCCACGCCGCAGTCGCCCTTCGTCGCCTTCCATGAAGTGCAGGTGGGGCAGACGCTGAACCTGAACGGCAAGGCGATCGAGGTGCTGCCGGCGGTGCACACGGTGCCGGCGTGCGGCTATGCCGTGTCGGCCGGCAAGGGCTCCTGGGTGTTCACCGGCGACACCGAACGCAACCCGGCGTTCTGGCGGCGCCTGAACCAGCTCGACGTGGCGGCGCTGGTGATCGAGACCGCCTTCAGCAACCGCGAGAAGGACCTCGCCCGGCGCAGCCTGCACCTGTCGCCGCAGGCGCTGGCCGAGGAACTGGACTGCATCGACAAGAGCCGGCACTACCCGATCTACATCACGCACACCAAGCCCGCGGAAACCGAGCTGATCATGACGGAGATCCAGCGCTTCGACCAGACGCAGCCCTTCGGGCCCGACGTGAGCCACGACATCCGCTGGCTGCGCGCGGGACAGGAATTCGAGCTATGAGCGCAGTCCTGCAGCAGCGCAACAGCGAGCAGGAGTTCCTCAACTCGCAGCAGCTGCCGCCGGACAAGCGCGGCATCTCCTTCGAGGCCCTGTTCTTCCGCCAGCTGCAGGCGGTGACCACCCGCATCCACGCCACCGAGAACATCGACGAGATCATGCTCGAGGCGTCGCAGGACATCTGCAAGCTGTTCAACGCGGACCGCCTGACGCTCTATGCCGTCAACGAGGACCGCAGCGCGATCGTGTCCAAGGTCAAGACCGGGCTGAACACCAGCCGCGACCTGAAGCTGCCGATCAGCACGCAGTCCATCGCCGGCTACGTCGCGCACTCGAAGGAGCTGGTGAACATCGCGGACGTCTACGACGAGGATGCCCTGAAGCGCATCCACCCGAGCCTGAGCTTCCTGAAGGAAGTGGACAAGCGCTCCGGCTACCGCACCAAGCAGATGCTGGTGGTGCCGATCCTCGACGGCAAGGTGCTGCACGGCGTGCTGCAGGTCATCAACAACAAGAGCGACATCCCCTTCGGCGAGCTCGAGGTCGAAGGCGCGACGCAGCTTTGCAAGACGCTCGCCACCGCGATCCACCAGCGGGTGCAGCGCGAGCAGGAAGGCGCGCGGCGCAAGGCCACCAAGTACGACGGCCTGATCGCCGAGGGCGTGCTGACGCAGGAGGAACTGCAGCGCGCGGTGCTCAAGGCGCGCGAGGACTCCGTCTCCGTGGAGCACGTGCTGATGGACGAGTTCTCCATCAAGCCCGCGCAGATCGGCCCTTCGCTGTCCAAGTTCTTCGGCGTGCCCTACGAGCCGTCGAACCCCGGCCGCATCCGCGTGGAGGCGCTGCAGGGATCGCTCAAGCCCGAGTTCGTGATGGAGCAGGGCTGGATCCCGCTGGAGGAAGGCCCCGACGGGCTGGTGCTGATGTGCCTGGACCCGGAGGCCGTGCGCAATTCGCGCATCGTGCCGCAGGTGTTCCCGCGCATGTCGAAGTTCGCCTGGCGCGTGACCACGCAGACCGACTTCAACCAGACGATCAACCAGCTGTGGGGCTCGCAGGACAGCGGCCAGTCGGTCGAGGAGATGCTGGCCGACCTGAACGCGCCGCTGGAGGACGACGGCGAGGAAGGCGGCTCGCTCGAGTCGGCCGCGGCGGACAACGAGCTGGTGAAGTTCGTCAACAAGGTGATCGTCGACGCCTACCACCAGCGCGCCTCCGACATCCACATCGAGCCGCTGCCCGGCAAGCTCAAGACCGGCATCCGCTTCCGCATCGACGGCAGCCTGGTGCCCTACGTGGAGGTGCCGGCGCACTTCCGCCAGGCGATGGTCACGCGCCTGAAGATCATGTGCGACCTCGACATCTCCGAGAAGCGCAAGCCGCAGGACGGCAAGATCAAGTTCAAGAAGTTCGGCCCGCTGGACATCGAGCTGCGCGTGGCCACCATCCCGTCCGCGGGCGCCGTCGAGGACGTCGTCATGCGGATCCTGGCCGCCGGCGAACCGATCCCGCTGGACAAGCTGGGCCTGACCGACCACAACCGCGCGGCGCTGGAGAAGACTGTGAGCAAGCCCTACGGCCTGTTCTACGTCTGCGGCCCCACCGGTTCGGGCAAGACGACCACGCTGCACTCGATCCTGAAGTTCCTGAACACGCCGGAAACCAAGATCTGGACGGCGGAGGACCCGGTCGAAATCACGCAGCGGGGCCTGCGCCAGGTGCAGGTGAACAAGAAGGCCGGCATCGACTTCGCGATGGTGATGCGCGCCTTCCTGCGCGCGGACCCGGACATCATCATGGTGGGCGAGTCGCGCGACAAGGAAACCGTGGCGATGGGCGTCGAAGCCTCGCTCACCGGCCACCTGGTGTTCTCGACGCTGCACACCAACTCCGCGCCCGAGTCCATCACGCGCCTGCTGGACATGGGCATGGACCCGTTCAACTTCGCCGATGCGCTGCTGGGCATCCTGGCGCAACGGCTGGCGCGGCGGCTGTGCGAATGCAAGCAGGCCTATATGCCCTCGCACGAGGAGCTGCGCAGCTTCCTCACCGAGTACGCGCTGGACCTGAAGAACACCGATGCCTGGAAGCAGGACCCGGGCGGCGAGGCGCAGAAGCTGTTCGAGCACTGGACCGAGACCTACGGCCACGATGGGCAGATCCGCTTCTGGCACGCCGTCGGCTGCGACAAGTGCAACAAGACCGGCTACAAGGGCCGGGTCGGCCTGCACGAGCTGCTGGTCGCCGACGACGAGATCAAGCGCCTGGTCCAGGAACGCGCCCGGGTGGCCGACATCTTCGTGGCGGCCGTGGCCTCCGGCATGCGCACCCTGAAGATGGACGGCATGGAAAAGATCATGATGGGCCTGACGGACCTGAAGCAGGTTCGGTCGGTTTGCATCCGCTGACTGACGAATTTGTCATCCGCTGGGCCCGTTCCTGTCGGACCGACGGGCCCAAAGGCAGCCGAAAGTGCCAAGAACATCACGAAGAAGGGCTGGCACAGCGCTTGCACTACCCCTTCGCTTCTTCATCAACAACCCGGAGGTATTCATGAAGCGTCAACTCCAACAGGGCTTTACCCTGATCGAACTGATGATCGTGGTCGCGATCATCGGTATTCTGGCCGCTGTGGCCCTGCCTGCTTACCAGGACTACACCAAGCGCGCCAAGATGTCGGAAGTGGTGCTGGCGGCGTCCGCCTGCCGCACGACCATCACCGAGGTGTACCAGTCGGGTTCGAGCACGCCTGCTGCCGACGGCTGGGGCTGCGAGTCCTCTTCGCAGACCAGCAAGTACGTGGCCAGCATCCACACGACCGACGCGGGCGTGATCACGGTGGAAGCGCAGGGCTTCAACGACGGCGCGATCGACGCCAAGAAGATCACGCTGACCCCGTACCATGACGGCTCGGTTGCCAAGAACCCGGCCACCGCCGGCCACATGGGCTCCCCGGTGTTCAAGTGGATCTGCGGTCCGGCTGGCACCGACGGCGTGCCGCCCAAGTTCCTGCCCGGTTCCTGCCGCGGTGGTTCCTGAGCGATCTAGTGCGATGCAAGAGAGCGGCTTCGGCCGCTCTTTTCGTCAGTGGGGCTGAACGGATCGGCTGAATGGAAGAGGATGCTGTGGAGCTGACTGTCCTGATGCCTTGCCTGAACGAGGCAAGGACCGTCGGCAAGTGCGTCGAAGACGCCATGCGCTTCCTGCGGCAGGCGGGCGTGAGGGGCGAGGTGCTCGTGGCCGACAACGGCTCCAGCGACAACTCGCAGGCAATCGCTGCCGCAGCCGGCGCCCGCGTGGTGGACGTGGCCGAGCGGGGCTATGGCGCGGCGCTCCTCGGCGGCATCCGCGCGGCCCGCGGCCGCTTCGTCATCATGGGGGACGCCGACGACAGCTACGACTTCTCGGCGCTCCAGTCCTTCGTCGCCGCGCTGCGCGGCGGTGCCGACCTGGTGATGGGCAACCGCTTTCGCGGCGGCATCGCGCCGGGCGCCATGCCGGTGCTGCACCGCTACCTGGGCAACCCGGTGCTCAGCTTCATCGGCCGCCTGTTCTTCCGAACTCCCATCGGCGACTTCCATTGCGGGCTGCGCGGCTTCTCGCGCGAGTCCATCCAGCGCCTGGGCCTGATCATGCCGGGCATGGAGTTCGCCAGCGAGATGGTGGCCAAGGCGGCCCTGGCGCGCATGCGCATCGAGGAAGTCCCGACCACCTTGCGTCCGGACGGCCGCGGCCGTCCGCCGCACCTGCGCACCTGGCGCGATGGCTGGCGCCACCTGCGCTTCCTGTTCCTGTTCTGCCCGCGCTGGCTGTTCCTCTACCCCGGCGTCCTGCTGCTGCTGGTCGGGGCCCTGGGCCTGGTTCCGGCCTTGCCCGGCATCGAAACCAGCTTGAACGCACGCCTGGGCATCCACTCCCTGCTGTACCTCGGCGCGGCCACGATCCTCGGAGTGCAGTTGCTCGTGTTCGCGTTTCTCACGAAATGGCTGGCGGTGCTGGCCGGCATGGTGGCCGAACCCGCCTGGATGGCGCGCGGGGCCCCGGCCTTCAGCGTCGAGAACGGGCTCCTGCTTGGCCTGGCGCTGTTCCTGGGCGGGCTCGTGTGGTCGCTCGCGATCACGCTGGACTGGGGCCGGACCGGCTTCGGCGCGCTGAACCCGCTCGAAACCATGCGCTCGGTGATTCCCGCGGTGACGCTGATGGCGGTCGGCACGCAGATCGCCATGGGCTCGCTGTTCGCCGGGGCCCTGCTGTCGTCCTGGCGCTCCGCAAGACCGCGCGCATGACCACGCGCATGACCCTGCCACTGCGGCCCGCCATGCCGCCGTTGACGCCCGGGCGCGAACTGGCCGTGCTGCTGGTGCTGGCCTGGCTGGCCCTGGTGAGCATTCCTCTTGCCCTGGGCGGCATCGGGCTCACCTGGGACGCCCTGAATCACCACTTCTACCTGGGCTGGGTCTCGGAAGGTCCGCGCTTCGACCGCGACCTCCTGGCGGCTTCCTACCAGTCCTACCAGTATCCCTACCTGTACTGGCCGGCTTACAAGCTGGCCGAGGCAGGTGTGTCCGGGCGTGTCGCGGGGACCGTGCTGGTCACGCTGCATGTTGCGGTGGTGCCGGCGCTGTGGCTGATCGCCCGCAGCTGCATCCCGGAGGCTGGCTGGTACGGTACCGCCATGCGCATGGGCGCGGTGTTGCTCGGGCTGTCGGGCGAGCTGTCCCTCTCGCTGCTCGACACCACCGCGAACGACAGCCTCGCCGCCATTCCGTTCGTCTGGGCCGTGGCCCTGGCCCTGATGGCCGCGGGCGGGCCGGCATCACCGGGCTGGCTTCCGCCCCCTCGCGCCGTGATGCTGTCCGGCCTTCTTGTCGGCGTGTCGGTGGCATTCAAGTTCAGCAACGGTCCACTGGCGCTGGTTCTCCCCCTGCTGTGGCTTTCCAGTGCGGGCGGCTGGCGCGGGCGGATCCTGCAACTGGCCGGCGGCTGCCTGGCCGTGCTGGCAGGATTCTTCCTTGCGTACGGGTACTGGGGCGCACAGCTCTGGAACCATTTCGGCAACCCGATGTACCCGTTCTACGATGGCTGGTTCGCGCACCTGCGGGCGCTGACGGGCTGGCAGCCATGATCCGTTTCATGCCTGACACCTGGCTGGAGGCGCTGGCCCGCCCCATTGCCATGGCGGTGCCGGATGGCAGCGTCTACGTGGAAACGCTGGCCCCCGATTTCCGCTTCGTGTTCGCGCTGGCATTGGCGCTGGCACTGGCCCTCGCGGGCCTGGGCTGGCGGTACCGAGCGCAGCCGGCGGCGCGGCGCGCACTGGCGCTCGCCGCCTTCTGCGCGGCCACGTTCGTGCCCTGGCTCGCGACCAGTGGCAACGGCCGCTACTTCATGCCCACGCTCTTCGTCGTGGGGCCGCTGTGCGTCGCGCTGCTGCACCAGTTGCCGTTCGGCCGCGGCCTGAAGCTGGGGCTGCTGGGATTCATGGTGGCGGCGCAGGGTTTCCTGCTGACCCAGGTCGAGCCCTGGAATTCGTGGGGCCTGGCACCCTGGAAGGCGGGTCCGGCGTTTGCCGTGGACGTGCCGGCGGACCTGCGTGAACGACCGGCCACCTACGTCACCCTGAGCAGCATCTCCTATTCGCTGGTCGCCCCGCGCTTCCATCCCGAGTCGCGCTGGGTCAGTCTCGCCTCGCTGCAGGTGCTGTCCGGGGAAACGGCGGATGTGCGCCGCGTGCGCCTGCTGCTGGAAGCCTCTCCGGTCGTCCATGTGATGTTCCCCTCGCTTGCCGGCGCGGTCGTGGCATCGGGCGACAAGGTTCCGCTCGCCGACCAGAGCGACGCGATCGACCTCGTGCTCGGCGAGCACGGCCTGCGGCTCGAGCGAGACCGCTGCCGGCTGCTGCCTTCGGCGGGGCTCACCGCGGTCGGTGCGAAGCCGGGGCAGCCCCTGGAGGGTCAGGAGCGCGGCTTCTGGGTGTGTGCGGCGGCCAAGGTCCCGCGCGCCATCGAGGCGGCCAGGCCACGGGCCAGCCCGCAGGCGGAAGCGGCGCTCGACCGCATCGAGCAGCTCTGTCCGCGCATGTTCCCTCCCGGCACGGCCGGCACCAGCGTGCTGCCGGTCGGTGCGCGCCGCTTCTATGTCGCATCCGACATGCGCCTGTACGCCCTGAACGACGGGCGCGTCGCCTACAAGTACATGCGCGCGCTGAACGCTGTCGTGGTGGGCACGCGCGAGGAAGTCCTGGCCGAGGGTTTCCGGATGGACTGCAAGATCCAGGGCCGCGCCGGCCTCCCCTGGGAACGGGAGATATAGCGCGGCCTGCGGCTGGACGGGCTACCGAGGATCGCGGTGGCTGACGTCCAGCGGCCGGCGCAACAGCACCGTGGGAAGATTCGAACCCCAGCTGAGGAAAGTCGCGTAACGCAGCAACTGTGCCACCCGCTCCGGTCCCGCAACCCGGGCGAGAGCACGAACCAGTGCGTTGACCACCCGTACCCGGAGGTCCGAACCGTCGAAACCGAGGGTGGTCTCGCCGCTGCCCGGTGAAGCCCGGCCGCCCGCGATTCCATGGGACCGCAACTGCACATGCAGGGGAGAGGACGCGCTGAAGGGATGCGCGGCATCCATCCCGGACACGCACGACGCGCGCCGCATCAGCGGCGTGATCGCCGTGCCGTCTTCCAGCGTCGCAAAACCATAGGGCAAGCGCTGGTGGTCGGCATGCCCGGCGGCGGCCAGGGCGGCGCAATACTGCGCCACCAGTTCCGCCAGGAGCGACCCCGGGGCGGGCACATGGCGATTCTGGTGACGCGAGAGCAGGTGCGGCGCCTTGGGATTGACGCCGCTGAAATGGAAGAAGACCAGCGGGCGTCCGTTCACCGTCAGGCCATCGGCCGTGCGCGCGAGCGAACGTTCGTGCAGGTTCCAGTAGGCCACGTTGCAACCCGGATCGCGCAGGATGCGCACCGACTGGAAGTAGCTCGGAACGAGGTCGATCCACTTCTGGTCGACGAAGACACCGAAGGTGAAGTCGTTGAAGCCGAGCCCCAGGCAGCGCCGCTCCCACCAGTCCAGGAAACCGTGGGCGTCCGGTCCGGAACGCACGGCCACGAAGCCGAGATTGAAGGTGCCGCCCCGAAGGAAGTCGATGTCGGACGGCCGCTTGCCGTCCATCACGGGCGCAAGCGAATGGGGCGTGAGCACGATCTCGCTGCCGTCCAGGGCTTCCATGACCACATCGGGCGGCGCGAACAGCCGGATGTCGGGATCCAGGTAGACCACGCGCTCATGACCGCGGGCGAGCAGGTTCTTCAGGAAGCTCGGCTTCAATGCGGTGTTGAGCTCCACCACGTCGAACTTGAAGGCGATGTGCTCGAAGTCCGGCAGCCCCAGTTCGTGGGCATAGGTGGCGTGGAGTCCCGCCCTGGCGATCGCGTCGGAGAGCGCCGCGGAGGGCCGGTCGACGATCAGCACCTCGAAGCGCGCTTCG
The DNA here is from genome assembly GCA_022844525.1 of Ramlibacter sp. Taxonomy (GTDB): domain Bacteria; phylum Pseudomonadota; class Gammaproteobacteria; order Burkholderiales; family Burkholderiaceae_C; genus Ramlibacter. The sequence goes on from JALHLO010000083.1 coordinate 10,846, forward strand.
GGCGCGTGCCGCGCGAGCGAATCCCGCAGGACGGTCACGTAGGCCAGGTAGTTGCCGGAGCTGATGGTGGCGAAGCAGACGCTCATTCTTGGGGCGGGCTGGATCCGAGGTGGTCGAGACTTGGAGAAGACCGGTGGGCTTGGGATGACGCGGGGAGGCCGGGACTCGCCCCGGCCGCACCACCCGGCATCGTGGCACATCGCGCCCAGATCACCGACTCGAAACCGTAGAGAGCCCAGGTGGAGCCGCCGGGCATGTTGCGCCCGGCCAGCCATCCCAGCGGCTCCAGCAGCAGCCCGATCGAGGCGAGCACCGGGGGCCGGTACCGCTTGCGCTGGAACTCGATTTCGACGCTGTCGGCGGCCAGCCTGGCCAGGACCGCATGCCAGGCGGGCACCGTCTGGTGCGTCGTGTCGTCGTGGAAATTGAGTGTTCCGCGTCGTCGCGGAAAGGCGACACTTTCCTCGCAGGGAAAGGCCAGGTAGAGCCGGCCGCCTGGCCGCAGGGCCCGCACCATGGCGCCCAGCACCGCCTGCGGATCGTCGCAGTGCTCCAGGTTGTGCGAGGACACGACCGCGTCCATCTGCCCCTCACGGCTTTCGATCGCCTGCGCGAACGTCTGCGGCGAGGTGAGAACGTAGCTGTCCGCGTAGGTGTCGGCAGCTTCCTGGTTGTAGTCGGCGACGTCGATGCCATGGTAGACCAGGTCCGGCCGCAGGATCTTGGCGTCGCGCGGCGAGTTGTTGCCGCAGCCCACGTCCAGCACTCGGGCTTGCGCCGGCAGCGAGCGAAGGAACGCCAGCTTGCCGCGGCGGCGCAGGGCCATGACGACGAGATGGCGCAAACGGGTGGAGAGAGGGCGGCGCGGCATCGCGGTCAGGGGACGGCGGGGTGCATGGCGGCCGTGGGCGGCCTCACCTGCTCGACGATGTGATCGGCGGTCAGCGCCCTGAAATAGCCACCGCGCGGCAACCGGCCATACAGTTCGTAGTCCGCGTCATACCCGCCTTCGTCGGCCCAGACCCAGCGCGCGCCGGGCGGGCATTTGCGCAGCGGGTGGGTCGGGCCGAACACCGCCACGACCTGGCGGCAGACGGCGCCCGCCATGTGCATCAGTCCCGTGTCGGTGGTGTACACGGCCTGCGCGTGCGCCAGGACGTCCCACGTCTGCCGCAGGCTGATGAGGCCGCACAGGTTGCGCGCCCCGTACCGGGCTGCAAGCTGTTCGTACTGGGAATGCTCGCGCGCGGATCCGAGGAAGACGACCGTGCTTCGTGCCGCCAATGCGCTCACCAGGGCGTCGAACAGGGGCTCGGGCAGCCTTCGCACATCGGACGACTCCCCCGGGTTGTGGCCCCCGCTGTTGATCGCCACGACATACGGCGGCTCCATCGGGAAGCGTTCGGCGGGGGGGAGTTCCAGGGCCCGGTCGTTCCGGTCGATCCGGACACCGGCAACCTCGGCAAGATCGAGGTAATAGTCGATCTCGTGGCGCAGCGCGCCGTAGGGCACGGCGCGCGTGTGCGGCCAGCCTTCGATGGCGCGGCGGCGAAACCCGATGCGCTGCGGGATGCCGGCCAGTTTCGCCAGCCAGCCGAACACCCAGTGCTTGTCCAGGACGTAGATCACGTCGTAGCCGCGCAGCAGCGCAAGCAACCCGGGCAGCCGGTGCAGGCGCGCTCCGAAGAGAATCGTCTCGTCGAAGCCGGCGACCTGGTCCAGGTGAGGATTGCCTTCAAGCATGGCGCGCGAAGCGTGGCCCGTCAGGTAGTCGATGCGAGCCTGCGGATGCTGCCTGCGGAGCTGGCGCGCGAGTGGGGTCGTCATGACGACGTCGCCCAGCCCGCCCACCTTCCACAGCAGCACTTTCATCGGTCCGCTCATCCTCTTTGGACCACTATACATCGCGCCATCAGGGCGGCCGCGGCGGTGTCGGTTAGCATCTGCGCCGATGGCTCCAGCGTCGCCTTCGCAGCTCCCCCCGCTTCTTGCACCGCAGGCACTGGCAACGCAGCGGGTCGCCTATGTGCACGAGTGGCTGACCGAGTGGGGCGGGTCCGAGGACGTCACGGCGGCCATGCTGCGGGCGGTGCCGGGGGAGGCCCTCTTCGCCACCATCGACTTCCTCTCCGCCGCGAACCGCGCGAAATTCGGGGGAGTCCCGATCCGCACTTCCTTCCTGCAGCGGGCGCCCTTCGCGCGCACCCGCTTCTGGAACTACCTTCCCTTCACCGCCCTCGCCGTCGAAGCGCACGACTTGCGCGGCGCGCAGGTGATCGTCTCCAGCTCGCACGCCTTCGCCAAGGGCGTCCTCACCACCGCCGAACAGCTGCACGTGAGCTACGTGCACTCGCCCATGCGCTACGCCTGGGACCTGCACCACGAATACCTGGCCGACTACGGCCTCGACCGCGGGGCCAGGGGCATGCTGGCGCGCTACCTGTTCCACCGCCTGCGCCGCTGGGACCGCCAGACCGCGAACAACGTGGACCTGTTCCTGGCCAACTCGCGCCACGTGCAGAGGCGCATCTGGCGCACCTACCGGCGGCTGGCGCGCGTGCTCTATCCCCCGGTGACCGTCGGCCGCTTCCGCTTCGAGCCGCGCAAGGGCGACCACTACGTCACCGTTTCGCGCCTGGTCTCGTACAAGCGCATCGACCTGCTGCTGGAGGCCTTCCGCGCGATGCCGCAGCGCAAGCTGGTGGTGATCGGCGACGGGCCCGAGGCACCGCGCCTGCGCGCGATGTGCCCGCCGAACGTGGAGCTGCTCGGGTTCCAGCCGGACGAAGCGGTGCAGCAGCACCTGGGCAGCGCGCGCGCCTTCCTGTTCGCCGCCCACGAGGACTTCGGCATCTCGCCGGTGGAGGCGCAGGCCTGCGGCACGCCGGTGATCGCCTACGGCGTGGGCGGCTCGCGCGAGACGGTGCGCGACCTGCGCAGCGAGACGCGGCCCACCGGCCTGCTGTTCGACCAGCAGACGCCGGCCAGCCTGCAGGCGGCGGTGGAGGCCTTCGATGCCGCCGCCATCGACCCGCACGATTGCCGCCTGTGGGCCGAAGGTTTCGACGAGCCGGTGTTCGCGGCGAGCTTCCGCGCCATCCTGGAACAGGCCTGGGCCGCCTGGTGCCGCGACCCGTCCTCGGTGGAGGCGGGCGCCGGCGTGCCGCCCGGACTCGAAAGACCCCCGCGTCCGCTGCAGGCCTGAGCGCGTGAAGCCTTCCCTTGCCGCCGCGCGTGCCGCGCTCGCCTTCCCGCTGGCCGCGCTGCCCTGGCTCAACCCGTTTTCCAGCGGGCCTTCGCCCGCGGTCACGCCGTGGCTGGCCGGCGCGGTGTGCGCCCTGCTGCTGTGGCTGCTGGCCGCCGGTGGCCCGCAGCCGCCCCGCGTGCCGCGCGGGCTGCTCTGGGGTTGCGTGGCGCTGGCGGCATGGGCGGCCCTGTCGCAGCTCACCCTGCGCCCCGAAACGGTGATGCTCGCGGGCGGGCTGGCGCTGGTCGCCCTGGCCGCCGGCTTCGGCCAGGACGAGGGCATCGCGCGCGCGCTGCAGGGCGGGGTGCTGGCCGCGGCGGCGGTGAGCGCGGTGATCGGCCTGTGCCAGTACTTCGGTGCCGCCGGCGGGTTCAGCCCGTGGATGAACAGCGCCGAAGAGGGCGAGGCCTACGCGAACCTGCGGCAGCCGAACCAGTACGCCACGCTGTGCTGGATCGGCGCGGCGATCCTGCTGTTCGGCACCCTGCGCATCCCGCGCTGGGGCGCGACCGCGCTGATCGTGTTGCTGGCTGCCGGCAGCGCCGCCTCCGTGTCACGCACCGGCATGCTGCAGGGCGTGGTGCTGACCGTCCTGTCGGCGTGGTGGGCCGGCCCGCAGCGGCGGCCGAGGCTGTTGCTGTGCGGCGCCGCGGCGCTGGCCTACTTCGCGGCGGCCGTGCTGCTGCCGGTCCTGCTGGAGGCCTTGAACGGCGCCATGCCGGCGCGCACGCTGTGGGGGCGCCTGGGCGGCGGGCAGGCCTGCAGCAGCCGGCTGGTGCTGTGGTCCAACGTGCTGGAGCTGATCGCCCACCGGCCGCTGGCGGGCTGGGGCTGGGGCGAGCTCGATTACGCGCACTTCGACACGCTGTACGCCGGCGGCACCGGCCCGCGCTTTTGCGACATCCTGGACAACGCGCACAACCTGCCGCTGCACCTGGCGGTGGAACTGGGCGTGCCGGCGGCGCTGCTGGTGTGCGGCGCGGGCCTGTGGTGGGCGTGGCGGCAGCAGCCCTGGGGCGAACGCCAGCCCTTGCGGCAGCTGGCCTGGGCGCTGATCGCGATCGTGCTGTTCCACAGCCTGCTGGAATACCCGCTGTGGTACGCGCCCTTCCAGATCCTGTTCGGTGCCTGCCTCGGGTGGCTGCTGCCGCGCGCACCGGTGCAGGCGCCCGCGGCCGCGCGCGCGCGCGGCGTGGCCACCGCGGCCGTCCTGCTGGCGGCCACCGGCTATGCCGCCTGGGACTACGCGCGCGTGAGCCAGATCTACCTGGCGCCGCAGCA
>JALHLO010000084.1 GCA_022844525.1 Ramlibacter sp.
ACCGTGCTGTACGCGGTGGGCGACCCGCTCGACGCGGCGACGCCCGCGTACCGCAACGACGGCAGCGACACGGGTTTCGAGACGCGCGCCGGCGACCACCACGACGGCATGGAGTACTTCGGCCTGAACGCCGCCGGGACCCCCGATGCGCGCGGCTCCGCCCGCGCCATCCTCGCGATCAACCACGAGGCGCTCACCGACCAGTTCCTGCACCCCGCCGGCTCCACGCCCAACCCGCGGCCGGTCGCCGAGGCCGACAAGGAGATCCCGGCCCACGGCCTGTCCTTCGTCGAAGTGAGCCGGCACAACGGCGCGTTCTCCTGTGTGCAGGGCTCTTCGTTCAACCGCCGCGTGACGCCGTTGACGCCCATGCGCCTGCACGGGCCCGCGCGCGGCCATGCGCTGGTGAAGACCGTGTACTCGCCCACCGGCACCGACTGCCGCGGCACCATCAACAACTGCGGTACCGGCAAGACCCCCTGGGGCACCTTCCTCACCGGCGAGGAGAACTGGGCCGGCTACTTCACCCGCGGCGCCGCCGACAACGCCGCGCGCGGTGGCAACGCGGCGAAGAGCGTCGTGGCGCTGAACCGCTACGGCCGCGCGCAGGGCGCGGCCAGCCGCCACGGCTGGGAAACGGCCGGCGCCGCCGACCGCTTCGCGCGCTGGAACATCAGCCAGACCGGTGCCTCCGCGGACGGCAGCGACGACTACCGCAACGAGCTGAACACCTTCGGCTGGATCGTCGAGGCCGATGCCTACGACGGCGGCCAGGCACTGCGCAAGCGCACCGCGCTCGGCCGCTTCGCCCACGAAAGCGCCGCCTTCGGCGTGCCCGCCGCAGGCAAGCCGCTGGCGGTCTACATGGGAGACGACTCCAACGGCGAGTACATTTACAAGTTCGTGTCGGCCACGGCCTGGAACGCCGCCGACGCGAATCCGGCCAACCGCATCACGACGGGCGACAAGTACCTGGACGCGGGCAGGCTGTACGTGGCGAAATTCCATGCCGACGGCACCGGCGACTGGATCGAGCTGGACATCGCCAACGCCGCCATCGCCGCCTATGCGCCCTACGATTTCGCCGACCAGGCCGACGTGCTGGTGAATGCGCGGATCGCCGCCGACGCCGTGGGGGCCACGCGCATGGACCGCCCGGAGTGGTGTGCCGTGCACCCGGTGACGGGTGAGATCTACTACACCCTCACCAACAACAGCGCGCGCCGCATCGACCCGAGCCCCACGCAGTTCGGCCTGGATGCCGCGAACCCGCGCGCCTACACCGACGCGCCCGGCTTCACCACGCCGCAGAACGTGAACGGCCACGTGGTGCGCATGAAGGAAGCGGGCGGCGAAGGCGCGGCCACCACCTTCACCTGGGACATCTACCTGTTCGCCGCCGAGGCCGGCATGGACCCGGTGAAGGTCAACCTCTCGAGCCTGACCGACGACCAGGACTTCTCCAGCCCGGACGGCCTGTGGTTCAGCCCGAAGACCGGCGCGATCTTCCTGCAGACGGACGACAGCCGCTACACCGACGTCACCAACTGCATGATGCTGGCGGGGCTTCCCGGCCAGGTCGGCGACGGCGGCACGCAGACGCTGGAGTACACCCGCGGCGACGGCAGCACGCTCACCGTGCAGACGCGCGTCGGCGCGAAGCCGACGGCCGACACGCTGCGCCGCTTCCTGGTGGGACCGGTGGACTGCGAGATCACGGGCATCTGCGAGACGCCCGACGGCCGCGCGATCTTCGTGAACATCCAGCACCCCGGCGAGACCATCAGCCGCGCCAACGTGCCGGATCCCTCGCGCTACCTGAGCCACTGGCCCGGGAATGCGGGCTACGGAGCGGGCGGCGCGAACGCACGGCCGCGGTCGGCCACGATCGTGATCACGCGCGACGACGGCGGCCTGGTCGGCGTCGACGGCAACCAGGTGCTCAATGCGTTCTGAAAGGGACTAGAAGCGCACGCCCGCCGAGAACCGCAGCCGGTCGGATTCGTTCGGCGTGCGCACCGGCTGGTCGTACGACAGGCGCAGGTAGGACCAGCGCCAGTCGTAGCGCACCGCCAGTCCCAGCCGTTCCTGCCCGAGCTGGCGGGTGACGTGCATGGACAGGGCATGGCCGTCGCGGAAGCGGTAGCCGCCGCCGACGCTGAGCACGTCGAGGTCCAGGCTGCGGCCGATGCCGGCGCGGGCGAACCACTTCTCGCCCGCTTCCAGCGACAGGCCGCTGCCGGTGAGCGAATTCGCCGCCGACAGGCGTACCGGGCCCAGCGCCATCAGCGGCAGCCGCGGCGTGAGCTCGGGCTCGGCCACCCAGGCGGGGGTCGTCAGCCCGTAGTCGGCGGATACCGCCCCGGCGCCCGACGCCGCCGACGCGGCCAGGAGCACGCCCGCCAGCAGCAGCCGGACGGCGGATCGGGAGGTCGGGAGGGCGCGGTGCATGGAACCAATGTAGACCCTCGCCCGCGCGGCTGCACAGTGACCTAATTCCTATGTGGCGGGTTCGCGACGAGCACCCGCCGAGCGGCGCTACACGGGTTCCAGCGGGCGGTGCGGTGTTTCCGGAAGTTGCACCAGGATGGTGTCGCCTGCGCGCACGACCCCGCCGCGGCGAACCACCGCCATCACTCCGGTCTTGCGCACAAGCCGGCCGTTGGCGTCACGATCGAGCACTTTCGCCATCAGTCCCGGCTGGAAGCGATCGATCTGGCTGCAAGGGTTGCGCAGGCCGGTGACTTCCACCTCCGCCTCCTGCCCCAGGCGAAGGCGGGTGCCGGCGGGCAGCGCCAGCAGGTCGAGGCCGCGGGTGGTGACGTTCTCGCCCAGGTCGCCGGGAAAGACGGCGTGGTCGCGCTCGACCAGTTCGTCGAACAGCTCGGCGTGCATCAGGTGCACCTGCCGCAGGTTGGGCGCCGACGCATCGCGGGCCACCCGCGAGCGGTGCTTCACGGTGGTCCCGGCATGGGCGTCGCCCTCCACGCCCAGCCCTTCGACCAGCGTGATGCCGTCTTCGGGGTGCTTGCTGAAACTGTGGCTGCTGCTGCGGTGGACCGCCAGCACGCGCGGAGCCCGGGCTCCCACGCTCATCCGGCGCGCACCGCGTCGGCCAGGCGCTCGGCGGCCTGCCGGGCCACCTGCTCTTCCCTGGCTTCCACCATCACGCGCAGCACGGGCTCGGTGCCGCTGGCGCGGATCAGCACGCGCCCGGAGCCGTCCAGCTCCTTCCGCAGCGCCTCGCACTCGGAGGAGAGCCTGGTGTTCTTCTTCCAGTCCTGCCCGGCCGCCAGGCGCACGTTGATCAGCGACTGCGGAAACAGCGTCACGCCCTCGAGCAACTGCGCGAGCGACTTGCCGCTGCGCGCGCAGGCCTTGAGCACCTGCAGCGCGCTGATCAGGCCGTCGCCGGTGGTGTGCTTGTCCAGGCACAGCAGGTGCCCCGAGCCTTCGCCGCCCAGCAGCCAGCCGCGCTTTTCCAGTTCCTCCAGCACGTAGCGGTCGCCGACCTTGGCGCGCACGAACTCCACGTCCTTCGCCTTCAGCGCGAGTTCAACGGCCATGTTGGTCATGAGCGTGCCCACCGCGCCGGGGACGCGCTCGCCGTGCTGGATGCGGTCCATGACCATCACGTACAGCAGCTCGTCGCCGTTGAACAGGCGCCCGTCGGCATCCACCACCTGCAGGCGGTCGGCGTCGCCGTCCAGCGCGATGCCGAAGTCGGCCCGGTTGGCGCGCACGGCGCTCACCAGCGCCTCGGGATGGGTCGCGCCGACCCGGTCGTTGATGTTCAGGCCGTCGGGCGAGCAGCCCAGGCAGAAGACCTCGGCGCCCAGCTCGTGGAACACCTTGGGGGCGATGTGGTACGCCGCGCCGTGGGCGGCGTCCACCGCGATCTTCATGCCCTTGAGCGTGAGCTCGTGCGCGAAGGTGCTCTTGCAGAACTCGATGTAGCGGCCAGCGGCATCCTCGAGGCGGCGAGTCTTGCCCAGCGTGGCGGAGTCCGCCCACTGCGGCGGCTGTTCCAGCGCGGCTTCGACGTCCAGCTCCCACTCGTCCGGCAGCTTGGTGCCCTGCGCGCTGAAGAACTTGATGCCGTTGTCGGGAAACGGGTTGTGGCTGGCGCTGATCACCACGCCCAGGCTCGCGCGCTGCGCCTTGGTGAGGTAGGCGACGCCCGGCGTGGGCAGCGGCCCGAGCAGCACGACGTCGACGCCGGCGGAGTTGAAGCCCGACTCCAGCGCGCTTTCCAGCATGTAGCCGGAGATGCGGGTGTCCTTGCCGATCAGCACGGTGGGACGCTCCTCCGTGCGCTTGAGCACGCGGCCCACGGCGTGCGCCAGGCGCAGCACGAAGTCCGGTGTGATCGGGGGCTCGCCCACCGTGCCGCGGATGCCGTCGGTGCCGAAATAACGTCTGCTCATGTACTGGTTCCTGCCTGGCCCGCGAGGGCCGCCTGGGTGGCGCCCCAAACCTTCAGCGCCGCCACCGTTTCCCTGACGTCGTGCACGCGCACGATCGCCGCTCCCTTGTCCACCGCCAGCAGCGCCGCGGCCACGCTGGCCGTCACGCGCTCGTGCACCGGCGCGCCGCCGGTCACCGCCCCCAGCGAGGACTTGCGCGACCAGCCCGCCAGCAGCGGATAGCCCTCGTGCAGCAGCTCCCGCTGGCGCGCCAGCAGCGCGAAATTCTGTTCGACCGTCTTGCCGAAGCCGATGCCCGGGTCCCAGGCGATGCGCGACACCGAGACGCCGCGCTGCCGCAGCTCCTCGCTGCGCTCGCGCAGGAACGCGATCACCTGCGGCACCGCATCGCCCTGCATGGGCGCGCGCTGCATGGTCCGCGGCTCGCCGTGCATGTGCATCAGGCAGACGCCGCAGGCAGGATGCCCCGCCACCACGTCCAGCGCGCCGGGCTGCCGCAGCGCCCAGATGTCGTTGACGATGTCGGCGCCGAGGTCCAGCACCTCCCGCATCACCTCGGGCTTGTAGGTGTCCACCGAGATGGGCAGGCCGAACTTCACCGCCTCGCGCACCACCGGCAGCACCCGGGCGCGCTCCTCGTCCAGCGGCACGGGCGCGATGCCCGGGCGGGTGGATTCGCCGCCGATGTCGAGGATGTCGGCCCCGTCGCGGACCAGCTGCTCGCAGTGCTCCAGCGCCGTGCGCGTGCTCACGAAACGCCCGCCGTCCGAGAAGGAGTCGGGCGTCACGTTGACGATGCCCATCACCCGCGGGCGGTCGAGGGCGATCGCGAAGCGGGTGGTCTGCCACTGCAGGTTCATGGGCGGAATTGTGCGCTACAGGGGGAAAGCAAAGGGGCCCCGAGGGGCCCCTTTGTCACTATTGCAGGCGATTTTACGCGGCGTTCGGCGCCGGGTCCGGCCCCACCGTCGGGCCGCCGGTGCCCGAGCTGGGCGTGCGCGGCGTGAAGTCCTTGGGCGGGCGCGGCTCCTTGCCGGCCATGATGTCGTCGATCTGCTCGGCGTCGATGGTCTCCCACTCGAGCAGCGCCCTGGCCATGCGGTGCATCTTGTCCTTGTTGTCCTCGATCAGGCGGCGGGCCAGCGTGTACTGCTCGTCGATGATGCGGCGGACTTCCAGGTCGACCTTCTGCATGGTCTGTTCGGAGATGTTGGTCGTCTTGGTGACCGAGCGGCCCAGGAAGACCTCGCCCTCGTTCTCGGCGTACACCATCGGGCCCAGCGCGTCGGACATGCCGTAGCGCATCACCATGTCGCGGGCCAGGTGGGTGGCGCGCTCGAAGTCGTTGCTGGCGCCGGTGGTCATCTGGTTCATGAACACCTCTTCCGCGATCCGGCCGCCGAACAGCATGGCGATCTGGTTGAGCATGTACTCGCGGTCGAAGCTGTAGCGGTCCTTCTCCGGCAGGCTCATGGTCACGCCCAGCGCGCGGCCGCGCGGGATGATGGTGACCTTGTGCACCGGGTCGCACTTGGGCAGCAGCTTGCCGATGATGGCGTGGCCGGCCTCGTGGTAGGCGGTGTTGCGGCGCTCTTCCTCGGGCATGACCATGGACTTGCGCTCCGGGCCCATGATGATCTTGTCCTTGGCCTTCTCGAAGTCCTGCATCTCGACCACGCGCGCGTTGCGGCGGGCGGCCATCAGGGCGGCTTCGTTGCACAGGTTGGCCAGGTCGGCGCCGGACATGCCGGGGGTGCCGCGGGCGATGATGCCCGGGGCGACGTCCTGCCCGATCGGGATCTTGCGCATGTGCACGTTCAGGATCTGCTCGCGGCCGCGGATGTCCGGCAGCGTCACGTAGACCTGGCGGTCGAAGCGGCCCGGGCGCAGCAGGGCGGCGTCCAGGATGTCCGGCCGGTTGGTCGCGGCGATCACGATCACGCCCAGGTTGGTCTCGAAGCCGTCCATCTCGACCAGCATCTGGTTGAGGGTCTGCTCGCGTTCGTCGTTGCCGCCGCCGAGACCCGCGCCGCGCTGGCGGCCGACCGCGTCGATTTCATCGATGAAGATGATGCAGGGGGCGTTCTTCTTGGCGTTCTCGAACATGTCGCGCACGCGGGCCGCGCCCACGCCGACGAACATCTCGACGAAGTCCGAACCGGAGATCGAGAAGAACGGCACCTTGGCTTCGCCGGCGATGGCCTTGGCCAGCAGCGTCTTGCCGGTGCCGGGAGGCCCGACCAGCAGCAGGCCGCGGGGGATCCGCCCGCCGAGCTTCTGGAATTTCTGCGGGTCCTTCAGGAAGTCGACGACCTCCTTGACTTCCTCCTTGGCCTCGTCGCAGCCGGCGACGTCCGAGAAGGTGAGCTGGTTGCTGCTCTCGTCGAGCATGCGCGCCTTGCTCTTGCCGAAGCTGAAGGCGCCGCCCTTGCCGCCGCCCTGCATCTGGCGCATGAAGTAGATCCAGACCCCGATCAGCAGGAGCATCGGCCCCCAGCTGACCAGCAGGGTCATGAGCAGCGAGCCCTCTTCGCGCGGCTTGACGTCGAACTTGACGTTGTTGGCGATCAGGTCGCCGACCAGCCCGCGGTCGAGGTAGGTGGCGGTGGTGCGCACCTTGCGGTCGTCGTTGGTGATCGCGACGATCTCGGTGCCGCCCTGGCCCTCCTGGATCACCGCGTTCTTGATCTGGCGATTGCGCACCTGTTCCAGGAAGTCCGAATACCCAACGACGGATGCCCCGGCGGCGCCTCGCGTGTCGAACTGCTTGAAAACGGTGAAAAGCACCAGTGCGATCACCAGCCAGACGGCGATCTTGGAAAACCACTGATTATTCAAACTGAGTCTCCGGGGACGGTTTGGCCCATGTGTACTGGGTCACGTGACGCCCATTCTAGGGGTTTCAAGCTGTGGACCGATCTATTTTTACTACGTGTTCCATAGGAAGACGGGCCCCGTTCGTGCAGGACAAACCCCCACTCATCCTGGTGACTTCAGGCCGATGCCAATGAGAAAGGTTTCCGAGGATTTGTCGCGCGAGGCCTTGGGCTTCAGAGGCTTCACGATGCGGAATTGTTCCTTGAACAGTTTCACCAGCTGGCTGTAGCCGCTGCCGTGGAACACCTTGCACACCAGCGCGCCTTCCGGTTTCATGTGCAGGCGGGCGAATTCGACGGCGAGTTCCACCAGGTGGCCGACCCGGGCGGCGTCCGACGAAGGGATGCCCGACAGGTTGGGCGCCATGTCCGAGACGACCACGTCCGCCTTGCGGCCCGCCAGCAGCCTTTCCAGTTCGGCGGCCGGCTCCGGCTCGCGGAAGTCGCCCTGGACGAAGGTCACCCCCTCCACCGGCTCCATCGGCAGCAGGTCCAGCGCCAGGATCTGCCCCTGAAGCACCCCGGCCGCCGCGCCTTCGGGGGCCAGCTTGCGGCGCACGTACTGGCTCCAGGCACCGGGGGTGGAGCCCAGGTCCACCACCAGGTGGCCCGGCCTGATGAGGCCCAGGGCCTCGTCGATCTCCTTGAGCTTGTAGGCGGCGCGGGCGCGGTAGCCCTCCTTCTGCGCAAGCTGGACGTAAGGATCCCGGACGTGGTCGTTCAACCAGGCCTTGTTCACCTTCTTGCTCTTCGTCTTGACTTTCATGGTGTTCCTGCGCTGCCTCGATAATACGGGCCATGCCTGCTATTCAACTGAGTGTGGCCGAGCGCAAGGCGCATCGGGCCGAAGCCCATCACCTGGACCCCGTGGTGATGATCGGCAATGACGGCCTCACCGCCGCCGTGAAGAAGGAAGCCGACGCCGCCCTGAGCGCCCACGGCCTGATCAAGGTCCGCGTGCTGGGGGACGACCGCGAACAGCGCGACGCCATCTACCAGCAGCTGTGCGACGCGCTGAACGCCGCGCCGATCCAGCACATCGGCAAGCTCCTCGTCCTGTGGCGGCCCAAGCCCGAGAAGGTGAAGGCCGAGGACGAGGAACGCAAGCCCGGCCCCCGCGAATTCAAGGTCATCAAGAACTCCAGCCGCGGCGGGCAGCGGCCGGAGGTCAAGCGGGTGCGCGTGCTGGGCAACCAGCGGCTCACGACCGGCGGCATCGTGAAGAAGGCGAAACCGAAGAAGAAGTCGGTGAAGAAGACGCGGGCGGACTGATCACGTCGGCGGATCCCCGCCTTCCCGGGGGTGGCGAAGCGCACCCACCTTCCACAACACCACCAGCGCGCACAGCCACTGCGCGGCATACACGGCCGTCCCGGCCGTGTGCCAGAAGCGCAGGTCCTGCCGGGCCACGATGCGCGGCGCGATCGCGAACTCCTGCAGCAGCGCCGCCAGCATCCCGAACAGCACGTAGGCCACGGCACCGCCGGCCCAGGCCATGGTCGCCGTGCGGTCCGGGTCGCGCGCCCCTGCCAGCAGCACCATCCCGCAGCCCAGGCTGAGCCAGGACTGGCCTGCGAACAGCTTGGCCGCCAGGCTGCCGGCGACCGCCGGCGAGGAGGCATGGGCGAACAGCAGCGGCACGGCCAGGAAGCCGATGGCGGTCAGGCTGCCCCACCAGAGGGCGGCCGCCAGGACCGTGAGCCGCTGCCTCCAGTCCACGTTCAGATGTAGTGGACGGCGACGATCTCGTAGCGCTTGGTGCCGCCCGGGGCCTGCACTTCGGCGGTGTCGCCCTCTTCCTTGCCGATCAGCGCGCGGGCGATCGGGCTGGACACGTTGATCAGGCCCTGCTTCAGGTCGGCCTCGTCCTCGCCCACGATCTGGTACTTCACCGTCTCGCCGGAGCTCTCTTCCTCCAGTTCCACCGTGGCGCCGAACACCACCCGGCCGCCCGCGTCCAGCGCGGAGGGGTCGATGATCTGGGCGGCGGCCAGCTTGCCTTCCAGCTCGCGGATGCGGCCCTCGATGAAGCCCTGGCGGTCCTTGGCGGCGTCGTATTCCGCGTTCTCGGACAGGTCGCCCTGCGCGCGCGCCTCGGAGATGGCATTGATCACCGCCGGCCGGTCGACGGTCTTCAGGCGGTGCAGTTCGGCCTTGAGCTTTTCCGCGCCGCGGGTGGTGATGGGAATGGTGGTGGCCATCTCGAACTGTCTCCAATGTCCAATGAAAAACCGCCGAACGTTGCCGCTCGGCGGTTCTGTGTGTTGCCGCGATTATAAAACGGGCAGACGGCTTGCGCGTCAAGGGCCCGCCCGGCCCCGACCGCCCGCCGGCGTCAGGCCGCTGCCAGCTGCGCGTGCATTTCCTGGACGGAAATCACGTCCAGGTTCTCCATCGCCCGCATGCCTTCGACCGCCGCTTCCGCGCCGGCGATGGTCGTGAAGGTGGTCACCCGGGCCAGCAGCGAGGAGGTGCGGATGGCGCGCGAGTCGGCGATGGCGTTGCGGCGCTCTTCCACCGTGTTCACCACCATGATGATCTCGTTGTTCTTGATCATGTCGACCACGTGCGGCCGGCCCTCGGTCACCTTGTTCACCGTCTCGCAGGGGATGCCGGCGGCGCCGATGGCGGCCGAGGTGCCCTTGGTGGCGATGATCGGGAAGCCCATGGCGTGCAGCTGGCGCGCCACTTCCACGGCGCGCGGCTTGTCGCTGTTCTTGACGGTCAGGAACACCTTGCCGGTGGACTTGCCGTCGGCGTCCCGCGGCAGCGGCAGCTTGGTGCCGGCGCCGAGCTGGCTCTTGACGAAGGCCTCGCCGAAGGTCTTGCCCACGCCCATCACCTCGCCCGTGGACTTCATCTCCGGGCCCAGGATGGTGTCCACGCCCGGGAACTTCACGAACGGGAACACGGCTTCCTTGACGCTGAAGTAAGGCGGCGTCACCTCCTTCGTCACGCCCTGCTGCGCCAGGGTCTGGCCGACCATGCAGCGGGCGGCCACCTTGGCCAGCTGGATGCCGGTGGCCTTGGAGACGTAGGGCACCGTGCGCGAGGCGCGCGGATTGACTTCCAGCACGAAGATCACGTCCTGGCCGTCCTTTTCCTGGATGGCGAACTGCACGTTCATCAGGCCGATCACGTTCAGCGCGCGGGCCATGGCCGCGGTCTGCTTCTTCAGTTCCTCGACGGTCGCCTTCGACAGCGAGTACGGCGGCAGCGAGCAGGCGGAGTCGCCCGAGTGCACGCCGGCCTGCTCGATGTGCTCCATCACGCCGCCGATGAAGACGGCGCCGGTGCCGTCGGCGATGCAGTCCACGTCGCATTCGACCGCGTCGTTCAGGAAGCGGTCCAGCAGCACGGGCGAGTCGTTCGACACCTTCACGGCCTCGCGCATGTAGCGCTCCAGGTCGCGCTGCTCGTGCACGATCTCCATCGCGCGGCCGCCCAGCACGTAGCTGGGACGCACCACCAGCGGGTAGCCCAGGGCCTCGGCCTTCTGCAGCGCCTCGGCTTCGGTGCGCGCGGTGGCGTTGGGCGGCTGGCGCAGGCCCAGTTCGTTCAGCAGTTTCTGGAAGCGCTCGCGGTCCTCCGCGGCGTCGATCATGTCCGGGGAGGTGCCGATGATCGGCACGCCCTCGGCCTCCAGGCCCAGCGCGAGCTTCAGCGGCGTCTGGCCGCCGTACTGCACGATCACGCCGGTGGGCTTTTCCTTGTCCACGATCTCGAGCACGTCCTCCAGCGTCAGCGGCTCGAAGTACAGGCGGTCCGAGGTGTCGTAGTCGGTGGAGACCGTCTCCGGGTTGCAGTTGACCATGATGGTCTCGTAGCCGTCCTCGCGCAGGGCGAGCGCGGCGTGCACGCAGCAGTAGTCGAACTCGATGCCCTGGCCGATGCGGTTGGGACCGCCGCCCAGCACCATGATCTTCTTGCGGTCGGTCGGCTCGGCCTCGCACTCGTCCTCGTAGGTCGAGTACATGTAGGCGGTGTTGGTGGCGAATTCGGCCGCGCAGGTGTCCACGCGCTTGTAGACCGGGCGCACGTTCAGCTTCTTGCGCGCTTCGCGCACGGCCTTGTCGGTCGTCTTGAGCAGCTTGGCCAGGCGGCGGTCGCTGAAGCCCTTGCGCTTGAGGGCGCGCAGCGTCGCAGCGTCGATCGCCTCCAGTGCCTTGGCGCCCTTCTCTTCCACCAGCTTGTCCAGGTCGAGTTCGATCTTCACGATCTCCTCGATCTGCACCAGGAACCACTTGTCGATCTTGGTGAGGTCGTGCACCTCGTCGACCGACAGGCCCATGCCGAAGGCGTCGCCCACGTACCAGATGCGCTCCGGACCGGGCTCGCCCAGTTCCTTTTCCAGCACCTCGCGGTCGGTGGTCTTCTGGTTCAGGCCGTCCACGCCCACTTCCAGGCCGCGCAGGGCCTTCTGGAAGGATTCCTGGAAGGTGCGGCCCATGGCCATCACCTCGCCCACCGACTTCATCTGGGTGGTCAGGCGGTCGTTGGCGTCCTTGAACTTCTCGAAGGCGAAGCGCGGGATCTTCGTGACCACGTAGTCGATCGAGGGCTCGAACGAGGCCGGCGTCGCGCCGCCGGTGATCTCGTTGCGCAGTTCGTCCAGCGTGTAGCCCACGGCCAGCTTGGCCGCCACCTTGGCGATCGGGAAGCCGGTGGCCTTGGAGGCCAGCGCCGAGGAACGCGACACGCGCGGGTTCATCTCGATGACGATCATGCGACCGTCCTTCGGGTTGATCGAGAACTGCACGTTGGAGCCGCCGGTGTCCACCCCGATCTCGCGCAGCACCGCCAGCGAGGCGTCGCGCATGATCTGGTATTCCTTGTCGGTCAGCGTCTGGGCCGGCGCCACCGTGATCGAGTCGCCGGTGTGCACGCCCATCGGGTCCAGGTTCTCGATCGAGCA
Organism: Ramlibacter sp.; assembly: GCA_022844525.1. Lineage (GTDB taxonomy): Bacteria > Pseudomonadota > Gammaproteobacteria > Burkholderiales > Burkholderiaceae_C > Ramlibacter. The sequence goes on from JALHLO010000084.1 coordinate 12,219, forward strand.
GACGATGATGCAGTTGTCCTTCTTGTCGCGGACCACCTCCATCTCGTACTCCTTCCATCCGAGCAGCGATTCCTCGATCAGCAGCTCGCTGGTGGGCGAGGCTTCCAGGCCGCGCTTGCAGATGGTCTCGAACTCCTCCGGGTTGTAGGCGATGCCGCCGCCGGTGCCGCCCAGCGTGAAGCTGGGCCGGATGACCGTGGGGAAACCCACTTCGCGCTGCACGCCCCAGGCCTCTTCCATCGAGTGGGCGATGCCGGACCGCGCCGAGCCCAGGCCGATGCGCGTCATCGCTTCCTTGAACTTCAGGCGGTCTTCGGCCTTGTCGATCGCCTCCGGCGTGGCGCCGATCAGCTCGCACTTGTACTTGTGCAGCACGCCGTTGCGCCACAGGTCGAGCGCGCAGTTCAGCGCGGTCTGGCCGCCCATGGTGGGCAGGATCGCGTCCGGCCGCTCCTTGGCGATGATCTTCTCGACCGTCTGCCAGGTGATCGGCTCGATGTAGGTGACGTCGGCCGTGGCCGGGTCGGTCATGATCGTCGCCGGGTTCGAGTTGATCAGGATGACCTTGTAGCCCTCCTCGCGCAGCGCCTTGCAGGCCTGCACGCCGGAGTAGTCGAACTCGCAGGCCTGGCCGATGATGATCGGGCCGGCGCCGATGATGAGGATGCTCTTGATGTCTGTGCGCTTGGGCATGTCTTACTTCTTCTTCTCGTCCATCAGGCCGGTGAACCGGTCGAACAGGTACCCGATGTCGTGGGGACCGGGCGAGGCTTCCGGGTGGCCCTGGAAGCAGAAGGCGGGCTTGTCGGTGCGGGCCAGCCCCTGCAGGGTGCCGTCGAACAGCGAGATGTGGGTGGCGCGCAGGTTGGCCGGCAGCGTCTTCTCGTCCACCGCGAAGCCGTGGTTCTGGCTGGTGATGCTCACGCGGCCGGTGTCGAGGTCCTTCACCGGGTGGTTGGCGCCGTGGTGGCCGAACTTCATCTTGAAGGTCCTGGCCCCTGAGGCCAGCGCCATGATCTGGTGGCCCAGGCAGATGCCGAAGGTGGGGTAGCCGTCCTCGATCAGCTCGCGGGTGGCGCTGATCGCGTAGTCGCAGGGTTCCGGGTCGCCCGGGCCGTTGGACAGGAACACCCCGTCCGGCCGGAGCTTCCTCACTTCCGCGGCCGGCGTCTTCGCCGGCACCACGGTGACCTTGCAGCCGCGCTCGGCCAGCATGCGCAGGATGTTCTTCTTCACGCCGTAGTCGAAGGCGACCACGTGGTACTTCTCGTTCTCCAGGTGTCCGTAGCCGGTGCCCAGCCGCCACTCCGTCTGGTCCCAGTCGTAGGGCTTGTCGACCGTCACTTCCTTGGCCAGGTCCAGGCCGGCCATCGACTTCTCGGCGCGCGCCCTGGCCACCGCCTGCTCCACCAGCGCGGGCGTGACTTCCTCGCCCTGCTTCAGGCCGACGATGCAGCCGTTCTGCGCGCCCTTGGTGCGCAGGATGCGGGTGAGCTTGCGGGTGTCGATGTCGGCGATGCCGACGGTGCGCTCGCGCTGCAGGTAAGCCTGCAGGGTCATGTCGGCGCGGAAGCTGGAGGCGATCAGCGGCAGGTCGCGGATGATCAGGCCGGCGGCATGCACCTTGCTCGCCTCGACGTCCTCGGCGTTGACGCCGTAGTTGCCGATATGCGGGTAGGTGAGCGTGACGATCTGGTGGGCGTAGCTCGGATCCGTCAGGATTTCCTGGTAGCCGGTCAGGGCCGTGTTGAACACGACTTCGCCGGTGGTGGTGCCGGGGGCACCGATCGAGCTGCCGATAAAGACCGTGCCGTCTGCGAGCGCCAGGATGGCGGGCGGGAAAGCTCCCTGAAGCGACGAAAGCACTGGGTTCTCCGATGAGTCGGGTACGCCCACAACGCGACCAAGAGCGGACTCTCGATGTTGCTTTTGTCGGGGAAAGTGCTGGCTGCGCTAGGCGTACGCGGGGGTTTGCGGGAAAGCCGCTGATTATAGCCCGGCCGCCTGCGCCCGCCCCCGTGGGGTTACTCCGGCGTCTCGGTGCTGCGGATCACGCCGCCGCCTTCCACGCTGCCTTCGGCCGTGCCCGCGCCCAGGATGCGCTGCACGCAGGCTTCGCGGTCCGCGGGCGGCTGCGCTTCGCAGCGCTGCGTCGCGTTGCGGGAGAGGTCGGCGTCCAGCGGACCGGACAGCTCGCCGCGGCGCGCTTCCTCCTGCGCGGCGCCGGCTTCCTTCAGGCAGGTCGCGCGGTCCTGGTGCGTGTCGCCGCGCAGGCAGCGTGCGCGCTCCTGCTGGTAGTCGACCTGCGCCTGCGCGGGCTTCGCCGGCCCGGCCGCCCAAGTGGGCGCAGCGGCGACGAGCACTGCCATGGCGAGGGCGGCGGGGAAGCGGATGGGGTTCACGTGTTCTTCCTGGGTTGCGGTGTCAGTCGTCCGGCGGCAGCGGCGCTGCGCCCACAGCGCCCGGCGCGATGTCGTAGGAGCCGAACACCTCGCGCGACCCGCGGGTTTCCGGCAGCACGTACACCACGCCGCTGCTGTGCCGGAACAGCGGAGCCAGCACCGTCTCGAAGAATCGCACGGGCACGTTGATGCATCCGTAGGTGATACGCCGGTCCGCGGGCAGGACGCTCGCCAGCCGCTGCAGCCGCCGCTCCTTCGCCACGACCGCGACCGGGTGCAGCGCGATGCCGGCGTCGTAGTCGACCCACAGGACCTCGCCGCCCTGCAGGCTGGGCCCCAGCGAGGCGACGAAGCGGCCGGCCGGCGTGGTGCGCTCCTCCGGCCGGATGTTGCGCAGCGCGCGCTGGCCGATGCCGGGCACCGATTCGTCCCCGGAAGCCAGGCCGATCAGCACCGGGGACACCCCCTGCAGCACGCCGCTGCCATTGAAGACGAAGACCCGCGAGCGGATCTTGTCGACGATCACGAACGGCTCGCCGCCGTGGTCGCGCGAATGCAGCACCCAGTCGGCGACGTGCCGGCTCTCGGCCGACGGCGCTTCCAGGGCGAAGTCGGCCCCCTGCGCCACGGCGGCGGCGCAGCCGAGGCAGGCCCAGGCCGCGAACGGCCAGGCCCGGCGCAGCCAGGAGGAGCGGGCCATGGGTCAGTTCCGGTACGGCCTGGCCGGCC
>JALHLO010000085.1 GCA_022844525.1 Ramlibacter sp.
GCCGGCCTGCGCAAGGGCGACGCCGTCCTGCGGGTCAACGGCAAGGACGTGGGCGACGCCCAGCAGCTGCGCGACACCATCCGCGCCCAGGTGCAGGGCGGCCGCGCGGTGGCCTCCAGCTGGGACATCGAGCGCGCCGGGCAGCGCCTGCAGGTCACCGTCACCCCCGACGTCGTGACCGACGGCGGCCAGCCGGCCGTCGGCCGCATCTCCGCCTTCGTGGGCGCGCCGCCGGCCATGGTCAAGATGCGCCACGGCCCGCTGGACGGCCTGTGGAACGGGATGGTGCGCACCTGGGACGTGTCGGCCCTGACGCTGCGGATGATGGGGCGGATGGTGATCGGTGAAGCCTCGGTAAAGAATCTTTCCGGGCCTCTCACGATCGCCGACTACGCCGGCAAGTCGGCCAGCCTGGGCCTGACGCAGTACCTGCTGTTCCTGGCCCTCATCAGCGTGAGCCTCGGCGTGCTGAACCTGCTGCCACTCCCGGTCTTGGACGGGGGGCACCTGATGTATTATCTTTGGGAGGCCGTCACGGGCAGGAGCGTCTCCGACGCCTGGATGGAGCGCCTGCAGCGCGGTGGCGTGGCGGTGCTGCTGGTGATGATGTCGATTGCACTTTTCAACGACGTCGCCCGGCTCTTTGGATAGAACAACGTTGCTGCCGCCGCCGCGGTCCCTCCCGGACCCGCCGGCGCCTTTCCTGATTCAATGAAGAACAATATCAAGCGCTTGCGCCTGCGTACCGTTTCGGCCGTGTGCGTCCTGGCCTTTGCGGCGAACACCTGGGCGGTCGAGCCCTTCACCGTGCGCGACATCCGCGTGGAAGGGCTGCAGCGGGTCGAACCCGGAACGGTGTTCGCGTCGCTGCCCTTCCGGGTCGGCGACCAGTACAACGACGACAAGGGCTCGGCGGCGATCCGGGCCCTCTTCGCATTGGGCCTGTTCAAGGACGTGCGCCTGGAAGTCCAGGGCGACGTCCTGATCGTGGCGGTGGAAGAGCGCCCGACCGTGGCCGACGTGGACATCGTCGGTGCGCGCGAGTTCGACAAGGACACCCTGAAGAAGGCGCTGCGCGACGTGGGTCTCGGCGAAGGCCGCCCCTACGACCAGGCGCTGGCCGACCGCGCCGAGCAGGAGCTCAAGCGCCAGTACATCAACAAGAGCCTGTACGGCGCCGACGTGGTGACCACCGTCACCCCGATCGAGCGCAACCGCGTGAACCTGACCTTCACGGTGACCGAGGGCGAACCCACGCGCATCCGCGACATCCAGATCGTCGGCGCCCGGGCCTTCCCGGAAAAGACGCTGCGCGACCTGATGGACCTGGACACGCCCGGCTGGCTGTCCTGGTACACCAAGGCGGACCGCTATTCGCGCACCAAGCTCAACGCCGACCTGGAAGCGCTGCGCTCGTACTACCTGCAGCGCGGCTTCCTGGAGTTCCGCATCGACTCCACGCAGGTGGCGATCTCGCCGGACAAGCAGGACATCAGCATCACGGTCAACATCACCGAAGGCGAGCGCTACGTCGTCTCCGGCGTGCGGCTGGAAGGCGACTACCTGGGCAAGGCCGAGGAGTTCAAGACCCTGGTGAAGATCAAGCCGGGCGAGCCCTACAACGCCGACCAGGTGACCGAGACCACCAAGGCCTTCACCGACTACTTCGGCAACTTCGGCTACGCCTTCGCGCAGGTCGAGGCCCGCCCCGAGATCGACCGCGCCAACAACCGCGTGGCCTTCGTGCTGGTGGCCGACCCGTCGCGCCGCGCCTACGTGCGCCGCGTCAACATCTCCGGCAACAACCGCACGCGCGACGAAGTGGTCCGCCGCGAGCTGCGCCAGTTCGAGTCGAGCTGGTACGACGCCGAGAAGATCAAGCTGTCGCGCGACCGGATCGACCGCCTGGGCTTCTTCAAGGAAGTCAACGTCGAGACCAGCGACGTGCCCGGCGCGCCCGACCAGGTCGACCTGAACGTCACGGTCACGGAAAAGCCCACCGGCAGCCTGCAGCTGGGCGCGGGCTTCTCCAGCGCGGAAAAGCTGGCGCTGTCCTTCTCCATCAAGCAGGAGAACGCCTTCGGCACGGGCAACTACCTCGGCGTCGAGGTGAACACCAGCAAGTACAACCGCACGATCGCGTTCAGCTCGGTCAACCCGTACTTCACGCCCAACGGCATCTCGCGCGGCTTCGACCTCTACCACCGCAGCTCGCGCCCCTACAACGACCAGGGCGGCAACTACCAGCTGGTCACCTCCGGCGGCGGCCTGCGCTTCGGCGTGCCGTTCAGCGAGGTCGACACCGTGTTCTTCGGCATCGGCTTCGAGCGCGTCGAGATCCGGCCCGGCACCAACATCCCCGCCGTCTACCTGGCGTACGCGGACCGCTTCGGCTTCACCAGCACCTCCGTGCCCGTCACCGTCGGCTGGTCGCGCGACGACCGCGACAGCACCCTGGTGCCGACCTCGGGCAGCTTGCGGCGCATCGCGGGCGAGGCGGGCGTCGCGGGCGACGCCCGCTACCTGCGCACCAACCTGCAGTACCAGCACTACATCCCGCTGAGCCGGCAGTTCACCGTCGCCGTCAACGGCGAGCTCGGCTGGGGCAAGGGCATGAGCGGCCGCCCGTACCCGGTCTTCAAGAACTTCTTCTCGGGCGGCCTGGGCTCCGTGCGCGGCTTCGACCAGGGCACCCTGGGCCCCCGGGACGTGACCGGATCGAGCATCGGCGGCGCCAAGAAGCTGACCCTGAACGCCGAGTTCATCGGCCCCTTCCCGGGCACCGGCAACGACCGCACCCTGCGCTGGTACGCCTTCACCGACATCGGCAACGTGTTCGGCGAGAACGAGAACTTCGAGCTGGCCGAACTGCGCGCTTCGGCGGGCCTGGGCCTGTCCTGGCTGTCCCCCATCGGGCCCCTGCGCATCGCGATGGCGCAGCCGGTGCGCAAGAAGCCAGGGGATAGAATCCAGAGATTCCAATTCCAGATCGGAACGTCCTTCTGATGAAGAAGACCCTGACCCGTCACTGCCTGGCGTTCGCGCTGTCCGCGCTGGTGTTCGGCGCCCAGGCGCAGGCCGAGGACTTCCGCGTGGGCTTCGTCAACACCGACCGGATCTTCCGGGAGGCCAATTCGGCCAAGGCGGCGCAGGCGAAGCTGGAACAGGAGTTCGCGCGGCGCGAGAAGGAACTCAACGACCTCGGCACCGCGCTCAAGGGCGCGTCCGACAAGTTCGAGCGCGAGGCCGCCACGCTGTCGGAAGCGCAGCGCGGGCAGCGCCAGAAGGCGCTGATCGACCAGGACCGCGAGTTCCAGCGCAAGCGCCGCGAATTCCAGGAAGACCTCAACGCGCGCAAGAACGAGGAACTGCAGGCCGTGCTGGACCGCGCCAACCGCGTGGTCAAGCAGGTGGCCGAGCAGGAGAAGTACGACCTGATCCTGCAGGAAGCCGTCTACATCAACCCGAAGCACGACATCACCGACAAGGTGATCAGGGCGCTGAACGCCGTGCGCTGACGCGCATCCACCCGTGGCGCTGCAACTCGGCGAGATCGTCGCGGCCCTGGGCGGCGAACTGCACGGCGACCCGGCGCTGCGCATCGAGGGCCTGGCGCCGCTCGAATCCGCCCAGCCTTCCCAGCTCGCCTTCCTGAGCAACCCCCGCCTGCGGCCGCAGCTGGACGCCTCGCGCGCCGGCTGCGTCATCGTGGCGCCCGCCCTGCGCGAGCCGGCGCTGGCCCGCGGCGCCTGCATCCTCGCGGACGATCCCTACGCCTATTACGCGCGCGTCACGCAGCTGTGGAAGCGCGCGCATGCCCGCCCGGCCGGGCCGCCGATCCACCCGAGCGCGGTGATCGATCCGGAAGCCCTGGTGGCGCCCGATGCCCGCATCGGGCCGCACTGCGTGGTGGAGCGGGGCGCGCGCATCGGCGCGGGCACGGTGCTGAAGGCGCGCGTGTACGTGGCGGAGGACTGCACGATCGGCGCGCGCTGCATCCTGCACGCGGGCGTGGTGATCGGCGCCGACGGCTTCGGCTTCGCGCCCAGCCAGGGCGGCTACGAGAAGATCGAGCAGCTGGGCGCGGTGCGCATCGGCGACGACGTGGAGATCGGCGCCAACACCTGCATCGACCGCGGCGCCCTGGTGGACACGGTGATCGAGGACGGCGTGAAGCTGGACAACCTGATCCAGGTCGGGCACAACTGCCGCATCGGCCGCAACACGGTGGTCTCGGGCTGCACCGGCATCGCCGGCAGCGCCGACATCGGCGCCAACTGCATGATCGGCGGGGCCGCCATGATCCTGGGCCACCTGAAGATCGCCGACCGCGTGCACATCTCCGCCGGCTCGTTCGTGGCGCGCTCCATCCTCAAGCCGGGCCTGTACACCGGCATCTTCCCCATCGACGACAATGCGTCCTGGGAAAAGAACGCCGCCACGCTCAAGCAGCTGCACACGCTGCGCGACCGCATCAAGGCGCTGGAAAAGAAACTCTGAACGCAGTCATGGACATCCACCAGATCCTGAAGAAGCTCCCGCACCGCTACCCGTTCCTGCTGGTGGACCGGGTGCTGGCCGTGGACCCCGGCAAGTCGATCAAGGCGCTGAAGAACGTCACCATCAACGAGCCCTTCTTCACCGGCCATTTCCCGCACCGGCCGGTGATGCCGGGCGTGCTGATGCTCGAAGCCATGGCGCAGACGGCCGGCCTGCTGGCCTTCGCCGGCGACACCGCCACGCGCGACGCCAATTCCGTCATCTATTTCGCCGGCATCGACGGCGCGCGCTTCAAGCGGCCGGTGGAGCCGGGCGACCAGCTGATCATGGACGTGGAGATCCTGCGCCACAAGGCGGGCATCTACAAGTTCAAGGGCACGGCGCGCGTGGGCGAGGACATCGCCTGCGAGGCCGAGCTGATGTGCACCATGCGCACGGTGTCCTGAGCGGGGGGAGGGACCGCATGGCGAACATCCACCCGGGCGCGATCGTCGATCCGAAGGCGGAGCTGGACGGCAGCGTCACCGTCGGTCCCTTCACGGTGATCGGCCCGCACGTGAAGATCGGCGCGGGGACCACGGTCGCCGCGCACGTGGTGATCGAGGGCCACACCACCATCGGCCGCGACAACCGCATCTTCCAGTTCGCCTCCATCGGCGCGGCCAACCAGGACAAGAAATACCGGGGCGAGCCCACCGAGCTGGTGATCGGCGACCGCAACACGATCCGGGAGTTCACCACGCTGCAGGTGGGCACCGTGCAGGACAAGGCCCGCACCACCATCGGCAACGACAACTGGCTCATGGCCTACGTGCACGTGGCGCACGACTGCATCGTGGGCAGCAACGTCACGATGGCCAACAACGCCACGCTGGGCGGCCACGTCGAGGTGGGCGACTGGGTGACGGTGGGCGGCCTGACCGGCATCCACCAGTTCGTCAAGGTCGGCGCGCACGCGATGCTCGGCTTCCAGAGCGCGGTGTCGCAGGACGTGCCCCCCTACATGCTGGTGGACGGCAATCCGCTGGCCGTGCGCGGCGTCAACGTGATCGGCCTGCGGCGGCGCGACTTCAGCGCCGAGCGCATCGCGGCCGTCAAGCAGATGCACAAGCTGCTGTACCGCGAAGGCCGCACCCTGGAAGCCGCCCGCGCTGGCATCGCCGAGCTCGCCCAGTCGGCGCCGGAAGCGAAGGACGACATCGCGCTCATGGGCGCGTTCCTCGCGGCGGCCACCCGCGGCATCGCCCGCTGAAGCCATGGACCAGGCACCACGCGCCGCGCTCGTCGCGGGCGAAGCCTCGGGCGACCTGCTGGCCGGCCTGCTGCTGCAGGGCATGCGCCAGCGCTGGCCGCAACTGGCCTCCGGCGGCATCGGCGGCCCGCAGATGGCGCGCCACGGCTTCGAGCCCTGGTGGCCCTATGAAAAACTCGCCGTGCGCGGCTACGCCGAGGTGCTGCGGCACTACCGCGAGATCCTCGGCATCCGCAACGCGCTGCGCGACCGCCTGTTGAAGGATCGCCCCGACGTCTTCATCGGCGTGGACGCGCCCGACTTCAACCTGGGCCTGGAGTCCGACCTGCGGGCCGGCGGCATCAGGACCGTGCACTTCGTCTGCCCCTCCATCTGGGCCTGGCGCATGAAGCGGGTGGAGAAGCTGAAGAAGGCCTGCGACCACGTGCTGTGCATCTTCCCCTTCGAGCCGGAGCTGCTGGCCCGCCACGGCGTGGCCAGCACCTACGTCGGCCACCCGCTGGCCAGCGTGATCCCGATGGAGCCGGACCAGGCGGCGGCGCGCACCGCGCTCGGGGTGCCGGCGCGAGGCGAGGTGATCGCGCTGCTGCCCGGCAGCCGCGCCTCCGAGGTCGAGGCGATGACGCGCCGCTTCCTCTCGGCGGCGGCCTTGCTGCAGAAGCAGCGGCCCAATGCCTGGTTCGTGATCCCCGCGATGCCGGCGCTGCAGGCGCGCATCAGCCAGATCGCGCGCTCCGGCCCCGCGCCCCGGCACCTCACCATCGTCACCGGCCAGTCGCACGCGGTGCTGGCGGCCTGCGACGTGGCGCTGGTGGCCAGCGGCACGGCGACGCTGGAGACGGCGCTGTTCAAGCGGCCGATGGTGATCTCGTACCACACGCACTGGCTCACCTACGCGCTGATGAAGCCGCGCCAGCTGCAGCCCTGGATCGGGTTGCCCAACATCCTGTGCCGGGATTTCGTCGTGCCGGAGTTGCTGCAGTCCAACGCAAAACCCGACAAGCTCTGCGGGGCGCTCGCCGCCTGGCTGGACAGCCCTGACAGAATGCAGGCCGTGCAGGCGAAATTCCGCGACCTGCACCAGCTGCTGCAGCGCGACACCGCCCAACTCGCCACCGATGCCATCGAAAAAGTCCTCGCCTCCTGAGCCGGACCGGCGCATCCGGACCACGACGATCCGGACGAAGGCCGCGAAGCCGCTGCAGGTGCCGCTGGTCTTCCCGGAGCCGCTCGGCCTGATGGCGGGGGTGGACGAAGCGGGCCGCGGGCCGCTGGCCGGCCCGGTGGTCGCCGCCGCGGTGATCCTGGACGACAAGAAGCGCATCCTCGGCCTGGCCGATTCCAAGGTGCTCACGCCGCTGCAGCGCGACAGGCTGTACGACAAGATCCGCGAGCGCGCCTTGTGCTGCTCGGTCGGGATGGCCAGCGTCGAGGAAATCGACGACCTCAACATCTTCCACGCCACCATGCTCGCGATGAAGCGCGCCGTGGAGGGCCTGCGGCTGAAGCCGGTGAAGGTGCTGGTGGACGGCAACCGCCTGCCCAAGCTGGACATCCTGTCCGAAGCCATCGTCGACGGCGACGCCAAGATCCGGTCGATCTCGGCGGCCTCGATCGTCGCCAAGGTCACCCGCGACCGCATGCTGGTGGAACTGCACGAGCAGTTCCCGCAGTACGGCTTCGCCGCGCACAAGGGCTACAGCACGCCGGAGCACCTGGAGGCGCTGCGGGTGCACGGGCCCTGCGTCCACCACCGCAGGCACTTCGCGCCGGTGGCGGCGCAGTTCCTGGTCGAACAGGGCGCCACGGTCTCGGTCCAGGTCCAGTGACCGACACCGCCCCGCAGCACATCCACTCGCGCGACAACGCGTTGCTGAAGGACCTGCGCCGGCTGGCGCAGGACAGCCACGCGTACCGCAAGCAGGGCCGCATCTGGCTGGAAGGCGACCACCTGTGCCGCGCCGCCTTGCAGCGCGGCATGCAGCCCACCCACGCGGTGTTCCAGGCTTCGTACTTCGACGCGGCCGGCCACCAGTGGGCCGACGCCGGCGGCAAGGTGGTCACCATCGAGGACGGCCTGTTCGCCACCGTCAGCGCGCTGGAGTCGCCCGGCCGCATGGGCTTCGTGCTGCCGCTGCCGGCGCAGCCGGCACTGCAGCCGGACGCGCCCACCGTGATCCTCGACGGCCTGCAGGACGCCGGCAACGTCGGCACCATCCTGCGCAGCGCCGGCGCCTTCGGCTTCCCGCAGGTGCTGGCGTTGAAGGGCACGGCGGCGCTCTGGAGTCCCAAGGTGCTGCGCGCCGGCATGGGGGCGCACTTCGGGCTGCGCCTGCTGGAAGGCCTGGAGCCCGACCGGCTCGCGGCGCTGAAGGTGCCGCTGCTGGCGACGAGCTCGCACCAGGGCGACTACCTGCACCGCGCGGCGCTGCCCTGGCCCTGCGCCTGGGTGCTGGGCCACGAAGGGCAGGGCGTCAGCGCGGGCCTGGCGGCGCGGGCCGCGCAGTTCGTGCGCATCGTCCAGCCGGGGGGCGAGGAGTCGCTCAACGTCGGCGCGGCGGCGGCGATCTGCCTGCACGCGAGCGCCGCGGCGCGGGCCTAGGCCGCGGTACGGGGCAGGGAGACCGTGAAGGTGGTTCCGGCGCCTTCGCTGGAGTCCACCGCCAGGGTCCCGCCGTGCGCGAGCACGATCTCGCGGCAGATGTAGAGCCCCAGGCCCAGGCCGCTCGGCTCCCGCTGCTCCACCGCGAGCTGCTGGTGCAGTCCCCGTTCCAGGGGACGGAAGATCCGCTCCTGTTCCTCCGGCGGAATGGGGCGGCCGTGGTTGTGGACGGAGAAGCACACCTCGGCGGGCGTGGCCCACATGCGCACGGCCACCTCGCTGTCGCGGGCGCCGTAGATCAGCGCATTCCCGAGCAGGTTGGACAGCAGCTGCCCCATGCGGCCTTCGTCCCAGCTGCCTTCGAAGTCGCCCGAGCTTTCCAGGTGCACCGTCCGCGTGGGGTGGCGCACCTGCGTTTCCTCGACCACCTTGGCGAGCTGCTCCGCGAGGTTGCCCGGCACGCGCAGGATGGGCATGGCCCCGTCGGCCTGCGCGCGGGTGAAGTCCACCACCTGCTCGATGATCGCCTTGATGCGGATGGCGGCGTTCATGATGGGCGCGGCGGCGCCCTTGGACAGCTGGCCCGAGCGCATCAGGTATTCGCCGCTCATCATGATGGTGCCCAGCGGGTTGCGGATGTCGTGGCCCAGGACGCCGATGAACAGCTCGCTCGCCGAGCGCGTCTGCCGGGTGTAGCGCGCCACCGATTCGGCGATCGACTGGTCGATGGCCTCGTTGAAGCGGGTGAGGTCGGTCAGGTCCTCCGGCTCCGTGCCGCCGCCGTCCTTTGCCCAGATCTTCAGCACGCTCGCGCGCAGCGCGCGGTACTCGGTGATCATCGCGTCGACCGCGAAGCCGGCGACCATGCGGAAGTCCGCATGCGTCTCCGCCGGCGTCTGGGCGGAACCCCGGGGGCCGCGCCCCTTGCCCTTGGCGTCCTGCTGCGCAGAAGACTGCGGCTGTCCCAGGTCGTTCGCGATGGTGACGAGGATCTCCGCGGCGTGGTCGCGCAGGTTCACCGCGTCGAGGGCCTTGCCGTCATGGCTGACGGTGGCGGCGAATTCGTCCCACGCCTCCAGGATCTCGTTGGCGTGCGACCGCAGGAAGTCCGCGAGCCGCGGGCGTCGCTCGCGGGAAGTGGCGGCGGGGGAGACCGGGAGCGACGAGGCGGCGCTCGGCGCGGCGATGTCGGTGGCGAGGAAACCGGAGACTTGCATGGCTGCACCCTGGACGAACGGTGCGGATGCGGACTGACGGGGCTCACGCCCATCGGCCAAGGCACTAAGAAGCCGATTCAGTGGACCGACCAGTGTAAGGCTTTGCCGCGACTTCAGGTGGCCTTAATGTCGGGCAGCAGCCGGTCGTACTCCTTCTTGACCACCGCATAACACTCGCAGGACCGCAGCTCGAGTCCCGGGCGGTCGAGCACCTCGATGCGGCCGCGCTCGTACCGGATCAGCCTGTCCTTCTGCAGCCGGCCGGCGGCATCGCTGATGCTGGCGCGCCGCACGCCCAGGATGTGGGAGAGCAGCTCCTGCGTCATCACCAGCTCGTTCGAGTGCAGCCGGTCCAGGCTCAGCAGCAGCCAGCGGCACAGTTGCTGGTCCAGCGAGTGGTGGCGGTTGCACACCGAGGTCTGCGCCATCTGCGTGATCAGCGCCTGCGTGTACCGCAGCAGCAGGTGCATCACCGCGCCGCTGCGGTTGAACTCGTGCAGCATGACGCGGGCGTCGAGGCGAAAGCCCTGGCCGGCCGCCTGCACCACCGCCTGGCTGGAAGTCGAGTGGCCGCCCATGAACAGCGAAATGCCGACCAGCCCCTCGTTGCCCACGACGGCGATCTCCGCGGAGGAGCCGTCTTCCATCACGTAGAGCAGGGACACGATCGCCGTGGTCGGGAAGAACACGTGCGAGGGCGTGGTGCCGGGGTCGTAGAGCACCGAGCCCAGGGGCAGGGTGACCGGCTGCAGGTGCTGCGAAAAGCGGTCCCATTCGGCGTCGGCCAGGGCGGCGAGCAGCCAGTTGTCTCGGGGGTCGGGGAGGAGGTGCATCGGTACGGGATGGGGTCCCGCAGTATAGGGAGCTGGCACCCTCGAGCCCGGCCGTGGCAAAGGTCCATTCGGTACGCTGGCGGACAGACAGGACAAGCGCGGCTGTTTACTGTCGGGACCTGAAAAGAGGTTTCATGAAAAACACCATCGCCCGCACGCTGTTCGCAACGACCGCGCTCGCCTTCGCCGCACAGGCATCCGCCCAGGTCACCTTCTACGAGAAGGAGGGCTTCCAGGGCCGCAACTTCAGCACGCAGCAGCGCGTTGGCAACATGGAGCGCTCCGGCTTCAGCGACCGCGCCTCCTCCGTGATCGTCGTCGGCCAGCGCTGGCAGGCCTGCGAGGACCGGCGTTTCGAGGGCCGCTGCACCGTGCTGCGCCCCGGCCAGTATCCGTCGCTGCAGGCCATGGGGCTGAACGACCGCATCTCCTCCGTCCGCCCGCTGCCGGCCAACGAGCGCATCGCCGAGTCCGACTACGCGCCGATGCCGGTGGTTGCGCAGGACTTCCGCCGCCGCAGGAACGAGCGCCTCTTCGACGCGGAAGTGACTTCCGCGCGCGCGGTGGTCGGCACGCCGGCCCAGCGCTGCTGGATGGAGCGCGAGCAGGTCCAGCAGCAGCCGCAGCAGCAGGGCAACCTGAACCTGCCGGGTGCCGCCATCGGTGCCGTGATCGGCGGCATCCTCGGCCACCAGGTGGGCGGCGGCTCCGGCAAGCAGATCGCCACCGTGGGTGGTGCCGTCGGCGGCGCGGCGCTCGGTGCGCAGTACGGCCGCGGCGGCCAGGCCCCGGCCCCGATCACGCAGGACGTGCGCCGCTGCGACAACAACGCGGCCACCGCGACCCCCAGCTACTGGGACGTGACCTATGACTTCCGCGGGCGGCAGCACCGCATCCAGACGGCGACCGCACCCGGCCGCACCATCACCGTCAACCGCGCCGGCGAGCCGCGCGTCTGACGCGCTTCCACCACCACGACTCCATCCTCACCGAAAGAAACCACATGAACACCCGTACCCTCTTCACTTCCGCGCTGGTCGCCTCCCTCATCGTGCTGTCCGGCTGTGCCGTGACGCGTGGCCAGGAAACCGTCGGCGCCTACGTCGACGACGCCGCCATCACGACGACCGTCAAAGCCCGCTTCGTCGACAACCGCTCGGTCGATGCCGCCAGCATCAAGGTGGAAACGCTCAACGGCACCGTGCTGCTGTCCGGCTTCGCCAAGAACCCGACGGAGCGCTCCACCGCCGAGTCGCTCGCCCGCGGCGTCTCCGGCGTCCGCTCCGTGCGCAACGAAATTTCCGTCCGGCCTTGAACAAGTCCCTGCTCACGCTGGCCTTGTTCAGCCTGGGGCAGGCGGCGCTGGCGCAGCAACCTCCCACCGGCGGCGCCCTCCAGGTGCCGGCGGCGCCGGTTCCGCCGCGCGCGGAACCGGCGATCCGCATCGAGCAGCGGAGCACCCCGCCCGCGGGCGTGCCGAGCGACGTGCGCATCCTGGTGAACGCGCTGCGGCTCGAAGGAGCCACCGTGTTCGATCCCGGTCAGCTGCTGGCCCTGACCGGCTTCCAGGCGGGCAGCCAGCTCTCGCTGGCCGACCTGCAGGCGATGGCCGGCCGCATCACCCAACACTACCGCCGCAGCGGCTACTTCGTCGCGCAGGCCTACCTGCCGGCGCAGGACATCCGCGACGGTGTCGTCACCATGGTGGTCAGCGAAGGCCGGCTGGGCAAGGTGCAACTGCGCAACCAGACGAACCTGCGCGACGGCGTCGCCCAGGGACTGCTGGCCGACGTCGTCCCCGGCGACGTGATCACCACGCGCGGCGTGGAACGAAGCCTGCTGCTGCTGTCGGACCTGCCGGGCGTGGACGTCCGGTCCACCCTGGTGCCCGGCGCCGCCGTCGGCACCTCCGACCTCGTGGTCGACGTCACGCCGGGACGCCGCGTCACGGGCAGCGTCGACCTGGACAACGGGGGCAACCGCTACACCGGCGTGTGGCGCCTGGGTGCCACGGTCAACCTGAATGAACCACTCGGGCTGGGCGACGTCGCCAGCCTGCGCCTGCTCACCTCGGGCGAAGGCCTGAAATACGCGCGCCTGTCCTACCAGCTGCAGGTCGGCGCCGGCCAGGTGGGCGTGGCCTACAGCTGGCTGGAATACGCGCTGGGCAAGGAATTCGAAAGCCTCGGTGCGCACGGCACCGCGACCATCGCGAGCGTCTGGGGCCGCTATCCCGTGATCCGCAGCCGCAACGACAACGTGTACGCGCAGCTCGCCTTCGACGCCAAGGAGTTCGACGACCGCCTCGACGCGATCCCGGCGCGCACCGAGCGCAACTCGCGCGTGCTGATGGCCAGCGTGTTCGGCGACCACCGCGACAGCTTCGGCGGCGGCGGCGTCAACTCGTACTTCCTGACCTGGTCCACCGGAGAGCTCGACATCGAGACACCGGCGGCGCGGGCGCAGGACGCGATCACCGCGCGCACGCAGGGGCACTTCGACAAGCTGTCCTTCAGCGGCATGCGGCTGCAGCGCGTGGGCGGACCATTCTCGCTCTATGCGGGCGTGAACGGCCAGCTGGCTTCGAAGAACCTGGACGTGTCGGAAAAGATGTCGCTGGGCGGCATGAACGGCGTGCGCGCCTATCCGGAAGGCGAGGCCTATGCGGACGAGGGCTACCTCGCGACGCTGGAGCTGCGCATGGACCTGCCGCCGCTGCCGGCCAACGTCCCCGGGCGCATGCAGGTTTCGGTCTTCGCGGACCACGGCAGTGTCAAGCTGAACAAGGAGCCGTGGGCGCCCGGCGACAACCGCCGCACGCTCAGCGGCGCCGGCGTGGGCTTCAACTGGGGCGACCCCGGCAACTTCCTGGTGCGCGCCTCTTACGCACGCAAGCTGGGCAGCGAGGACGCGACCTCCGCTCCGGACCGCTCCGGCCGCTTCTGGATCCAGCTCGTCAAATACCTCTAGGCAGACCACGATGTACCACCGCCACCTCCACCGCCGGGGCCCGCCCTGTGCGCTTGCCGCCCTGGCGTTTTCGCTCGTGCTGGCGTTTCCCGCGCACGCGGCGCCGGTCGGCGGCCAGGTCGCCGCCGGCGTCGCCACCATCTCCGGCAACGCGGCGCTGACCACCATCACCCAGGGGACGTCCAGCGCGATCATCAACTGGCAGGGTTTCAGCATCGGTGCCGGCGAGGCGGTTCGGTTCAACCAGCCCGGCAGCAGCTCGGTGACGCTGAACCGCGTGGTCGGCAACGAGGCGTCGAACATCTTCGGCAACCTGTCGGCCAACGGGCGCGTCTTCCTGGTCAATCCCTCGGGCATCCTGTTCGGGGCGGGCTCTTCCGTGAACGTCGGCGGACTGGTGGCCTCCACGCTCGACATCGCCGACGGCGACTTCATGGGCGGCCGCTACGCCTTCAGCGGGGGCAGCCGCGCCGCGGTGGTCAACCGCGGCACGATCACCGCCGATGGCGGCTCCGTCGCCCTGCTGGGCGCCAACGTTGCCAACCATGGGGTGATCTCGGCCCGCATGGGCAGCGTGACACTGGCGGCGGGGGAGGCCATCACGCTCGACGTGCTGGGCGACAACCTGCTCCATGCGGTCGTCGACCGGGCGGCGGTGGACGCGCTGGTGCACAACGGCGGGCTGATCCAGGCCGACGGCGGCCGGGTGCTGCTGACCACGCAGGCCGCGGGCTCGCTGCTGTCCACGGTGGTCAACAACACCGGCGTCATCCAGGCGCAGACCATCTCCAGCCGCAACGGCACCATCAAGCTGATGGGCACGATGCTCAACGGCACCGTCGACGTTGCGGGCACGCTGGACGCGAGCGCCCCCAACGGCGGCGAGGGCGGCTTCATCGAGACTTCCGCGGCGCGCGTGCAGGTGCGCGACGGGGCGCGGGTGACCACCCGGGCCGCCTCCGGCCGGTCGGGTGAGTGGCTGATCGATCCGCTGGATTTCGTGATCGGGCCCGGCGGCAACATCGGCGAGGCCGAGCTCGAGCTCGGACTCGGCGCCGGCAACGTCACCATCGACACGACCTTGATGCCTGGTGCGGGCAACGGCGACATCACCGTCGACGCCACGGTGGCAGTGGAATGGGCTGGCAACAACACGCTGAGGCTCAACGCGGCCGGCAAGGTCACCATCAACGGCACGCTCAGCCCCACGCTCGGCAACCTCGCGGTCTGCTGCGGTTCCGACATCGAAGTGAACGGCACGATCACCACCGTCGGCGGCAGCGTGCTGCTGGCCTCGGGCGGCGGCGTCAGGTTGAATCCCACCTCCACGGTGACCCTCACCGACGGCAACCTGATGGTGTGCGCAGCGAACGACATCAACCTCATGGGCACCGTCACGCTGACCCGCGGCACCAACATCCCGGCGCTGAGCCTGGGCCTTCCGAATGGCATGACGCTCAAGGCCGGCCTCGGCCCACGGGCCAGCGGCGTCGGCGGCGGCACGCTGGTGTTCGCACCGACGGCGGCGACGACCGTGAACACCGCGTCCGTGCTCATACAGTACAGCCCGCCCGACTTCGCCTCCGCGCCGACGAACTTCGCGCCGAATTTCAATCCTGGCATCCCGATCACGACGCAGAGGCTGGTGTTCCCCGACAGCGCGCCCAAGGCCTTCGACGGCACGACGACCACGACGCTCGTGGGGCTGAAGGGCAACCCGGCCGGCGTCACGCTGGTGGCCCTTCCCGGCGCCACCGCGAACTTCGACACGCCGTCGGAGGGCCTGGGCAAGGTGATCTCGTTCACCGGCTATACGCTGGGCGGCCCCAACGCCGCGGCTTTTGCCC
>JALHLO010000086.1 GCA_022844525.1 Ramlibacter sp.
TGCATCGTGGTGGGCGCCCTGCCCTCGGAACGCCGCCATGCCGAGGCGCGCGAGCTCGCGCGCCGGTCGCTGGCCGCGGGCGAGCCGGCGGGCGGCTACATGCTCTATGTCGCCTACACCACGGATCCCGCCAACGGTTTCCTGCGCGACGGGCAGGTCGACCTGGAGGCCTACCGCCGCCTCGCGGCCCGGCCGGTGGGCGAACGGGCCGAACAGGTCGAGGCGATCGACGCGCTGGCGTTCGCCAGCATGAAGGGCCACCTGAACGCCGGCCTGGCGCTCGCCACCCACTTGTCCGAGACCGTGGCGCCGCGCAACATCGAACGCGTGCGCGGCCTGGCCACCCTGTACCTGCGCAACGGCGAGAAGAACCCGGCGTTCCAGCGCCTGCACGACCACGCCACGCAGGTGCTGCAGGCGGGCCCCACCAAGGCGTCGCTGCGCGCCTTCGCCGACGCCTACCGCGGCGCGGGCGCCGCGGCCGCGGCGGGCTACGTGCAGCGCAACGCCGGCCAGACCTGCGCCAGCTTCACCCCCAAGGTGCTGGAGTCCACCGAGATCCAGAATGCGGAATACCTGCCGCTGGCCAACAAGTCGCTGGCGGACAGCTACCTCGTCCGCGGCAAGTGGGTGGAGATGTGGAACCTGACCGGCTGCGGCCAGGACGTGCTGGTGAAGGTGGAATTCGAAGCCGACGGCTGGGGCGGCGCGCGTTTCCACGCGGCG
The DNA here is from genome assembly GCA_022844525.1 of Ramlibacter sp. Taxonomy (GTDB): domain Bacteria; phylum Pseudomonadota; class Gammaproteobacteria; order Burkholderiales; family Burkholderiaceae_C; genus Ramlibacter. The sequence goes on from JALHLO010000086.1 coordinate 727, forward strand.
CCCTTGAAGGCGCCCTGAGGAGCCCGCGATGAAGAAGCTGCTGGCCGAGGGACTGACCGATGCGGTGGGCTTCGTCGCCGGCGCGCTGGTGGGCTTCGGCCTCGCGCGCCTGTTCGGCTGGGACCCGTTCGCGGCCGGCTATGGCGGCGGCAGCCTGGGCGGCATCCTGCTGTGCGGGCTGGGCGGCGGCGCCGGCCTGCAGCTGGCGCGCAAGTGGCGCGCGCGGCGCGCGGAGAGCAGGTGATGCGCACGCCGGAGCCCCTGGTCCTGGCCTCCGGCGCCGTGCGCCTGGAGCCGATGACGCCCGACCATGTCGCGGCCCTGGAGGCGGCGGCGCGCGACGGCGAACTGTGGAACCTGCGCGTGACCTCGGTCCCCGCCCCCGGCGAAGCGGCCGCCTACGTGGCCGCGGCGCTGCAGGGCCAGGCGGACGGACACATGCTGCCCTTCGTCGTGGTGGACGCCGCCGGCGGCCGCGTGATCGGCAGCACCCGCTACCACGACATCGTGCCCGCCGTGGAGCGCCTGGAGATCGGCTACACGTGGTACGGCCGCAGCTGGCAGCGCACGCACGTCAACACCACCTGCAAGCTGCTGCTCATGACGCATGCCTTCGAGACCCTGGGCGCGCGGCTCGTGGGCTGGCGCACCGACAACTACAACTTCGCCTCGCAGCGCGCGATCGAGCGCCTGGGCGCGAGGAAGGACGGCGTGCTGCGCCACCACGCGCTGCGCCGCGACGGCACGGTGCGCGACACCGTGATGTACAGCCTGGCCGCCGGCGAATGGCCGGAGGTGAAGGCGCACCTGCACTACCAGCTCACGCGCCCTCGCGAGGCCTGACCATGCTGATCGACTTCTTCTACACCCTGCGCAGCGCCAAGCTGCCGGTCTCGGTCAAGGAATACCTGACGCTGGTCGAGGCGCTCAAGGAAGGCGTGGTCGGGCCGGTGAGCGAGGACGCCTGGAGCGTCGACGACTTCTACTACCTCGCCCGCACCGCGCTGGTGAAGGACGAGAAGCACTACGACAAGTTCGACCGCGCCTTCGCCGCCTACTTCAAGGGCGTGGAGCTGATCGCCGACTTCACCAAGGACATCCCGCTGGAGTGGCTGCGCAAGAACCTCGAGCTGGAACTCTCGCCCGAGGAGAAGGCGAAGATCGAGAAGATGGGCTGGGACGAGCTCATGGACACGCTGCGCAAGCGCTTCGAGGAGCAGAAGGAACGCCACGAGGGCGGCAGCAAGATGATAGGCACGGGAGGCACGTCGCCGTTCGGCGCCTACGGCTTCAACCCGCAGGGCATCCGGATCGGCCAGGACAAGAGCCGCAACCGCAGCGCGGTGAAGGTGTGGGACCAGCGCGCCTACAAGGACTACGACGACTCGCAGGAACTGGGCACGCGCAACATCAAGATCGCGCTGCGGCGCCTGCGCAAGTTCGCGCGCGAGGGCGCCGCCGAGGAACTGGACCTGGACGACACCATCCGCGCCACCGCCGCCAACGCGGGCTGGCTGGACATCAAGATGGTGCCGGAGCGGCACAACAACGTGAAGGTGCTGCTGCTGATGGACGTGGGCGGCACCATGGACGAACACATCCACCGCGTCGAGGAGATGTTCTCCGCGGCCAAGGCGGAGTTCAAGCACCTGGAGTTCTACTACTTCCACAACTGCGTCTACGACTTCATGTGGAAGAACAACCGGCGGCGCTTCAGCGAGAAGTTCCCGACCTGGGACATCATCCGCAAGTACAACAAGGACTACAAGCTGATCTTCGTCGGCGACGCGACGATGAGCCCCTACGAGATCCTGCAGCCGGGCGGCAGCGTCGAATACAACAACGAGGAAGCGGGCGTGGAGTGGATCCAGCGCCTGACCAATGCCTTCCCCAAGTTCGTGTGGATCAACCCGGAGCCGCAGGGGGTGTGGCAGTACCGCCAGAGCATCGCGGTGATCCAGCAGCTGATGAACCAGCGGATGTACCCGCTGACCATCAAGGGGCTGGAAGAGGCGATGCGGCTGCTGGTGAAATAGCGCGGCGATCGCCGGGGTTCGCTGCGCTGATCAGGACAAAACCACTTTGAAAAGTCGCTTGCGACTTTTCAAAGTGAAGGTCGGTGGTACCACCGACAGGAATCGAACCTGTATCTAGCGCTTAGGAGGCGCTCGTTCTATCCATTGAACTACGGCGGCGAGCCCGTGATTGTAGGGCGGGCGGGCGGGGCCGCGCCCCGGCTCAGAAGTACCCGAGTTCCAGCGCCCGCACGGCCACGAAGGTGCAGACGGCGGTCAGGAAGACCAGCCATGCGCCGGGGCGGGCATCGAGGCGGGGGAACAGGAGCAGCGCGGTGATGCGGTGGGACCGCTCGCAGTCGCGTCCTTCGCCGCAGGCGTCCGCGCGGCCACCCTGGAGGGCGGGGCGCGGCGGAGCGAGGAGGCGGCGCATGGCTTGGCTCGGATGCTGCTGTGTGCATCCAGAGTAGGCAAGCAAAATCCCTGGATGTGTAGGTGGAACACTACAGCCGGAGTGAGATACCGGACGGGCGGCCGTCAGGCGCCCCGCCCGGCCGTTCAGCGAAAGTACGCGAGGTAGTGCGCCAGGTCCGCCAGCTCGTTGTCCTTCAGCCCGTACAGCGACGCGGCCATGATCGTGTCGCGTCCCGGCCCGGGGTGGTCGCGGAACTGCTTGAGCGACTGCAGCAGAAAGACCTCGTGCTGGCCGGCCAGCCTCGGGATCTGCTGGCGCCCGGAGTAGTCGGGAAGGTGGCAGCTGCCGCACAGGCCGCGCGCCGCCAGTTCCTGCCCGCGCCGGAAGCTCGCGGCGTCGGGGGTGCCGCGCGCGGCGGCCACCGGCTGCTGCGCCGAAAAGTAGTTCGCGAGCTCCACGATCTCCGCGTCGCTCACCCCCTCCATCATTCCCTTCATCGCCGGGATGTCGCGCAGCCCTTCGCGAATCAGCACCAGCTGGTTCTCGATGAACAGCTTCGGCTGCCCCGCCAGCGACGGCGTGTTCGGAATCTGCGAATTGCCCTGGGGACCATGGCAGGCCATGCACAGCGGCGCCCGGGCCGGGGCGGCCGCGGGCTGCGCGTGAACGAGGGAAGCTGCCAGGAGAAGCGCGGCGGCGAGGCCGCCGCGCGGTACTGCTTCAACTGCCATAGGTGATGCGGTAGACGGCACCCATCTGCTCGTCGGACAGCAGCAGCGAGCCGTCGGGCAGCTGCAGGAAGTACACCGGGCGGCCCCAGAAGGCGTCCTTCTGCGTGTCCAGGAAGCCGGTGATGAAGGGCGTGATGCGGGCGTTGCCGCCGTTGGCATCGGCGCGCACCGTCACCACGTCGTAGCCGAACTTCTGCGTGCGGTTCCAGGAGCCCTTGCGCGCCACGAAAGCGACGTTGCGGTACTCCGGCGGGAACATGGTGCCCGTGTAGAAGTGGATGCCCATGGTCGCCGAGTGCGGGCCGGTGGTCACCACGGGCAGCGTCACGCCGTCGCACGCGTTGGCCTTGCGCACGTCCTTGTCCACCACGCCGTTGGCGTGGCAGAAGGGGAAGCCGAAGAACTGCCCCGGGCGGCTCAGGCGGTTGAGTTCGTCCTCGGGCGCGTTGTCGCCCATCCAGTCGCGGCCATGGTCGGTGAACCACATCTCCCGGGTGACGGGATGCCAGTCGAAGCCCTGGGTGTTGCGCACGCCGGTGGCGACCACTTCCATGTTGGAGCCGTCGGCGTTGTAGCGGCGGATCTGCGCATACGGCTGCTCGGGCAGGCAGATGTTGCAGGGCGCGCCAAAGGGCACGTACAGCTTGCCGTCCGGGCCGAAGGCGATGTACTTCCAGTTGTGGTGCTGCTCCTTGGGCAGGTTGAAGCGCGCGGTCAGGTCCACCGGCTGCACGTTGGGGTTCTGGTCGATGCGGTCGAAGCGCAGCACCTTGTCGATGGCGGCGACGTAGAGCGAGCCGTTGTGGTAGGTCACCGCGGGCTGCGTGAGCTTGTCGACCACGATGCGGCTGGTGCGCTGGCTGCCGTTGTCGGTGATTTCGTAGACGCGGCCGATGCCGCGCGTGCCGGCGTAGATCTTGCCGGTTTCGGTGCGCGTCATCGCCCGGATGCCGGGCATGCCGCTGGCCCACAGCTGGATGCGGAAGCCGGGCGGCAGCTTCAACTGGTGCAGCGGGATCTCCGATGCGGGGACCGCGGTGAGGCGGCCGGCGTGCGGCGCCAGCGTGGAGCTTGCGAGTTCGGGTGCGCGGCCCTGCTGCCACGCCGGCACGTTCGACGGCAGCGGCTTGGCGACTTCGGAAATGACGGGCTGGGTCGGGGTTTGGGCGCAGGCCGCCAGCAGCAAAGCCAGCGAAACGCACGCGAGACGGGACTTCATCGCTTCTCCTCGTTGTGGGTGGGGAAGCATGCTAACGGCGGATGGCCTCCGGCGGCCAAGGGGTTTCCCCCGTGACCGGAGCAACGCGCCTCACGCGGAGATGAACTGGCGGATGGCTGCAACGAATTGTTGCGGCGCCTGCAGCTGCGGGACATGGGCGCAGCCGGGCAGCACCACGAAGCGTGCACCGGGCATCAGTCCCGCCGCTTCGCGCGCCATGGCCGGCGGGGTGGCTTCGTCCTGCTCGCCCACGAGCACCAGGACCGGCAGCGTCACGCCCGCGCACTCCGCGCGCAGGTCGAGACCGGCGAGCGCCGCGCACGCCGCATGGAAGGTTTCCGGATGGACCGAGAGGAAGCACGCGCGCCGCTGCTCCACGAGCTGCGGATGCGCCGCCTGGAAATCGGGGGCGAACAGCCGGCGCATCGCGACATCCGCGATGGCGGCGAGCCCCTTCGCGGCGGCAGCGGCAGACATGTTGCGGAAGGCCTGCCGGCCGGGCTCGTCGAAGGCGGCACCGCAGTCGGCCAGCACCAGGCGGGCGGCGAGCTGCGGGTGCCGGATCACCGCCTGCAGCGCGACGAACCCGCCATAGCCGTTCCCCAGCAGCACCGGCGGCTCCGCCAGGTGCAGCCCGCGGATCGCCTCCGCGGTGCGGTCGGCCACCGCCTCCAGCCCGCCGGCGACCGGGTGCGAGCCGCCGAATCCGGGCAGGTCGAGCATCACCACGCGGTGGGTCTGCGCCAGCAGGGCCGCCAGCGGCTCGAAGCTGGTGCGGTCCGCCAGCAGGGAGTGCAGCAGCACGATCGGCCTCCCCTGCCCCAGCGCGTGCGCCGTGACCTCCGCCCCGCCCACGCGCACGGTGATCTCTTCGGCCTGTTGCTTGTTCTGCATGTCGAGCTTTCGGTGGAGGTGGAGGGTGTTCAGCGCGCGTGGCGCTGCAGCCAGGCGAGCAGCAGGCGGTTGAACCGCTCCGGCTGCTCCATCAGGAAAAAGTGGCTCGCGCCTTCGAACATCTCGACGGCGGCGTTGGGAAGGCCCTGCGAAAGCAGGCTCGTCGCCGCCGGCGAGCAGATCGGGTCGACCGCGCCTGCCATCACCAGCGCCGGCTGGGTGATGCGCGCGAGTTCCGCCGTGGTGTCGTGCAGCTGGCAGGCCTCGTTCTGCCGGCTGTAGCAGGCCGCAAGCCGCGTCTCCCCTCCGAGCAGGCGCTCGATGGCCGCCACGCGGTCCGGATACGCGTTGAAGAAGGCCGCCGACACGAAGTTCTGGACCGAATGCCGGGCGTGGTCCGCCCAGCTGCCGCGCCACTCCAGGGCTTCCCGCATGTTCGACAGCACCCGGCGGCCGAGCGCGTCGAGCTTCGCGAAGGAAGCGCACAGCACCAGCGTCTCGACCCGGTGCGGCGCCAGCAGCGCCATGTGCTGCGCCACCGCGCCGCCCATGGAACGCCCCACCACCTGGGCGTGTGCTATGCCCAGGTGGTCCATCAGCCCCAGCGTGTCGCCAGCGAGGTCGCGCGTGCTGACCGGCTCGTCCACCTGCGTGCTGCGGCCCGCGCCGCGATTGTCGAAGGCGATCACGCGGAAGTGCGGGCGCAGCAGTCGCACCTGCGCATCCCAGGCGCCGAGGTCGCCCGCGAGGCCGTGGATCAGCACCACGCAGGGACCCTTGCCTTCGTCCACGTAGCGCAAACTGTAGCGGCCGATGCCGGCCTCGGAGGTGATGTAGTCCACGGCCCTTGCTCCTTCAGGACACGCCCAGGTGGCGCTGCAGTTCGGGCTGGCGCGCCTCGAACTCCTCGCGCGGCCCGCAGAACACCACGCGCCCGGTGTTCAGCAGCACGATGTCGTCGGCCAGCTTCATGGCCAGCCCGAGGTTCTGCTCCACCAGCAGGATGGAGATTTCCTTCTTGAGCGCCGCCAGCACGTTGCCCAGCTCGCGCACGATCTGCGGCGCGAGCCCTTCCGAAGGCTCGTCCAGCAGCAGCACCTGCGGGCTGGTCATCAGGGCACGGCCCACCGCCAGCATCTGCTGTTCGCCGCCGGACAGGCTGCCGGCCAGCTGCCGCTCGCGCTCCTTCAGCCGCGGGAAGATCGCGTTGACGTCGTCCCGCGTCCAGCGCCTTCCGGGACCGTCACCGCGGCGCGCCGCCACGTCCAGGTTCTCGCGCACGCTCAGCGTGGGAAAGATGCGGCGGCCCTGCGGCACGAAGCCTATGCCCTGCCGGCAGATCGCTTCCGGCGCGCAGCCCTGCACCTCGCGGTCGCGCACGCGGATCGTTCCGGAGCGCGGGGCCAGGAAGCCGACGATCGCGTGCATGCAGGTGCTCTTGCCGGCGCCGTTGCGCCCCAGCAGGGCGAGCAGCCGGCCGGGCGCGACGCGCAGCGACACGTCGTGCAGCACGTGGCTGTCGCCGTAGAAGGCATTGACGCGGTCCAGCGACAGGAGCTCAGTGGCCAAGGTAGATCTCCCGCGTGCGCGGATCGTCGACCACCTGCTGCCGGGTCCCGGCGGTGATCACCTCGCCGTAGTGCAGCAGCGTGATGCGGTCGGCGAAGGCGAGGGCCACGTCCATGTCGTGCTCGATCATCACGACCGTGATGTCGCGCGAGATGGTTTCCAGCATCGCGTGCACCGTCGCGCGCTCCTCCGCCGAGAGGCCGGCGAAGGGTTCGTCCAGCAGCAGCAGCAGCGGGTCCTGAGCCAGCGCCATCGCGATCTCGAGGCGGCGCTTCTCGCCGTAGGAAGTCTGCTCCAGCGGCAGGTCGGCCTTCGCCGCCAGGCCCACGGCCTCCAGCCGGCGCAGCGCGCGCTCGCGCAATTGCCCCTCGCGAGCGAAGGCCCCCCAGGGCCGCCAGCGCAGCTTGTCCTTGCCCATGAGGGCGAGCATCACGTTGTGCAGCAGCGTGTCGCGGCCGAACAGCGTGAGGATCTGGAAGGTGCGGGCGATGCCCTGCTGCGCCCGGTCCGCGGTGCTGGCGGACGTGACGTCGCGGCCGGCGATCCGGATGCTGCCACCGTCGGCGCGCAGGTCGCCGGCGATCAGGTTGAACAGCGTGGTCTTGCCCGCGCCATTGGGGCCGATGACCAGGTGCCGCTCGCCGCGCTGCACGGACAGGTCGACGCCCCGCGTCACCTTCAGGCCGCCGAAGGTCTTGGTCAGGCCCTGGACTTCGAGCATCGCGCTCACGGCTGCTCCTTCAGCTGCAGGCGGTCCGCCGCCGGCTCCGGCGCGGGCGCCACCTTGCGCGCACGCGCGCCCCAGCGCTTCCAGGCACGCAGCACGCCGGGCACGATGCCGCCGGGGACGAACATCACGATCAGCACGAACACCACGCCGAGCAGCATGGTCCAGCGGTCGATGTAGGCGCTGGCCACGTTCTTCAGCAGCACCACCAGGCCTGCGCCCACCACCGGGCCCGCGATGGTGCCCGGCCCGCCGGCGATCACCATCAGCAGCATCTCCGCGGAACTGGCCAGCGACAGGCTGTGCGGGCTGATGAACTGCTGGTAGTAGACGTACATCAGGCCCGCCACGCCGCCGAGGAAGCCGCTCAGGGTGAAGGTGATCCAGCGGATCAGCCAGACGTCGTAGCCCAGGGTCGCCATGCGCCGCGGCTGGTCGCGCGTGCCGCGGATCGTGGCGCCGAAGGGCGAGCGCACCAGCATCACCACCACCGCCAGCACCAGCGCGAACACCAGCAGCGTGAACCAGTAGAAGGGCCGCGCCGCGTTCAGGTCGATGCCGAAGGGCATCGGACGCGTCAGGCCCGACAGCCCGTTGTCGCCGCCGGTGACGCCGGCCCAGCGATAGGCCAGGCCCCACAGCACCTGGCCGAGGGCCAGCGTGATCATCAGGAAGCTGAGACCGGAGGCGCGCAGCGCCACCAGGCCGAACAGCGCCGCCATCGCACCGCTGACGCCCAGCGCCGCGAGCGCCGCCGCGAGGTGCGTGACCTTGAGGTTCAGGATCAGCCAGGCGCTGGTGTAGGCGGAAATGCCCAGGTAACCCGCGTGCCCCAGCGACGTGAGTCCTGCATAGCCGACGAGCAGGTTGAGGCTCAGGGCGAACAGCGCCGCGATCAGGACCTGGCTCGCGAGGTTGACGTAGTAATCGCCGGCAAGCCAGAAGGGCGCGGTGAGCAGCACCAGGGCCAGGACTGCCCAGGCCACCGGCCGCTTCATGCTGCGATCCTCCCGAACAGTCCGCGCGGTCGCACCGCCAGGATGACCACCATGGGCAGGAACAGGATGATGTACGCCAGGTCCGGCAGCAGCACCTGCCCGAAGGTGTAGATGAAGCCGACCACGAAGCTGCCGACGAAGGCGCCGAACAGGCTGCCCAGGCCGCCGAGGATCACCACCACCAGCGCCAGCGGCAAGGTGTCGGCCTCCATGCCCGGATAGACCGAGAGGATGGGCGCGGCGACAACCCCGCCGATCCCGGCCAGCGCCGTCCCGAGCGAGAACACCAGCACGAACAGCCAGGGCGCCGGGATGCCCACGCTGCGCGCCATCTGCATGTCGTCCACGCTGGCGCGGATCATCATGCCGACGCGGGTCTTCTCCAGCAGCAGCCACAGCGCGATGGCCACCGCGATCGAGAACAGCAGCACCGCCAGCCGGTACAGCGGGAAGGCGACCCCGAAGATGCGCACCGCGCCGGACAGCAGCGGCGGCGCCGACACGGGGCGCGGATCGCCGCCCCAGATCCACAGGCAGGCGTCGGCGATGATGAAGGCGATGCCCAGCGTGGCGAGCACCTGCCCCAGCGCATTGCCGGCCAGGCGACGCAGCACCACGCGTTCCACCAGGGCGCCGAGCGCCCCGACCGCCAGGCCCGCGCCCAGCATCGCCACCAGGAAGGGAGCGCCCCGCTGCAGCAGGCTCAGGCCCACGTAGGCGCCCAGCATGAAGTAGGCGCCGTGCGAGAGGTTGGCGATGCGCATCAGGCCGAAGATGAGCGAGAAGCCCGCGGCCAGGATGAACAGCACCCCGCCGAGGGCCAGGCTGTTCAGGCTCTGGATCAACCACAGGTTCATGCGGGCTCCCGCGCTCGGCCGCTGCTCATTTCTCCAGGTTCTTCGCCGGCGGGTAGTCGCGCGAATACACCGGGTTGGCCAGGAAGTCCTTCTGCTCGTACTTCCAGAACTGGCTGACCGCCGGATAGGTCTTCACCACGGTGTTCACCAGCTTGCCGCCCTGGCGCTCCACCTTGCGGATGTAGACGTCCATCAGCGGGTTGCCCAGGGCGTCCAGCTTGATGCTGCCGCGCGGGTCGGTGGTCAGTTCCACCTTGCGCAGGGCGGCCATAAGCGCTTCCTTGTCCTCCACCTTGCCGTTCACGGCCTTGACGGCCTGCTCCAGCATCAGCGCGGCACCATAGGCACCGATCGAGTAGTAGCCAGGGTCTTCCTTGTACTCGCGCTGCATGGCGTCGACGAAGCGCTTGTTGTTGGCCGTCGGGATCATGGCCGTGTACCAGCCGGCGGAGACGACGTTCAGGGCCTCGTCGCCCATCATCTTCAGGATGCCCTCGTCCACCGTCGTCATCGCGCCCAGCACCGGGATCCTGCCCTGCATGCCGTATTCCTTGTACTGCTTGAGGAACTTCACGCCGTTGCCGCCGGCGAAGGCGGCGAACACCGCGTCCACGTTGGGATTGATCTGGCTGATGTAGCTGCCGTAGTCGGCCACGTTCAGCGGGGACCAGAGCTTCTGCACGACCTTGCCGCCGTTCTCCTCGAAGGTGCGCTGGAAGCCCGCGGAGATCTCGTGGCCGAAGGCGAAGTCGTCCGCGATGATCGCGATGCGCTTGTACTTCATGTCCTTCGCCGCGTATTCGCCCAGCGGGTGCACCGGCTGCGCGGACGTGCCCACCGCGCGGACGAACCACGGATTGGGCTTGCGCTGCGTCATGTCCTCGGCGGCGGCCGAGGGCGAGATCACGGGGATCTGCGCCTTGCGGATGTAGTCGTCCACGGCCAGCGCCTCGAAGGCGGCCAGCGGGCCGATGATGGCATGGACCTTGTCCTTCTCCACCAGTTCCTGCGCCTTGGTCTTGGTGATGGCGGGCTGGCCGCCGGTATCGGCCATGAACAGCTCCACGCGGCGGCCGGCGATCGTGTTGTTGCGCTCCTTGAGGAACAGCCGCAGCGCGTCCTCCATCTGCTTGCCGCCGGCAGCCAGCGCGCCCGACTTGATGGTCAGGAAGCCGAGCCGCAGGGGCTCGCCCTGCTGGGCGTGCGCCGGCACCGCGAACACCGAGGCGACCACCACGGCCGCCGCCGATGCCATCGAAATCCAGTTCCTCAACATGCTTGTCTCCTTTGGGGGGTGGCCGCCGTTTCTGGACATGCTTGATATATCAGGCGGTGGAGTTCGTGACGATACGGGCGCCGGCCCTTGCGCGAAATTCGGGTATTCCGCTAGGGGGTTTCCCGGGCATTCTCCAGTGGACAGCGGCACGGGCTGAGATATCATGCTCCGCAAACCTGATATCTCAGGAAACCTTTTTTCACCCTACATCCGATGCCCGTGCTGGCCGCCGTCCCCTCCTCGCCCGAACCCTCCGCCCGCCTGCTGCGCGAGCAGGTGTACGAGGAACTGCGGGCCGACATCATCAGCTGCCGGCTGGCCCCCGGCTCGGAGATCCGCGAGGGCGAGCTGGCCCTGCGCTTCGGCGTCAGCAAGTCGCCGGTGCGCGACGCCTTGATGCACCTGCAGCGCGAGGGCCTGGTGCTCACGCTGCCGCGCCAGGGTTACCGGGTCGCCTCGATTTCGCTGAGCGACGTGGAGGACATGTTCCACCTGCGCGCGGCGCTCGAGCGCGCGTGCATGGTGCGGATCGTGCGCCACGCGACCGACGAACAGCTCCGCACGCTGGACCGCTTTCGCCGCTTCGTCCCGGCCGAGTGGGAAGGCGGTTTCGTTTCGTACAACCGCGCCTTCCACCGCAGCCTGCCGGAACTGGCGCGCAACGCCCGCATGCGCGACCACCTCACCGACCTGATCGACCAGATGGAGCGGGCGGTGCTGGTGAGCGTGAGCAACGTCAAGAAAGGCGACCCGCAGTCGGTGGTGCGCGAGCACGGCGAGCTGATCGACGCGCTGCAGGCACGCCAGACCCGCAAGGCCGAACGCATCGCCGAGCGCCACATCGCCGCTGCCGGCAAGCGGGTGAGCCAGGCGATCTCGCGCATGGTCGTCCCCGGTTGAGCATTCCCCACAGAAAGGTCCTTCCCATGTCCGCAGACCAAGGCCAGGCGCGCGCACGCGTCCACGGGCTCTTCATCGACGGCGCCGAGGTGCCCGCCGGCAGCGACGAGCGCCTGGACGTCCTCAACCCGGCGACGGGCGAGCTGCTCGCCCGCATCAGCCACGCGACCAGCGAGGACGTCGACCGCGCCGTGCGCAGTTCGCGTGCCGCCTTCGAATCGAAGGAATGGGCAGGCATGTCCAACCGCACCCGCGCCAGGCTGATCAACAAGCTGGCCGACGTGTTCGAGGCGCACCTGGAGGAGATGTTCACGCTGGAGACGGCCAACAACGGCCGCTCGGTGAACGAGACGCGGGCGCAGATCTCGCGCCTGCCCGACTTCTTCCGCTACAACGCCGGCCTGGCCATCGCACGGCGCGACGCGGTGATCCCGGTGGACGGCAACTACCTCAACTACACGGTGCGCACGCCGGTGGGCGTGGTGGGCAACTCCACGCCGTTCAACCATCCGCTGATGATCATGGTCAAGAGCCTGGCGCCGACGCTGGCCTCCGGCTGCACGACGGTGGTCAAGCCTTCCGAGTACACGCCGCTCACCACGCTGCGGCTGGCGGAGCTGTTCGTCGAGGCCGGCCTGCCGCCGGGCTGCTTCAACGTCGTCACCGGCCTCGGCCCCACCACCGGCAAGGCGCTGGCGGAACACCGCGGCATCAGCAAGTGGGTGCTGACCGGCGGCACGGAGGCGGGCCGCATCACGGGCGCGCTGGCCGGCGGCAACTTCGCGCACCAGACACTGGAGCTGGGCGGCAAGACGCCGGTGCTGGTGTTCGACGACTTCGACGTGGACCAGGCCGTCAACTACGCGGCCTTCGGCGCCTTCATCGGCGCCGGCCAGACCTGCATCTGCGGCAGCCGCCAGATCGTGCACGAGCGCGTGTACGACCAGTTCGTGGAGAAGCTCGCCGCCAAGGCGAAGACCATCCGCATCGGCAACCCCGTGGACCCCAGGGTGCAGCTCGGGCCGGTGGTGTCGGCGCGCCAGCAGCAGCGCGTGCTCAGGTACATCGAGATCGGCCTGAAGGAAGACCGCGCGCGGCTGGTGGCCGGCGGCAAGGTACCCGCCGACCCGGCGCTGAAGAACGGCTTCTTCGTCGAGCCCACCGTGTTCGCCGACGTGACGCCGGAGATGCGGATCTTCCAGGAGGAGGTGTTCGGCCCCTTCGTGTCGGTGAGCAGGTTCGCCACCGAGGAGGAGGCGATCGCGATGGCGAACGATTCCGACTTCGGCCTGGCGGGCGCCATCCGCACCAGCAACGTCACGCGCGCGCACCGCGTGGCCGCGCGGCTGAAGTGCGGCATCGTCTGGGTGAACGACCACCATCGGCTGGACCCCGCTTCGCCCTGGGGCGGCGTCAAGGACTCGGGCATAGGCCGCGAGTGCGGCACCGAATCCTTCGACCAGCACTTCGAGACCAAGAGCGTGATGATCCGCCTCGATGACGCGCCCTTCGACTGGTACAAGGACACCGCCAACCAGCCGCGACTCAACTGAAGCGGCCGCCGGCGGAATTCACCTACGCCGCACCGGAAGTTCTCCTACAGACGACGCGACGGCTTCGGTGAAGCTGTTGCGTCGCACCATTGCGAAACGTTACAGAGTTGCAGCCGTTCTTGCAATCCGCCGTCTTCGCACCGTCACAAAGCCCGCCTAGCATGGGGAAAACGCGAACACGCAGTGCCCATCAGCAAGAGGTGAAGCCGAGAAGCAGGAGAGGCCCCATGACGTCCGCCGACTACCGGATCGAAAGCAGTCAACCCATCGCAGGAAGGTTCTGGCCCGCCAAGGGCTCCAGGCAGCTGGCGGTGAAGGACCGCGCGCTGGCCATCAGCCTGGCCGCCAAGAGCTTCACCCGCAGCAGCGAGATCCGCGTCGTGCACGTTCCCACCGGGGAAGTGGTGTTCCGCAAACCGTCCGAGCGCGAGGAGTGGGGAGCGGAGGAGTTCTGATCCCTCAGGGGCGCGCCGCGCTCGCGCGCAGGGTCCGGCTCAGGAGCATCACCGGCACCAGCCCCACCAGCACCAGCGCCAGCGACGGCAGGGCGGCTTCGCCCAGCCGCTCGTCGCGCGCGAGCTGGTAGGCCACCACCGCCAGCGTGTCGCTGTTGAAGGGCCGCAGCACCAGGGTGGCGGGCAGCTCCTTCATCACGTCCACGAACACCAGCAGCGCCGCGGCGGCCGCCGAGCGTTTGAGCAGCGGCCAGTGCACCCGCGCCAGCAGCGCGGCGCCGCTCGTTCCCAGCATGCGGGCGGAGTCGTCCAGGCTGCCGGGAATGCGCGCGTAGCCGCTTTGCACCGACTGCAGGGCGACCGAGACGAAGCGCACCAGGTACGCCCAGACGATGCCCAGCACGGTCGCCGTCATCCAGTAGCCCACGCCGCTTTGCGGCCACGCTTGCTGCACCCAGCCCACCGGCAGCAGCAGCCCCACCACCAGCACCGCGCCCGGCACCGCATAGCCCAGGCCGGCCAGCTGCACCACGCCGCGCGTGATGCCGCCGGGCGAGCGGCGCAGGCGGTAGGCCAGCAGCAGCGCCACCAGCACCGCCAGGCCAGCGCTGATCGCGCCCAGCCGCAGGCTGTTGAAGGACCATTGCAGGAAGCGGTCCCAGGGCAGCACCGTCCAGTCGGCCGCCAGCGGCCGCAGCATGAACGCCAGCGGCAGCACGAACCCGAGCAGCACCGGCAGCGCGCACACCGCCCAGGCCGCGAGCCGGCCCCGGCCCCGC
>JALHLO010000087.1 GCA_022844525.1 Ramlibacter sp.
CGCGCAGCCGGCGAGCACGCCGGCCGCGGCCGCGACGAAGGTGCGGCGGCTCGTCGTCATCAGAAAGCGTACTTCTGGCCGGGCTCGGGCACGAGGATCATCGGCACGGCCGCGCTGCCCATGGCGCCGAGCAGTTCGGCCGGCGTGCCGCGCAGCTGCGGCGTGGTGCCGTAGTGGATCGGGATCGCGTAGCGCGGGCGGATCATGTCGCGCAGCGCCATGGCCGCGTCCTGCGGGCTCATGACGAAGTGGTTGCCGATCGGGATCAGCACCACGTCGGGACGGTACATCTCGCCGATCAGACGCATGTCGCCGAACACGCCGGTATCGCCCATGTGCCAGACCTTGAAGCCGTTCTCCATCTCGATGATGAAGCCCACCGGTTCGCCGCCGGGCAGCACGATGTCCTTGCCGGCCGCGTCCTTGTATGCCAGTTCGGACGAATGCTCCGCGCGCACCGCGGTGATCTTGGGGCCGGTCGGGCCGAAGGGCAGGATGGTGCCGCCCTTGCCGAAGCGCGGCGCCAGGTTGGCCGGCAGGATCCCGTAGGTGGACACGGTCTGGTTCATGCCGGCCGGCCCGTACATGGGCGCGTTGTGCATCTTCGCCAGCTCGGGCGCGTCGGCGAAGTGGTCGAAGTGCGCGTGCGTGACCAGGATCAGGTCGACCTTGCCGAGCGCGGCCAGGTCCTTCCAGTTGGCGGGCGTCTTCGGGTTGGTCTTGAGCCAGGGGTCGATCATGATCACCTTGCCGCCGGGCGTGGTGATTCGCACGCTGGCCTGCCCGAGCCACAGGACTTCGGTCTTGCCGGCGGCGACCGGCGTGGTGCCGGCCTGCACCTGCACGGCCGTCGCGGGGCGGGCGGTCATCGTCGCGGGCGTGGTGCAGCCGGCCAGAGCCAGCGCGGCGGCGGTGCACAGCAGGGAACCCAGTTTCCTCATGGCCATCTCCTTGTCGTTGGCATGCCAACCGACACGGCCGGCATCGCGCGATTGGAACGAAGGCGCATCGCGGCGTCAACCGGGCAGGCCACTACACTCGCGCCTCGTGTCCGCCACTTCCGCCAGCCGCCGCTTCGACCGCATCGACGCCCTGCGCGGCGCCGCCATCGCCTGGATGACGGTGTTCCACTTCTGCTTCGACCTCAACTGGTTCGGCTGGATCCGGCAGAACTTCCTGTACGACCCGTTCTGGACCACGCAGCGCACCGCGATCGTGAGCCTGTTCCTGTTCTGCGCCGGCCTGGGGCAGGCGGTGGCTTTCACGCAGGGGCAGGGCTGGGCGCGGTTCTGGCGCCGGTGGGCGCAGGTGGCCGTCTGCGCGCTGCTGGTGTCGGCGGGCTCGTGGCTCATGTTCCGCGACACCTTCATCTATTTCGGCGTGCTGCACGGCATTGCCGTCATGCTGGTCATCGTGCGCCTCACCGCGCGCTGGGGCGCGTGGCTGTGGGCCGCCGGGCTGGTGGCGATCCTGCTGCCGATGGCCGCGCTTCCCGTGCACGTCGCCTTCGGCAACCTGCACCTGCTCAACGCACCGGTGCTGAACTGGATCGGCTTCGTGTCCCTGAAGCCGGCCACGCAGGACTACGTCCCCCTGCTGCCCTGGCTGGGCGTGATGTGGTGGGGCATGGCAGCGGGGCAGTGGCTGCTGAGCCGCCATCCCGCCGTGCTGCAGGGACCCATCCCGGGCGCGCTGGCACCGCTGGCGTGGATGGGCCGGTGGAGCCTCAGCTGGTACATGCTGCACCAGCCCTTGCTCATCGGCGCAATGCTATTGGTGCGATAGCCCCCGGCGGACACATCGTCGGCTTGCGCCTACAGGGCCGCTTATTCCCGCCCGTTACCTTGACGGGCGGCAATGTTGCCGGATCCTGCTGACCGCCCCCATGCCCAAGACACCCAAGGCTCCCCCGCCTGACAACAAGAAGACACCCGCGAAGTCGGCGGCCCGCAACACCGACAGCGGCCCGGGCCGCGTCTCGGGCGCCGCGCCCGAGGACCCGGCTGCGCGCAAGATGGCCGAAGTGCAGGCCATGGTCGCCGCCATGCCCCACAACGAGACCAAGGCCGAGGAGCACGGTTTCGACAACGGCACCAACCCGCCGCACGGCCAGGCCGTGGAGCCGCCGTCGCGCCTGGTGGGCGCGAGCACGCTGTCGGAGGAAAACAGTTCCGACAAGGTGGGCACCGCCGCGCTCGACGGGCTGAACGCCACCACCGATTCCCTGGACCGCGTGCGCGTGGACTCCACCGGCCGGACGCTCACCACCAACCAGGGCGTCGCCGTCTCCGACAACCAGAACTCGCTGAAGTACGGCGTGCGCGGGCCGGTGCTGCTGGAAGACTTCGTCCTGCGCGAGAAGATCACCCACTTCGACCACGAGCGCATTCCCGAGCGCATCGTGCACGCGCGCGGCTCCGGCGCGCACGGCTTCTTTGAGTGCTACCAGCCCCTGACCCGGTACACCAAGGCGGCGCCCTTCCGCGCCGCCGGCAAGGTCACGCCGGTGTTCGTGCGCTTTTCCACCGTGCAGGGCGAGCGCGGCTCCAAGGACACCGCGCGCGACGTGCGCGGCTTCGCCGTCAAGTTCTACACCGACGAGGGCAACTGGGACCTGGTGGGCAACAACATCCCCGTCTTCTTCATCCAGGACGCGATGAAGTTCCCGGACCTGGTGCACGCGGTCAAGCCCGAGCCGCACCACCAGATGCCGCAGGCGGCGAGCGCGCACGACACTTTCTGGGACTTCGTGTCGCTGATGCCCGAGTCCACGCACATGCTGATGTGGGTGATGAGCGACCGCGCCATCCCGCGCAGCTACGCCACCATGCAGGGCTTCGGCGTGCACAGCTTCCGCCTCGTCAACGAGGAGGGCGAGTCGGTGTTCGTGAAGTTCCACTGGACGCCGGTGGCCGGCACCCATTCCCTGGTGTGGGACGAGGCGGTGAAGATCTCCGGCGCCGACCCCGACTACCACCGGCGCGACCTGTGGGAGCGCATCGAGTCGGGCAACTACCCCGAGTACGAGCTGGGCGTGCAGATCTTCACCGAGGAGCAGGCTCAGGAGTTCAGCTTCGACATCCTGGACGCGACCAAGATCATCCCCGAGGAACTGGTGCCGGTGCAGCCGGTCGGCCGCATGGTGCTGAACCGCAACCCGGACAACTTCTTCGCCGAGACCGAGCAGGTGGCCTTCTGCACGGCGCAGGTGATTCCGGGCATCGACTTCTCCAACGACCCGCTGCTGGCCGGACGCATCCATTCCTACGTGGACACGCAGATCTCCCGCCTGGGCGGCCCGAACTTCCACGAGCTGCCGATCAACGCGCCGCTGGTGCAGGTGCACAACAACCAGCGCGACGGCATGCACCGGCAGGCGATCCACCGCGGCCGCGTGAACTACGAGCCGAACTCGCTGGCCGGCGGCTGCCCCTTCCAGGCCGGGGCCGCGCAGGGCTTCGTCTCGGTGCCGGCGCGCATCCGCGCCGAGGAGGAGCAGGGCAAGGTGCGCGCCAAGCCGGAGAAGTTCGCCGACCACTACACGCAGGCGCGCCTGTTCTACGAGAGCCAGACGCCGGTGGAGCAGTGCCACATCGCCAACGCCTTCCGCTTCGAGCTGAGCAAGGTGACGGTGCCGGCGATCCGCGAACGCATGGTCGCGTCCCTGCGCAATGCCTCCGAGGAGCTGGCGCAGAAGGTGGCCGACGGCCTGGGCATGAATCCGCTGCCCGCGCCGCTGCCGCTGGCGCTGCCCAACCCGCCCGAGCCGGAGGTCGCGAAGTCGCCGCCGCTGTCGCTGCTCGCGCGCCCGGGCGACGGCAGCATCAAGGGCCGCAAGGTCGCCATCCTGGTCGCGCCCGGCGTCCAGGCGCAGCCGCTGCTGCGCGTGCAGGAAGCGCTGGCGCAGCGGGGAGCGGTCGGCCGCCTGGTCGGCACGCGCATCGGTCCCATGCCCACGGCCGACGGCGACGCGATCGACGCGGACGCGTCGCTCGAGAACGAGCCCGGTTTCCTGTTCGACGCCCTGGTGCTGCCCGACGGCGCGGAAGCGGTGGCGGCCCTGGCGCAGGACGGCCACACGGCGGAATTCATCAAGGACCAGTTCCGCCACTGCAAGGCCATCCTGGTGCTGGGCGGGTCGCGGCAGCTCCTGAGCTACGCCGGCATCCCGCAGGCGATGGACAAGAGCCTGGCGCAAGGCGGCACCGGACTGATCATCGCCGAGCCCGGCCAGGAGGAGGGCGCGACCGCGGCCTTCATCGAGGCCATCGCGAAGCACCGCCACTTCGGCCGCGAGATGGATCCGCCGCTGGTCTGAACGAAATTCAAGGAACACCCATGGCCGAACTCGCCACCAAGGACGCCTGCGACCTGCTCGACGCGGACCACATCGCCGTCAAGCACCTGTTCGTCGAATACGCGCGGCTCGCGATGGCCGCGCCCGGCGCCGCCGCGGACCGCCGACCGATCGCGCAGAAGATCTGCAGCGAACTCACCGTGCACGCGCAGATCGAGGAGGAGATCTTCTATCCGGCGCTGCGCAAGGCGATCGATGCCCCGGAGCTGCTGGACGAAGCGAAGGCGGAGCACCAGGAAGCCAAGCAGCTGATCGCGCAGGTCCAGGGCGCGCGCCCCGGCAGCCTGCAGGACGAGCTGGTCGCGCAGCTCGCGCGCGCCGTCGAGCACCACGTGAAGGAGGAGCGCGACCACCTGTTCCCGAAAGCACGGTCTTGCGGCATCGACCTCGATGCCCTGGGGCAGCAGCTGAAGGAGCGCCAGGGGCAGCTGCAGGGGCAGGCGGCCCGCTAGCGCAGCGGTGCGTCATTCCCGCGGAGGCGGGAATCCAGGGCGTCCAAAAGCAAAAGCGGCCCGCGCGGGCCGCTTCTCTGAAAGCCTTGTCGATCCCCGCCTGCGCGGGATGATGGGCCTATTCGACCTTCGCCGATTTCCGCAGGCTCTCCTGGAACTGCGCCAGCTTCTGCTGCTGCAGCTGCTGCGCGATCTGCGGGCGCACTTCCTCCAGCTTGGGAAGCTGCGCCTCGCGGATGTCGTCGACGCGGATCACGTGCCAGCCGAACTGGGACTTCACCGGCGCCTGGGTCAGCTCGCCCTTCTTCAGCTTGATCATGGCTTCCGCGAACTCCGGCACGTAGCTGGCCGCGGTGGCCCAGTCGAGGTCGCCGCCGTTGGCGCCGGACCCCGGGTCCTTGGACTGCTTCTTGGCGATGTCCTCGAACTTCCCGCCCTTCTTCAGGTCGGCGATGATCTTCTTCGCGTCCTCTTCCTTTTCCACCAGGATGTGGCGCGCCTTGAATTCCTTGCCGCCGTTGGCCGCGGTGAACTTGTCGTATTCGGCCTTGATCTCGGCGTCGGTGACCGGGTTCTTCTGCTGGTAGTCGGCGAACAGCTCGCGGATCAGGATGGTCTGGCGGGCCAGCTCCATCTGGGCCTTGTAGTCGTCGCTGGCGTCCAGGCCGCGCTTCTGCGCTTCCTGCATGAAGATCTCGCGCGCGATCACTTCGTCCTTGAGCTGGTCGGCCATCTGCGGCGACACCGGGCGGCCGGCCTTGGCCAGCTGGTTCGACAGCATGTCGACGCGCGCCTTGGGCACCGGCTTGCCGTTGACGATGGCGATGTTCTGCGCGGAAACGGGCAGGGCGAGGCCGATGGCGGCCGCGGCGACGGCGGTCAGGAGGGCTTTCTTCATGGGGTTTCCCTTGGGAGCGGAATCAGTGGTCAGAGCGTTTCGATCGCCAGGGCGTGCACCCCGTGGTCACGGTCGATATAGTCGCGCAGGGCATCATACACAAGGCGATGGCGCGCCACCTTGGGCTTGCCCGCGAACAGCGGGGAGGCGATCCGCACCCGGAAATGGGTGCCGGCGCCGGTGCCGTCCTGCCCCGCGTGGCCGAGGTGCGCCGCGCTTTCGTCCAGGACTTCGACCTGCGTGGGCGACAGGCGTTCCTGCAGGCGCTGCCGCAGCGCTTCCGCGGTGATTCCGGTTCCCGTGCTCACGCGTCCGGCGCTCCCGCTTCCTTGGTGTCCTTCATGTAGCGGCTCAGGTAGAGCGCCTGCCCGACGACGAACACCGCCATCAGGCCCAGGCCGCCGAACAGCTTGAAGTTGACCCAGGTGTCGGTGTCGTAGTTGAACGCCACCCACAGGTTCAGCACGCCCATGACGGCGAAGAAGCCGATCCAGCTCCAGTTCATCGCGCGCCAGGCGGGATCCGGCAGTTCCATCTGCGCGCCCATCAGCGACTTCAGCAGGTTCTTGCGGAAGAACAGCATGCCGCCGGCCAGCGCGCCGCCCATGAGCCAGTACAGGACGGTGGGCTTCCACTTGATGAAGGTCTCGTCGTGCGCCAGGATGGTCGCGCCGCCGAACACGATGATGATCCCCAGGCTGAGCCACTGCATCGGCTCCACCTTGCCCGCCGAATACTTCAGCCAGCCGATCTGGATGATGGTCGCCGCGATCGCCACCCCGGTGGCGACATAGATGTCCCACATCTTGAAGGCGACGAAGAACAGGATGATGGGGAAGAAGTCGAGCAGGAGTTTCATCGGTCTTTCTTGCCTTCCGGCTGGAAGTCCAGCGAGGCGGAGTTCATGCAGTAGCGCAGCCCGTCGGGGCCGGGCCCGTCCGGGAACACGTGGCCCAGGTGCGCCCCGCATTGTGCACACACCGTCTCGGTGCGGACCATGCCGTGGCTGGTGTCGCGGAACGCGCGGATCGCGCCGGGCAGGGCCTGGGAGAAGCTGGGCCAGCCGCAGCCGGCGTCGAACTTCGCCTGCGCGTCGAACAGCTTCGCGCCGCAGCAGATGCAGTGGTAGCTGCCGTCGGCCCAGACGCGCTCGTACTTGCCGGTGAAGGGCCGCTCGGTGGCGGCATGGCGGGTGACCTCGAAGGCGCCGGGCTCGGCCCCCTTCTCGGCCAGCAAGGCCTTCCATTCGGCCTCGGTCTTGCGGATCGGGAAGTCGTTCTTCATGAAGAGCAGCTGATCTCGATGTGGGCGGCCCAGTCGGGCGGGAAGCCGGCCAGGTCCTCGTGTTGCGGGTGTTCGTCGAAGGGCGATTGCGCCAGCGCCAGCAGCACCTCGACCTGCGAGAAGTCCCCGAGTTTCGCCTGCCGGATGGCGAGTTCGCACAGGTGGTTGCGCAGCACGTATTTCGGGTTGGTCCGCAGCATGCGCGCGCCGGCCGCCTCGCGGTCGCCGGGCAGGCGCGCCTCGTATTGTGCGGCCCAGCGGTCGAAGGCGTCGCGGTCCGGGAACAGGTCGCGCACGGGTTCGCGCTCTCCGCCCGCCACGAAACGGGACAGGCGCCGCCAGAAGACGGGGTAGTCGACTCTGCCGGCGGCCAGCAGCTGCAGGATCCCTTCGACCAGTTCGCGGTCGCCCGCCTGTTCGCCCTCCAGGCCCAGCTTTTCGCGCATGCGCGCTTCCAGCTCGCGCGGGAACACCGCCTTGTACGACTCCAGGGCGGCCAGCGCGACTTCCTGGTCGCCGATCAGGGGCAGCAGGGCCTGGCCCAGGCAGAACAGGTTCCAGTAGGCGACGTTCGGCTGCCGGTTGAATGCATAGCGGCCGGACTCGTCGCTGTGGTTGCAGACGTGGTTCGGCACGAAGGCGTCGAGGAACTGGAAGGGGCCGTAGTCGATGGTCAGGCCCAGGATGCTCATGTTGTCGGTGTTCATCACGCCGTGGCAGAAACCCACGGCCTGCCAGCGGGCCACCATCGCCGCCGTGCGCTCGCTCACCTGTTCCAGCAGCGCCGCATAGGGGTTGCCCGCCAGCCGCTCGCTGCCGCGGCAGTCCGGATAGAAGGTGTCGACCACGTAGTCGGCCAGCCGGCGCAGTTCCTCGTGCTGCCCGCGCGCCGAGAAATGCTCGAAATGCCCGAAGCGCACGAAGCTGGGCGCCACCCGGGTCACCACGGCGGCCGTTTCCACCTCCTCGCGCCGCACCGGCTGCGGCGAGCCGGTCACCATCAGGGCGCGGGTGGTCGGGATGCCCAGTCCCTGCATCGCTTCGGAACCCAGGTACTCGCGGATGCTCGAACGCAGGACCGCCCGGCCGTCGCCCATGCGGGAGTAGGGCGTGCGGCCCGCCCCCTTGAGCTGCAGTTCCTGCAGGCCGGCCGGCGTCGCGATGCCCCCGAGCAGGATGGCCCGGCCGTCGCCGAGCTGCCCGGCCCAGACGCCGAACTGGTGGCCGCTGTAGACGCCGGCCAGCGGCCGCGCGCCGGCCAGCGGCAGGTTGCCGGTGAAGGCCTCGACGCCGTCCTGGCCGGCGAGGAAGCCCGCACCGAGTCCCAGTTCGGACGCGAGGCGGGCGTTGAGGGAGACGAGGTGCGCGTCCGGCAGGGGCGTGGGGCGCAGTTCGGTGTGGAAGGCGGGCCCCAGTCCGGCGAAATCGTGCCGCCATGCGAGGCCGGGTTCCAGGGCGACGGGCGCCCGGGCGACGGCTTGATCCATGCGCCATTGTCCGCCGCGGACCCTACTCCACGGGCGCTTAGGGGAATGGCTTACTGTTCGGCTCCGGGGGCGGATTTCATAATCTTTTACGTCGAGCTACACACTCGGCGTTGTCTTATCAGAGGGAGGAAAACATGAGCGATTTTTCGGGCCTGGAGCAGTCCTTTGCACTTCCTTCGCAGCCGTCGCTGGCGGCCGTGGAGGAGTGCGCGAGGTACGAGCCTCCGCCGCCGACCGAGCTGCAGCCCCACGAAGTGGGCTTCACCCAGCTGCGCGGCGCGCGCGAAATCGCCCGTGTCCTCCACCTGCGAGGGCAGATCGCCCTGCCGGCGTCCGCGGTGGACGATCCCGGCTTCCACACCCGCGAAAAAAAAGAGACGAGTCCGGCTTCGTGGGCGCTTTCACGCGCTACGGTGAGTACATCGGTACGATCCGCTACCTGCCGATGAACCGCGGGCTGGCGCCCTGCGACAAGCTGGTGCGGCAGCACAAGGTTCCCGACAAGCTGCTCCAGGAAAGCTGGGAAGTCGGCCGGCTCGTGCTGGCGCCCCAGTACCGCAGCGGCTTCGATTCCCTCAAGCGGCTTCTCTTCCTCTCTTTCGTGGACGTACTCGACGAACATCGCGTGGACAACCTTCTGGCCTCCTGTACCCCGGTCCTCAGCCGCCTGTACCGCCGCTTCGGCTTCTCCGTCCTGGTCAAGGACGCCTGCGAGGACGCCGAAGGCAGCTACTCGCTGATCCACGGCCACGTCCCGGACGTGCTGCGAGCCCTGGCGACCAGCGACGAGGAGAAGGCGCTCGTCGCCCGCATCCTGGCCGTGCGCCACGACACGGAGGCGCTGCCATGCTGAGATTCGCGCGCCGCCTGTTCGCCTACTACGAGGACTACCACGCCTACGGCCCGTCGCGGCTGAAGACGATCGGCATCCTGGGCGCGGTCACCTACGTCCTGTTCTATTTCCTGCGCTTCACGCGGCCCAACGCCTCGATCACGGCCGACCTCGTCGAGCGTTCGCTGGCGGTGCTGCTGTTCGCGCTGCTGGGCCTGCGGGACCACTGGCCCGAGCGCCTGAAGCCCTGGTACATCCCGTATTCCTACTTCGCGCTGCTGTATTCGCTGCCCACGTTCACCGTGCTGGTGGCGCTGGAGCGCGGGGGCGGGATCGCCAACATCTCCAACGCCTTCATCATCCTGTGCTTCCTGGTGCTGCTGACCGACTGGCGCAACACCATCGTGATGCTGCTGGTCGGCACGGCGGTGGCGGCCGGCATCTACGTGCTGATCACGCCGAATCCGAAGGTGCCGATGGACATGGTCGCGCAGCTGCCGGCCTTCGCGCTGATCCTGATCGGCGGCAACCTGTTCAAGTCCAACACGGACAAGATCGATGCCGAGCGCAAGCTGCGGGCGACCCAGGCGCTGGCGGGCTCGATCGCCCACGAGATGCGCCACCCGCTGGCGCAGCTCAAGCACAGCCTGGAAGGCATGCAGGGCGTGCTGCCGGCGCCGGGCGCCTCGCGCGAGTCCGCCAGGCTCGACGCGCAGCAGGTGCAGGCGCTGTACCGCCACCTCGCCCGCGGCGAGCAGGCGGTGCAGCGCGGGCTGCAGGTCATCTCCATGACGCTCGACGAGGTGAGCGCGCGGCCGCTCGACGCGTCGGCCTTCCGCTACCTGTCGGCCGCCGAGGTCGTGCAGCAGGCGGTGGAGGAATACAGCTACGACACCGACGAGGTGCGCGACCGCGTCACGGTGCAGGTGCAGGAGGACTTCACGTTCCGCGGCGACGAGACGGCGTTCCTGTTCGTGCTGTTCAACCTGATCAAGAACTCGCTCTACTACGTGGCGGCCTATCCGCAGACGCGGGTGACCATCACCGTGGGCGACCAGCACGTGAAGGTGCGCGACACCGGCCCGGGCATCGCGCCGGAGATCCTCAAGGGGCTGTTCGAACCCTTCCGCTCGGTGGCCAAGTCGGGCGGCACCGGCCTGGGCCTGGCCTACTGCCAGCGCGTGATGCGCGCCTTCGGCGGCGGCATCCAGTGCGACTCGGTGCCGGGCGAATTCACCGAGTTCACGATGACCTTCCCGGCGATCAGCGCCGAGGAGCGCGAGGCCCACCGCCTGGACGCGATCGCCCAGGCGCGCACGGTGCTCGCCGGCAAGCGCCTGCTGATCGTGGAAGACGATGCGGTGCAGCGCGTGGCCACCCGGCAGAAGCTCGGGCCGCTGGCGCTCACGACCGACCTCGACGAGGCGGCGGACGGCCAGACCGCGCTGCGGCTGCTGGCCGCCCGCAAGTACGACATCGTGCTGCTGGACCTGCACATGCCGGGCCTGGACGGCTACGCGGTGGCGGAGAAGCTGCGCGCGACCAAGGGGCCCAACCGCAACGTGCACATCGTCGCCTACACCAGCGAGCCGGCCCACCTGGCGCGCGCCAAGGCGCTCAAGTGCGGCATGGACGGTTTCGTCAGCAAGCCCTGCGCGCAGCTGCCGCTGCTGGCCGCGCTGCAGCACGTGGTGCAGACGCCCGGCAGCCAGGCCGACAGCGTGGCCGGGCGCCTGGCCGGCCGCCGCATCCTGGTGGCCGACGACAGCGCCTTCAACCGCAAGGCGATCGCCGCCTACCTGCGCAACGCCGCGGCCATCGTGATCGAGGTGGAGCACGGTGCCGCGGTGCTGGAGCAGTTGCATTCGCAGGACGGCATCCATGCGGTGATCGTCGACCTGCACATGCCCGGCATGGACGGCCTGGAGACGGCCCGCGCGATCCGCAGTGCCCACGAGCCCTGGTCCGGCGTGCCCATCGTGGCGCTGACGGCGCGTTCCGACGAGCCCGCCGTCGCCGCGGCCACGGCGGCCGGCATGAACGGCTTCCTGGTCAAGCCGGTCGATGCGCTGGTGCTGTACGACACGCTCACGCGCCTGATTTCCGGCGGCATCGCGATGACGCCCGGTCCGGAACCGGCGAAGTCGCGCCAGGCGCCGGCCCCGGTGCAGGACGGCCTGCTGAACGTGCAGCGCCTGGAAAGCTACCGCCGCCTGGGCATGCTGGACGAGCTGCTGAACGACTACGTGCCCGAGATGGCGCGGCTGGTCGGCACGCTGCGCGAGGCCGTCGACAACGGCGACATCCAGGGCAGCATCGACGCGCTGCATTCGCTGCTGGGCATGAGCGGCGAAGCCGGCGCCCAGGCCCTGTACCAGCAGGTGCGCAAGCTCTACGTGCCGCTGCTGGAGGAGGGCGAATGGCCGAGCGGCAGCGCCTGGCTGCCCAACCTGCAGGACCTCGCGACGCGGACCGAGGAGGCCCTCAGGGCATACTGCTCGGTGGAAACACGATCCGACCCGAGCTGAAGTCCCGATGCAGGTTCCCGATTTTCCCGGGGAGTCGCCCTCCGTCCTGTTCGTGGACGACGAGCCGACCTCCCGCAAGTGGTTCGCGCGCGAGTTCGGCGACGAATTCCGCGTCGTGACGGCCGGCGGCGCCGACGAGGCGCTGTCCATCCTCGGCGAGCGCAGCGCCGAATTCGGCGTGCTGGTCACCGACTACCGCATGCCCGAGCGCGACGGCATGAAGCTGCTGCGCGCGGTGCAGCGCGACTTCCGCCACGTGATCCGCCTGCTGGCCACCGCCTATGCCGAGAAGGACGTGGCGATCGCCGCGGTCAACCAGGGCAAGGTGCTGCGCATCCTGGAAAAGCCGCTCGACGGCGAGGCCACGCGCGAGGCGCTGCGCGAAGCGGTGGCGCTGTACCGGGCGCAGGCGCTGGAGCGGGTGGTCAACGAGGGGCGGGTGGCGGCGCTGCGCGAGGCGCTCGGCTTCCTGGCCCACGAACTCAACACGCCCCTGGCCACCGTGCGCGGCTACGTGGGTTCGGTGGCCGCGCGCTACATCGCGCCCGGGCCGGACGAACCCGCGGGGGTGGCCCGCTTCACCGAGGAATACCCGGGCGAACTGGTCACCGCGCTGGAACGCGCCGAGCGCCGCGCGCTGTACTGCCAGTCGCTGGTGTCCACCTTCGTGCAGTCGGCGCGCGACGCCTACCCGGACGCGGTGCCGCAGTCGATCACGGCCAGCAGCCTGGTCGGCGCGCTGCTGGACGAGTTCCCCTTCGAGGACAACGAGCGCGCCTGCGTGACGCTGGACGTGCGGCAGGACTTCCGCCTGCCGGGCCGGCGCGACCTGCTGTACCTCGTGCTGTGCACGCTGGCCAAGAACGCCCTGATCGCCCTGCGCGGCCGGCCCCAGTCGCGCCTGTGGCTGGAGGTGGACTCCGCCCCCGACGCGCCGGCGGGCCGGCGGTTCTGGATCCGGGTGCGCGACAACGGGCCGGGCATCCCGCCCGAGGTGCTGGCCAAGCTCACCAAGGAGCCGGTCACCACGCGCGCCGGCGCCGGCGGCAGCGGCATGGGCCTGATGTTCTGCCAGCGCGTGATGCAGGCCATCAGCGGGGCGGTCGAGGTGCATTCGACGCTCGGCGAAGGCACCATGGTGACACTCTACTTCCACCCGGGCGGGAGTTCCTCGGCCTGAGCGTCAGCCCTTCGGTTTAGCATTCGCCCCGGACCAATTCGCAATTCCGAGGAGAACAAAGATGCTGGGCCTGATGCAGAACCAACCGCTGCTCATTTCGGGGCTGATCGAGCACGCGGAGCGCCACCACGGCGACGGCGAGATCGTCTCGCGCCGCGTCGAGGGCGACATCCACCGCTACCAGTGGCGCGACGTCGCGCGCCGCGCGCGCCAGGTTGCCAACGCGCTCGACGGCCTGCAGCTGCTGTTCTCCGACCGCGTGGCCACGCTCGCCTGGAACGGCTACCGCCACCTGGAGCTCTACTTCGGCGTCAGCGGCTCGGGCCGCGTGCTGCACACCATCAACCCCCGCCTGCACCCCGACCAGATCGCCTGGATCGCCAACCACGCCGAGGACCAGGTGCTGTGCTTCGACCTGACTTTCCTGCCGCTGGTGCAGGCGGTCCACGCGCGCTGCCCCACGATCCGGCAGTACGTGGCGCTGTGCGACGCCGACCGGCTGCCCGCGGACAGCGGCATCCCGAACCTGGTCGCCTACGAGTCGTGGATCGGGGGCCAGCCCACCACCTGCCAGTGGCCCAGCTTCGACGAGAACTCGGCCTCCAGCATGTGCTACACGAGCGGCACCACGGGCAACCCGAAGGCGGCGCTGTACAGCCATCGCTCGACCACGCTGCATGCCTACGCCGCGGCGCTGCCCGACGTGATGGGCCTGTCGGCACGCGACTCGGTGCTGCCGGTGGTCCCCATGTTCCACGTCAACGCTTGGGGCATCCCGTATTCCGCCGCGCTCACCGGCTGCAAGCTGGTGTTCCCCGGCGGCGCCATGGACGGCAAGTCCATCTACGAGCTGATCGAGGCGGAGCAGGTCACGTATGCCGCGGGCGTGCCCACCGTGTGGCAGATGCTGCTGGGCCACATGAAGCCCGGCGGCCTGCGCTTCTCCTCGCTCAAGCGCACGGTGATCGGCGGCTCGGCCTGCCCGCCGGCGATGATCGATGCCTTCCGCGAGGACTACGGCGTGGAGGTGCTGCACGCCTGGGGCATGACCGAGATGA
Source organism: Ramlibacter sp. (assembly GCA_022844525.1). GTDB lineage: Bacteria > Pseudomonadota > Gammaproteobacteria > Burkholderiales > Burkholderiaceae_C > Ramlibacter. The sequence continues at coordinate 14,077 of JALHLO010000087.1, forward strand.
GCCCGCTGGGCACGCTGTGCACCCTGAAGAACAAGCACCTGAAGCTGCCGCCCGAAGAGCAGATGAAGCTGCGCCTGAAGCAGGGCCGCGCGATCTACGGCGTGGACATGAAGATCGTCGGCGACAACGGCGAGGAGCTGCCGTGGGACGGCAAGACCTTCGGCGACCTGTACGTCAAGGGCCCGTGGGTGGTGCGCGAGTACTTCAAGGGCGAGGGCGGCGACCCGCTGGTGAAGGACGCGCACGGCGTGGGCTGGTTCCCCACCGGCGACGTCGCCACCATCGACGCCGACGGCTACATGCAGATCACCGACCGCAGCAAGGACGTGATCAAGTCCGGCGGCGAGTGGATCAGCTCGATCGACATCGAGAACATCGCGATGTCGCACCCCGCGGTCCAGATGGCCGCCTGCGTGGGCATGCGCCACCCGAAGTGGGACGAGCGACCCATCGTCGCGGTGGTCAAGCGGCCGGGCGCGGAGGTGACGAGGGAGGAACTGCTCAAGTTCTACGAAGGCAAGATCGCCAAGTGGCAGATCCCCGACGACGTGGTGTTCGTCGAGGCGATCCCGCTCGGCGCGACCGGCAAGATGCTCAAGACGCGGCTGCGCGAGCAGCTCAAGGACTACAAGCTGCCATCGGCTTGAGCCCCTGGTGACAGGAACGTGTCGCTGTCACCTGCGCGATAACACACCCGCCGCTTAGGGGCAATCCCTTAGCGGTGGGCCATGCGGGAAAAGCTACCCTGCGCGTTGTCATGCAAAGGAGCCATCCAGTGAAATTCGCTGCTCACGTCGTCGCGCTGTCCGCCATGCTGGCCTGCGCGTCCGTCCAGGCGCAGACGCCTGCCCCCAAGCCGGCGGCTCCCGCCAAGGCGGCCGCTCCCGCCGCGAAGGCCGCTCCCGCCGCGAAGGCCGCGCCTGCCGCCG
>JALHLO010000088.1 GCA_022844525.1 Ramlibacter sp.
GTTGTGGCCGGACACGGGAAGGGCGGCGCTGGGGTGATTCTCATCCCCGCACAGGCGGGACCCTTCCGGAAACGAAAAAGAGCGGCCGCAGCCGCTCTTTTCCTTTCAACGCCCTGGATTCCCGCCTGCGCGGGACCGACGCTTAGCGCGCCGGACGTCCGCGGTTGCCGAAGTCGCGGCCGCCGCCGAAGCCACCGTCACGCGGTGCACCGAAGCCGCCGCCCTCGCGCCGGTCGCCGCCCGCGCCGCGGTTGCCGTCACGGCCGCCGAAGGTCTTGGCGCCGAAGCCGGAGTGCTTGCCGAAGCCGTTGCCGTTCGACGGGCGGCGATCGCCCGGGCGGGCCGGCTTGCCGCCGAAGCCGGAGCGGGCCGGCGGCGGCGAGGCGAAGCGCTGCTTGGGCTCCAGGCCGGGGATCACCTCGGCGCTGAAGCGCTGCTTGCTGTAATGCTCGATGTCGCCGATCTTGCGGCGGTCGCGGAACTCGGCGAAGGTGACGGCCAGGCCGTCGCGGCCCGCGCGGCCGGTGCGGCCGATGCGGTGCGTGTAGTCCTCGCTCTTCATCGGCAGGCCGAAGTTGAACACGTGCGTGATCGTCGGCACGTCGATGCCGCGCGAGGCGACGTCGGTCGCCACCAGGATCTGCACCTGGCCGCGGCGCAGCGCCATCAGGCGGCGGTTGCGCATGCCTTGCGACAGCGCGCCGTGCAGCGCCACGGCGCTGAAGCCCACCTGCTGCAGGTCCTCGGCGAGGCTGTCGCACTCGATCTGCGTGCTGGCGAACACGATGGCCTGGTCGATGCTGTTGTCACGCAGCCAGTGGTCCAGCAGCGCGCGCTTGTGCTGCGGGCTGTCGGCCCAGAACAGCACCTGCTTGATGTTGACGTGCTTTTCCTGCGGCGAGTCCACCTGCACGCGCTGCGGCTGGCGCATCACGCGCTGGGCCAGCTGCTGGATGCGCGGCGCGAAGGTGGCGCTGAACATCATGGTCTGGTGGCGCGCGGCGGTCATCTGGTGCACCGCTTCCAGGTCCTCGGCGAAGCCCAGGTCCAGCATGCGGTCGGCCTCGTCGACCACCAGGAACTGCACCTTGTCCAGCTTGATCTGGCCCGAGCGCTGCAGGTCCAGCAGGCGGCCGGGCGTGGCGACCACGAGGTCGGCGTTCTGCAGGCGCGCGATCTGCATCTGGTAAGGCATGCCGCCCACCACGTTGGCGATGCGCAGGCCCTTGCAATGCTTCACGAGGTCGATCGCGTCGCTGCACACCTGCTGCGCGAGCTCGCGCGTGGGGCACAGCACCAGCGCGCCGGGCGTCGCCGCCTTGAAGGTGCGCGGGTTCAGCGGGTTCTTGCGCACGCGCTTGGGCGGCGCCTCGCCGCGGGCGATGGCGTCGTCGTAGGCCTTCCTGTCGGCGGCTTCGGCGGCGGCCTGCTGGGCCAGCAGCGTGTGCAGCACGGGCAGCAGGAAGGCCGCGGTCTTGCCGCTGCCGGTCTGGCTGGAGACCATCAGGTCGTTGTACGCGTTGCCGTCCACGTGCTCCTGCGCCATGGCCAGGCCGATGCACTGGGTCTGCACGGTCGTCGGCTGGGTGAAGCCCAGGTCGGCGACGGCGGCCAGCAGTTCGGGCGCGAGGCCCAGGGTGGCGAAGCCGTTGGCCACGGGCGCGAGGGCTTCGGGCGCGATGGCTTCGGGGGCGGTGGCTTCGAGGGCCACGGGGGTATCCTGGATGAAATCCGTCATGAGTATGTCCACGCGACGCAGCCCGGGGCGGGCGGCGCCGTCATTGCAATGGTTGGAGTACATCAACCATTCCAACGACAAACAGGTCTTGCAACCTGCGGCCCATGTCTGCTCGAAAGAGCGGGCCAGTGCGAAAAGGCGGATGCGCGTATCAGCTGCCGTGAAGCAGCAAGCCCGCGATTATGACAGGTTTCGGGTTTTCCCGCACCTGCGATGTTCAGGGCAGCTTCAGGAAGTGCTCGCGGTAGTGCGCAAGCTCGTCGATGGACTCGTGCACGTCGGCCAGCGCGGTGTGCAGCTGCTTCTTCTTGAACGAGCTGTAGACCTCCGGCTTCCACCGCCGCGCCAGCTCCTTCAGGGTGCTCACGTCCAGGTTGCGGTAGTGGAACCAGCCTTCCAGCGCCGGCATGTACTTCACCAGGAAGCGCCGGTCCTGGCCGATGCTGTTGCCGCACATGGGGCTGCCCTGCTTGGGGATGAAGCGGCTCACGAACTCCAGCACCAGGCGCTCGGCGTCCGCTTCGGTCACCGTGGAGGCCCGCACCTTGTCGGTCAGGCCGCTCTTGCCGTGCGTGCCCTTGTTCCAGGCATCCATCAGGTCCAGCTGCGCGTCGCTCTGGTGGATGGCGATCACGGGGCCTTCGATCCGCGGCTCCAGGTTCGGGCCGGTGACGACGACGGCGATCTCGATGATCCGGTCCCGCTCCGGGTCCAGCCCGGTCATTTCACAGTCGAGCCACACGAGGTTCTGGTCGCTCTTGGACAGCGTGGCGGGCGGGGAAGCGGTCGGTTCTGCCATGCGGGCATTGTCGCCGATGGCCTACCATTGCGAGATGGACCCTTCCTCCGCCCTCACCCTCGCCTTCGCGGGCTTCCTCGTCGCGAGCCTGGTGGTGAAGTTCTGGCTGGCCACCCGCCAGGTGCGCCACGTCGCGCGCCACCGCGACGCCGTGCCCGCGCCCTTCGACGGCATCGTGTCGCTGCCCGCGCACCAGAAAGCCGCCGACTACACCATCGTCAAGGGCCGGCTCGGCATCCTCGAAACCGCCGTCGCCGGCGCCGTGCTGCTCGGCTGGACCCTGCTCGGTGGCCTCGACGCCCTGAACCAGGCCCTGCTGCAGCGCCTGGGCCCGGGCATGTGGCAGCAGCTGGCCCTGCTGGCCAGCGTCTCGGTGATCGGCGGCTTGATCGACCTGCCCTTCAGCCTGTACCAGACCTTCGTGGTGGAGGAGCGCTTCGGCTTCAACAAGATGACCTGGAAGCTCTGGCTCAGCGACTTCCTGAAGTCCGCGCTGCTCGGTGTCGCGCTGGGCCTGCCGCTGGCCTGGGTGGTCCTCTGGCTGATGAACGCCGCCGGCGCGCAGTGGTGGATCTGGGCCTGGGGCGTCACGTCGCTGTTCCTGCTGTTCGTGCAGTTCCTCTTCCCCATCTTCATCGCCCCGCTGTTCAACAAGTTCGAGCCGCTGCAGGACGAGGCGCTGAAGGAGCGCATCACGAAGCTGATGCAGCGCTGCGGCTTCGTGGCCAAGGGCTTCTTCATCATGGACGGCAGCAAGCGCAGCGCCCATGCCAATGCCTATTTCACCGGCTTCGGCGCCAGCAAGCGCGTGGTCTTCTACGACACGCTGATCGCGCGCCTGTCGCCCGACGAAGTGGACGCGGTGCTGGCGCACGAGCTGGGGCACTTCCGCCTCAAGCACATCGCCAAGCGCATCGCCGCCACCTATGTCCTGAGCTTCGTCGCCTTCGCGCTGCTCGGCTGGCTGTCCAGCCAGGTCTGGTTCTACACGGGGCTGGGCGTGCGCCCGAACATGGAAGGGCCGAACGACGCGCTGGCGCTGCTGCTGTTCATGCTAGCGCTGCCGGTCTTCACCTTCTTCATCTCGCCGCTGATGGCGCGCTTTTCCCGCAAGCACGAGTTCGAGGCCGATGCCTTCGCCGCCACGCAGACCAGCGGGCAGCACCTGGGCAGCGCGCTGCTGAAGCTGTACGAGGACAATGCGTCCACGCTCACGCCCGACCCGGTGTTCGTCAAGTTCTACTACTCGCACCCGCCGGCGTCGGAGCGGCTCGCGCGGCTGGCGGGAGCGGCGACGTGAGCGAGTCCATGCTGAAGAAGCGCGACTGGTCCCGGCAGCAGCGCCGGGCGCTCACCCCCACCGAGATCGTCAAGCGCCTCGCGGACCTGCCCGGCTGGAAGCTCAGCGGCGACGGCGCGGAGGTCGCGATCGAGAAGACCTACACCTTCGCCGACTACTACGAGACCGTCTCCTTCGTGAACGCGCTGGCCTTCGTGGCCAACGCGCTCGACCATCATCCCGACCTGTCCGTGCACTACGGCCGCTGCGTGGTGCGCTGGCACACGCATTCGCTGCAGGGGATCTCGGACACGGACTTCGAGTGCGCCGCGCGCACCGACGCATTGCTCGCATGAGGACGCCCCTGCTTGGCTGATACGGAATCCACCCGACCGGGCCTGGTGGTGGCCGCCCATGGCCGCCATTGCCTGGTGGAGTCCCCCGACGGCACCCGCACCTTGTGCCACGCCAAGGGCAAGAAGAACGAGACGGTGGTGGGCGACCGCGTGCTGTGGCGGCGCACCGGCGACGAAGGCGTGATCGCCGGCGTGCAGGAACGGCGCAACCTGTTCTACCGGCAGGACGAGGTCCGTACCAAGTCCTTCGCGGCCAACCTGGACCTGGTGCTGGTGCTGATCGCGGCCGAACCCGAGTTCTCCGAGATGCAGCTGGCCCGCGCGCTGATCGCGGCGGAGGCCGAGCGCATCGCGCCCCTGATCGCGCTGAACAAGAGCGACCTGGTGGAGCCCTTCGAGCGCGCGTGGGCGCGGCTGCTGCCCTACCAGCACATGGGCTACGGCGTGCTGCCGCTGTCGCTGCGGCTGTCCGGCGACGTGGACCGCGAGCACCTGCTGCAGCACCTGCAGGGCAAGACCACGCTGGTGCTGGGCCCCTCGGGCGCGGGCAAGAGCACGCTGATCAACCTGCTGGTGCCGCAGGCGCAGGCGCTGACCGGCGAGATCTCCCAGGCCCTGAACTCCGGCAAGCACACGACCACGGCCACCACCTGGTACTGGGTGGACGCGGAGCGCAGCACCGCGATCATCGACTCGCCCGGCTTCCAGGAGTTCGGCCTGCACCACATCGACCGCATGCAGCTGGCCGGGCTCATGCCCGACCTGAGGCCGCACGTTGCCGAGTGCAAGTTCTACAACTGCACGCACCTGCACGAGCCCGGCTGTGGCGTGATGTCGAACGTCACCGACCTGCCGGGCGCGCCGGCCGGCAAGGTGGAGCCGAGCCGCTACCGGATCTACCGCCTGCTGTTCGAGGAACTCTCGCAGACGCGCTACTGAAGCTCTTGCAGCGCCAAGGTCCGCCCCTATCTTCGGGGAAGGAGGCCTCCTTGACCATGAGCCAGCTGCACGTCGTCTGTCCGCATTGCCACACGACCAACCGCGTCCAGTCCCCGGATCTGGCCAAGGCCCCGGACTGCGGCAGTTGCCACCAGGCCCTGTTCACCGGGCACCCGGTGAACCTCGGCGCCACCGACTTCGAACGCCACATCGCGCGCAGCCAGCTGCCGGTGCTGGTGGACTTCTGGGCGCCCTGGTGCGGCCCCTGCCGCATGATGGAACCGGCCTACGAGCAGGCCGCGCAGCAGCTCGAACCGCGCGTGCAGCTCGTCAAGGTGAACACCGACGAAGCCCAGGGCGTGGGCGCGCGGCTGAACATCCGCAGCATCCCGACGCTGGCCTTGTTCGTGGGCGGCCGTGAGGTGGCCCGGCAGGCGGGGGCGATGGGGGCGGCGGACATCGTGCGGTGGACGCAGGCGCAGTTGAGCCGGGCGGCGACGGCGGCGTGAGTTGCGTGTCGCGGTTCGGCTTCGCGCTCACCACGACCTACAGGCCGGCCGGTTCGCGTAGGTCGTGGTGAGCGGCGAAGCCCGAACCGCGACAACCTCACCCGATCAACCTGGCCAGCGTCAACAACGCCAGCAGCACCATCCACAACACCACCGAACGCCACACCAGCCCCACGATGCTGCGCAGGTGCGCCACCTCCGCCTCGCGCCCCGGCGTGCTCGCGGTGTCGGCGCTCGCCTCGGGGCCCACGGCGGCCTGGAAGCTGCCGGAGGAATTGGGCGCGAACACCGGCTTGAGCGCTTCGCCCCCCAGCCGCACGTTCACCGCGCCGGAGGTCGCCGCCAGGATCACGCCGTCGTTGTCGTTCGGGAAGCGCTCCGCATAGTTGCGCCAGCAGTCGATCGCCTCCTCGAAGCTGCCCACCACCGCGAAGGCGATCGCCGTCAGGCGCGCCGGCAGCCAGTCCACCGCCGTCCACGCGCGGGCCGCGGCCGATTGCAGCGCCTCGCTGGCGGGCTGCACCTGCATGCGGTTGCGGTACCGCCAGTAGCGGCCCACGAATTCGGCCATGCGGTACAGCACGGCACCGGCCGGGCCCAGCCCGAAGGCGGCGAGGATGGAGAACCAGGCCAGCACGCCGAACACGTGGCGATGGGCCGCGAGCACCGAGTACTCGACCACGTGGCGCACGATCTCGCTGCGCGGCAGCTCGCTCGCGTCCACCCGCTGCCACCGCGCCAGCAGCTGGCGCGCCTTGGCCTCGTCGCCCGCCTCCAGCGCGTCGCGGATGTCGGTGAAGTGGTGGCTGAACTGGCGGAAACCCAGGGTGACGTAGAGGACCACCACGCTCCAGGCCATGGCCGCGGGCCAGCCCACGAAGTACGCCAGCAGCCAGTGCACGGCCAGCGCGAGCAGCGAAGGCACGATCACCGCCAGCACCCAGGAGATCCAGCCGTGCTGCGGCTTGCCGGCGTCGAAGTTGCGGCTTACCCAGCGCGCCCACACGCGCAAGCCGGAGTGGATGGGGTTGTGCGGTCCCAGTGGCCGCACCTGTTCGATCAACAGGGCGAACAGGATCGCGAAGAAACTCATGCCCGGATGATATCCGCGCCCCGGTGGCCGCCTCAGGCCGCGAGGAACCGGTAGAAATTGCGCAGCATCGCCGCCGTCGCGCCCCAGATGAAGCGCTCCTTGCCGTCCTGCAGGTAGGGCATGGAGAACCACTCGCGCCGGGTGCCGCTGAATTCGATCGCGTGGCGGCGGTGGTGGGCGGGGTTCATCAGGAAGTCCAGCGGCACCTCGAAGGCATCCGCGACCTCGTGCTCGTTCAGCGCCAGGCGGTAGTCCGGGCGCACCAGCGCGATCACCGGCGTGATGACGAACATGGTGCCGGTCTTGTAGGTGGGCATGTCGCCGATCACTTCCGCCAGCGTCCGCTCCAGCCCGATTTCCTCGTGGGCCTCGCGCAGCGCGGTGTCGGCCGCGTCGGCATCGGTGTCGTCGCACTTGCCGCCGGGAAAGGCCACCTGGCCCGAATGCGTGCTCAGGTGCGCGGTGCGCTGCGTCAGCAGCACCGTGGGGCGCTCGCGCATCACGATCGGCACCAGCACGGCCGCCTGCGAGGTCGGGCGGTTGGTGAAGCGCGGCTCGGACCAGATCTCCGGCTCCCACGCGGGCGGCTGCGCGAAGCGGCCGCGCAGTGCCGCCGGCGCCAGCCGCGAAAGGTCCACCGGCGGCAGGTGCGTGTCGACGCCGATCACCGGCACTTCGCGCGGGTCGAAGTTCGGCAGCTTCGACAGCGGCGTGTCGGGCGGGATGGCGGCGGAAGGGTCGATCGGCATGGTCGGCGGGAGAATGAAAAACCGCCGCGAGCACGAGGCCGGCGGCGGTTTTCGCGAGCTCGCTCGGAAGCTTACTCGGCGGCGGCGGCCTTCTCGCCCTTCTGGGAGTAGGCCAGCTTTTCCTTGATGCGGGCGGACTTGCCGGAACGCTCGCGCAGGTAGTACAGCTTGGCGCGGCGCACGTCGCCGCGGCGCTTGACCTCGATGCCGGCGATCAGCGGGCTGTAGGTCTGGAAGGTCCGCTCGACGCCTTCGCCGCTGGAGATCTTGCGCACGGTGAACGCGCTGTTCAGGCCGCGGTTGCGCTTGGCGATCACCACGCCTTCGTAGGCCTGCGCGCGCTTGCGGCTGCCTTCGACGACGTTCACGGAAACGATCACGGTGTCGCCGGGGGCGAACTCGGGGATCTTCTTGCCCAGGCGGGCGATTTCCTCTTGTTCGAGGGTCTGGATCAGGTTCATGGCTACCTCTGGGATCTTGCCCGCGCTGCACTAAAGGTCCTGGCTTCGCATGATGCTGCCCTGGGGGCGGCTGCGGCTTGGACGGCCGGGTAGAGGATCGGAAAGCCTGGGATTATAGCCCGGCGAGGAAATCCTCGTCCGCGCGGGTCAGGCGGCCGGCCTGGCGGGCGGCGGCGATGAGGTCCGGCCGGTGCTGCGCCGTGATCGCCAGGCGCTGGCGGCGGCGCCATTCGGCGATGCGCGCGTGGTGGCCGGAGAGCAGTTCCTCGGGCACCTTCAGGCCATTCCACTCCTCGGGCCGGGTGTAGTGCGGGCAATCGAGCAGGCCGTCCAGCGCGGGGTTGAAGCTGTCTTCCTGGTGGCTGCCCGCGTCGTTCAGCACGCCGGGCTGCAGCCGCGCCACCGCATCCAGCAGCGCCATCGCCGCGACCTCGCCGCCGGACAGCACGAAGTCGCCCAGGCTCAGTTGCACGTCCACGTGGGTGGCTATGAAGCGCTGGTCGATGCCTTCGTAGCGGCCGCACACCAGGATGGCGCCGGCACTGGCCGACCAGCGCTCGACGCCGGCGTGGTCCAGGCGATCGCCGATCGGGGAAAAAAGCACGACCGGCGCGGTATCCGCCCGCTGCGCCTTCACCGCGGCCAGGCAGCGCGCCAGCGGCTCTGCCAGCATCACCATGCCGGGGCCGCCGCCGAAGGGGCGGTCGTCGACGCGGCGGTAATTGCCTTCGGCGAAGTCGCGCAGGTTCCACAGGCGCACGTCCACCTGCTTCGTCTCGTAGGCGCGGCGGGTCACGCCCGCGGCCAGGAAAGGCGCGAACAGTTCGGGGAACAGGGTGAGGACGTCGAAGCGCATGGCGGCCTCAGTAGTCCGCCTGCCAGTCCACGTCGATGCGGCGCGCCTTCAGGTCCACGCGGTCGACGAAGGCGGCCACGAAGGGCACCAGGCGCTCCTGCGCCTTGCCTTCCTCCTCGTACTCCAGCACCAGCACGGTCTGCGGACCGGTGGCCATCAGGTCCTTCACCGTGCCGAGCTTCACGCCCTCGCGGTTGAAGACTTCCAGCCCCAGCAGGTCGACCCAGTAGTACTCGTCGTCCCCGGCGGTCGGGAAGGAGGATCGCGGGACGAAGATGCGGCAGCCCCGCAGCGCTTCCGCGCCGCTGCGGTCTTCCACGCCGTCGGCCCGGGCCACGACGGAATCGGAGTGCTCTTTCGCTTCGCGCACGCGCAGCAGCACCGTGCCGGCAAAGGCCTTGGGGCCTTTCTCGGACGCTTGCAGGTACCAGCGCTTGGAGGAGAACAGCGCCTGCGGGTCGGCGCTGTGGGGGAGGACCTTGAACCAGCCCTTGACCCCCCATGCATCGAGGATGCGCCCGACTTCGATGGCATCCGCGGGCAGTTCCGCGGGCTCGATGTCCGCTGGCAGCGGCGCTGCCGGACGGCCGGGCGCGGCCACGCCTGCTTAGGCTTGGGCCGGGGCGGCGGCGGCGGAGTCCTTCAGCAGGCGCTCCACCGTCGGGGACGCCTGGGCGCCGACGCCGCGCCAGTAGGTCAGGCGGTCCTGCGCCACGCGCAGCTTTTCCTCGCCGTCCTTGGCCACCGGGTTGTAGAAACCCAGGCGCTCGATGAAGCGGCCGTCGCGCCGGATGCGCTTGTCGGCAACGACGATGTTGTAGAAAGGACGGTGCTTGGCACCGCCGCGGGAGAGTCGAATGACGACCATGATTTATCCTTCGGGTGGATAGCTGGTGCCCACGGGGCACTAACGATTGTTCTTCCGGCGTTGAGACACGCGACTGGCCACCCGGCCAGCGACACGCCGAAAAGCCCACGATTATAACTTCTTCTGTCCTTATGCTTTCCCTGCGCCCGAGCACGGACGCCGACATCCCGGCGATCACGGCGATCTACGCCCACCACGTGACCCACGGCACGGGCACCTTCGAGACCACGGCGCCCACCGAAAGCGAGATCGCGCAGCGCCGCGCCGACGTGCTCGCCAAGGGCCTGCCCTACCTGGTGGCCGAGCTCGACGGCCGGGTCCTCGGCTTCGCCTACTGCCAGTGGTTCAAGCCGCGCCCGGCCTACCGCTTCTCCGCCGAGGACTCGATCTACCTCGACCCGGACGCGGCCGGCCAGCGCATCGGCAACAAGCTGCTGTCGGAGCTGGCCAAGCAGGCCGAGGCGGCCGGCGTGCGCAAGCTGATCGCGGTGATCGGCGACTCCAACAACGCGCGCTCCATCGGCGTGCACCGCGCCGTCGGCTTCCGCCACGTCGGCACCATCGAGTCCTGCGGCTGGAAGTTCGACCGCTGGCTGGACATCGTGCTGATGGACAAGTACCTCGGCGAAGGCAACCGCACCCCGGCCGAGCCGGTGGCCAAATGAAGAGCAAGACACTCGCGGCCTGGCTGGCCTTCCTCGGCGGCCCGCTGGGGCTGCACCGTTTCTACCTGCGGGGTCCGGGCGACTGGCTCGGCTGGCTGCTGCCGATCCCGACCGCCCTGGGCCTGTACGGCATCGAACGGGTGCAGCAATACGGCCAGGACGACGTGCTGAGCTGGCTGCTGGTGCCGCTGCTGGGCTTCACCATCGCCGGCTGCTGCCTCACGGCGATCCTCTACGCGCTGATGACGCCCGAGCAGTGGAACGCGAAGTTCAACCCCGGCCAGCCCGCCGACGCCGCCGGCGGCCGCACGCGCTGGGCGACGATCTTCGCGATCGTCTTCTCGCTGATGTTCGGCGCGGGCGTGCTGATGGCGAGCATCGCCTTCAGCTTCCAGCGCTACTTCGAGCACCAGGTGGAGGAAGGGCGGCGGATCAGCCAGTGACCCCCGCCCGTCATTCCCGCGAAGGCGGGATGACGGCTAGAACAACTGCAGGCTCACCCAGTAAGCGATCGCCGCCACGAACGCGCTGGCCGGGATCGTCAGGATCCACGCCCACACGATGTTCCCCGCCACGCCCCAGCGCACCGCGCTCATGCGGTGGGTGGAGCCCACGCCGACGATGGCGCCGGTGATGGTGTGCGTCGTGGACACGGGAATGCCCAGCGAAGTCGCGATGAACAGCGTCATCGCCCCGCCGGTCTCCGCGCAGAAGCCGCCCACGGGCTTGAGCTTGGTGATCTTCTGGCCCATGGTCTTCACGATGCGCCAGCCGCCGAACATGGTGCCCATGGCGATGGCGACGTAGCAGGCGATCACCACCCAGCCCGGGGGCGCCTTGTCGGCCGCGGCCACGTAGCCGGTGGCGATCAGCAGCATCCAGATGATGCCGATGGTCTTCTGCGCGTCGTTGCCGCCGTGGCCCAGGCTGTAGGCGCCCGCGGAGACCAGCTGCAGCCGGCGGAACCACTTGTCCACGCGCGACGGCCGGGTCGAGCGGAAGATGTTCGACACGACCACCATCATCAGCGAGCCGAGGATGAAGCCGAGCGTGGGCGAGATGAAGATGAAGATCACCGTCTTCCAGATGCCGGCGGCGATCAGCGCCCCGGCCCCGGCCTTGGCGATCACGGCGCCGACGATGCCGCCGATCAGCGCGTGCGAGGAGCTGCTGGGGATGCCGTACCACCAGGTGATCACGTTCCAGGTGATGGCGCCCAGCAGCGCGCCGAACACCACGTGCGTGTCCACCACGCCCGACTCGACGATGCCCTTGCCGACCGTCGCCGCCACGCTCAGGTGGAAGATGAAGATCGCCACGAAGTTGAAGAAGGCGGCGAATACCACCGCCTGCGTGGGCTTGAGCACGCCGGTGGAAACGACGGTCGCGATCGAGTTCGCGGCGTCGTGGAAGCCGTTCATGAAGTCGAACAGCAGCGCGATCACGACCAGCAGGATGACGACCCACAGGGCCGCTTGCGACACTTCCATGGTGGCGCCCGCCTCAGGAATTCTCGAGGACGATGCCCTCGACGACGTTGGCGACGTCCTCGCACTTGTCGGTGATGGTCTCCAGCAGCTCGTAGATGGCCTTGAGCTTGATCACCTCGCGCACGTCCGGCTCTTCGCGGAACAGCTTGCTCAGCGCCGAGCGCATCACCCGGTCGGCGTCGGATTCCAGCTTGTCGATCTCCTCGCACACCTTCAGGGCGCCCACCGCGCTGTTGTGGTCGGACAGCTTGCTCAGGAGCGCCACCGCTTCCTGCACGCGCTCGCAGCAGCGCACGCTCAGGTCGGTCAGGCGGGTGATCTCCTCCGTCATGTGCCGCACGTCGTACAGCGCCATGGTCTCCGCCGAGTCCTGGATCAGGTCGGCCACGTCGTCCATCGTGTTGATCAGCGTGTGGATCTGCTCGCGGTCGATCGGCGTGATGAAGGTGGAGTGGATCAGGCGGTTGACCTCGTGGGTCACCTTGTCGGCCGAACGCTCGGCGTGGTCCACCTCGCGGTTGTACTGCTCCCGCAGGTTGATGTCGCTGTAGTTGGCCACCAGCTTGGAGAAGGCATGGGCGGCTTCCACCATGCGCTCGGCGTGCTGGTTGAACATTTCGAAGAAGTTGCCTTCTTTCGGGAGCAGTTTCTTGAAGAGCATGGGAGCGCCGGGGGCGGGTTTGTTTTCGTGCGAACCGCGGGCGAGTTTACCCGCCGCCTCCCGTCAACCATTGCGGAATATGAAATAGACCGCCCCCACCATGCACAGCGCCGCCCAAAGGTAGTCCAGCTTCAGCGGCTCCTTCAGGAAGAAGACTGCGAAGGGCACGAACACCGCCAGCGTGATCACTTCCTGCATGATCTTGAGCTGGCCGACCGAGAAGCCCGCCTGCTGGTGGCCGATGCGGTTGGCGGGCACCTGCAGCATGTACTCCGCCAGCGCGATCCCCCAGCTCACGAGCGCCGCCACGTACCAGGACGCGGTGGCCAGGCTGCGCAGGTGGCCGTACCAGGCGAAGGTCATGAAAACGTTGGAGGCGGCCAGCAACAGCACGGTCTGAAGCGGCAGCGGAAGGAAGGAAGAAAGCGCGGTCATGGCGGGATTATCGGAAGGCCTGGTCTACGTGGACGAACACCTGGTCGTGCTGGACAAGCCGGCCGGCCTGTTGGCCGTCCCGGGGCGGGGCGAGGACAAGCAGGACTGCCTCTCGGCGCGCGCCCAGGCGCTGTGGCCGGACGCGCTGGTGGTGCACCGGCTGGACATGGCGACCTCCGGCCTGTTCCTCATGGGCCGGGGCATCCACATGCAGCGGGTGCTGGGCCGCGCCTTCGCCGAGCGCGCGGTGGACAAGCGCTACGAGGCCGTCGTGGCGGGCGCCATGGGCGAAGCCGGCACCGCAGGCGTGATCGACCTGCCGCTGGCCGCCGACTGGCCGAACCGCCCCCTGCAGAAGGTGGACCCCGTGCACGGGCGGCCGGGCACGACCCGGTGGGAGGTGCTGGCCCTGCAGGGCGACACCACCCGGCTGGCGCTGGAGCCGGTGACCGGCCGCACGCACCAGTTGCGCGTGCACCTGCAGGCGATCGGCCATCCCATCCTGGGCGACCCGCTCTATGCCCCGCCGCCGTGGCGGCAACGCGCGCCGCGCCTGCTGCTGCATGCCTGCGCGCTGCAGCTCGCGCACCCGGCCAGCGGCGAGCCGCTATCTTTCGCCAGCACGGTGCCGTTCTAGCGGAACTCGCCGCGCGCGGCACGCCTCTGAACGGTTCAACCCCGGAGCAAGCCATGGCCCCCCTTTCCCGCCGCACCGCCGCCGCCGCGCTGGTCGCCCTGCCTTTCTGCTGGACCGGCACGCGCGCGCAGCAGGCCGCGCCGCGCCGCGCGACGCCGCGGCAGACGGAAGGCCCGTTCTACCCCGTGAGCCTGCCGCAGGACGCGGACGCCGACCTGCTGCGCAACGGCAACGCGAACTACACGCACGGCCAGCCGGCCTGGGTGGAAGGGGTGGTGAGCGACCTGCAGGGCAAGCCGGTGGCCGGCGCGCAGGTGGAGATCTGGCAGTGCGACCACCGGGGCCACTACCACCACCCCGGCGACGGCAGCCGGGCCGACCCGAGCTTCCAGGGCTTCGGCCGGGTCACCGTCGGCAGCGACGGCCGCTACCGCTTCCGCACGATCAGGCCGGTGCCCTACAGCGGCCGCACGCCGCACATCCACGTGAAGGTGCGGCTCGAGCGCCGCGAGCTGCTCACCACCCAGCTCTACGTGGAAGGCGACCCGAACAACGAGCGCGACTTCCTCTGGCGCAACCTGGGCGCGGACCGCGCGCTCATCACCGTGCCGTTCCGCGCCGGCAACGAGGGGCTGCAGGCGAACTTCCCGATCGTGGTGGCGGCCTGACGCGTACGATGTACGCATGACGCAGCGACACCTCACCATCCTTACCGGCGCCTCGCGGGGCATGGGCCTCGCCATGGCGCAGCAACTGCTCGCGGCCGGCCACGAGCTGCTGACGATCTCGCGCAAGCCCAACGAAGAACTCGCTGGCCAGGCCGCGCAGGCCGGACGCCGCTGCGAGCAGTGGCCGCAGGACCTGGCGCGCGGCGACACCGCCGCGGCGCGGCTGGAGACCTGGCTGCAGGGGCAGGACAGCGGCCAGCTCGCATCGGTCACGCTGATCAACAACGCGGGCCTGATCCCGCGCATCGCGCCGGTCGACGACATCCCCGCCACGCAGCTCGCCGAAGCCATGCGCGTGGACCTGGAGGCGCCGATGCTGCTGGCCGGCGCCTTCCTGCGCGCCACCGCGGGCTGGACGGTCCCGCGCAGGATCCTCAACATCTCCTCCGGCCTCGGGCGGCGCGCAATGGCGGCGCAGGCCGCGTACTGCGCCGCCAAGGCCGGCATGGACCACTTCAGCCGCTGCGTGGCGCTGGAGCAGGCGGCGCTGCCCCATGGCGCGCGCATCTGCTCGCTCGCGCCGGGCGTGATCGACACCGACATGCAGGTGCAGTTGCGCACGGCGGACGCGTCGCGCTTCCCGGACCGCGGCACTTTCGAGGGGCTGAAGGAAAAGGGGATGCTGAGCTCGCCGCAGGAGGCGGCGGCGAGGGTGCTGGCTTACCTGGAACGGCCGGATTTCGGGGTGAATCCG